>NZ_JBEPLY010000013.1:0-164233 GCF_040545495.1 Martelella mangrovi
CATTGCAGAAGGAAGATAGGTGGACGGATTTTACTCCGCCCGCGGACGGTCTATTCCGCCGCTTCCGTGGCCGACTTTTGCACCGCCGTTCTCACGCCCGATTGCCTGACGGGACGCTTGTTTTCCGGGGTGATGATGATCTGGCATATGAACGGGACGGCGCGCTCTCCGATGACCCATCTGCCCAAAACATTATCTGGCGTGAAGATCATGCCAAGCTAAGCGAAATTCAGCACGGCGACGACCGAATACAAAAGGTCGATGCGGTAGAGCACGAATTGAATAGCGCCGATCAGGAGGTTGGCATCATGCAAGAGCGTTACGAGGATACCGACGAACCACTTTCATTGGATGAATTAGATGGGATGCAAGACATAATAAAAGGCATCCAAGAAGATCTGACGTCTGATCTTAAATCTTTACAAAAGTCGGCAAATATCGAAAAGACCGAGAGCCCAGCAATGAGTGTCGAGTTCAAAGGGCCTACACAAATAGGCGGGCTTGATAGCTTTTAGCGCGTGGGAAAAGCACCGCATTTCTTCTGTATCAGCGCCAAGAGAACGGCAGATGGCGCGTATTCCTCATTATCAGTAATAAGCTTCACTATCTGCCCATTCAGTTTTTCGGAGTCTCGCACGTACCAATCGTCTATGCATTTCTGAATCGATTTGTCCGTTTGCGAGGCAATGGCTCCAGCCATCACCATGGATGTAATAACAAAATTTTCCTGAGCCTCTACGCTCCACTCCTGAAAGTATGCGCCATCGTTCGCCGCGAATGCGCTGGTGTTAATACATGGAATAATTAAAGTAATAATTGCAATTATAAATGATAAACGGGATAACAATAACGAAGGTATTTGTTAAATTTTGATTATAGAAAATAATAACAGGAAAAATGATACGTTCAACCGGAAAACCCTGCGGTTTCCCGCACTTTAAATCACGGAAAGACCCACCATGCAGGCTTCACGAAAACCTTCGTTTTTGTGAAGGGGAAAAGCGCATGAATGCCGCTGGACGCGGGATTAATGACGGAGAGGCCGGACGGCTGATTGGCTATGCCCGCGTTTCCACGCGCGACCAGAACCCGGATTTGCAGATCGATGCACTGGAAAACCAAGGCTGCGATCCCATCTTTGTGGAAAGCGCATCCGGGCGCAATCTGGCGCGGCCCAAGCTGGAGGCCGCGCTGGAAGCGCTGCGCCCCGGCGATACGCTGGTGGTCTGGCGGCTGTCCCGGCTGGCGCGCTCGGTCAAGCATATCATCGCCGTCAGCGACTTTCTTCAAGCCCATCAGATCGGCCTAAAAGTGCTCGATCAGGCCATCGACACAACCACCCCAGCGGGCCGGTTGTTCTTTCACATCATTGCCGCCTTCGATGAATTCCAGCGCGAGATTATCGCCGAGAACACCGTGGCGGGCCTCAAAGCCGCTCAGCAGCGCGGCAAGACCCTTGGCCGCCCCCGCAAGCTGGACGAAGCGCAGATTGGCGCGGCCCTTGAGATGCTGACATTTCAGGAAATGAGCGTCGAAGACGTGGCCGCGTATTTCGGGGTTTCCCACATGACTGTCCGCCGCAATTTCTTGCTCGACAAAAAACGGGATGCAGCCCCGAGCTGGGCCGTGTCAAGCAATACGGAGAAAGGCTAATGCCCAGAGGTATTCTTACAGTGACGGCCCTTGCGATCCTCGTTGTTTCGACGGCAAGTTTTCAGCGCAGCGGCACAAACCCTTTTCAAAGGATCAGTTGCAGCGGTTTTTTCGAATGCCTAACGCAAAAAGTATTTCAAGACCCAGAGAAGAGGCTATACGGTCGCTGGAAGGACATAAGAAGCAATTTCAGCATCCACTTTGCGCCGGGAGGTTACGTCGATACGTATATCGGCGACAAACACGACGCAAAAGGGACGTGGGGAAGTATACGATCTTGGCCCACGCTCGGAAAGATTGACATCCACGTCACGCTCAATCGCGGTGAGGAAAAAACCTCCAAGTCCTATTTCGTCGAGTTCTCAGACAACAATTCCATCACAATGACAGGAATTGTTATAGCCAAAACATACGGTTACCGGATCACCGGACCGAAATATAGTTTAACACGCATCCAATAAATGCAACGACTCGGTTCAGGAGGATACGAGGCCGCAGATTTATCATGCTTACACGACAGCCGCCGTCCTGTTTGGCGGGTCCGTATCAACTTGCAAGCCAGACATGAGGAGGAACATCATGGCTGAATTCCAGATCGACATCCCCATTATCCGCCTGTGGTCGCCAAGAAGCCTTGCCGCGCTCGGCGGTTATCCATGCGATGTGTTCAACCGGGCAGCGCGCGGCTAAGCGTGCAATTTCCCCGGAGTCCGTTCTCAAAACGGAATCTCATCATCGACATGTCGAGTTTGCCAAGCCGGGGGGGGTTGCGTCCGGCTGGAAGGTGTAGCGCCACTTCTCAAACTGGCCGTATTCCCGGTCAATGGCCACGCGGATCATGTGTTCCAGCGAGACGCCGTAATGATCTGCCATTTCGGCCAGCTGTTCGGCCAAATCATTATCGAGGGAAAGCTTTGGAATGATAACCATAGTGGTGTCCTCTTGTGGTGTGGTTAAAGGTCAAGGTCTGGTCCGCGCTGCGGATCGCGGGTTTGACGGGTGCGACTGGGTGTGCGGCCTTGATCGCGCGGCGTCTCTTGCGGCGCTGGCGCGCGGCCCATCGCCATGTATTGCGCGACATCGCGGTTAAGCGCCTGCATCTGCGCGTTCTGCTTTTCCCGCGCGGCGACGATCTTCTTTTGCAAATTCCGCCGTTCGGTGAGCTGGCGCTGAATTTCCGCGTGTTTTTCAGCCCGGTCGCGCTGGGTGGCGCGGGCGATTTCCGCCTCATTCTCTTGCCGAATTTTGCGGTTCTTGCCCGTGACCCAGCCCCACAGGCCGCGCATTCCCCGTGGCGTGCGCGCTGCACGGCTGCGTTCCTCGTCCAGCCAGCGGGCCTCTTGCCGCTGCTTGAGCTGCGCGCGGGCATGGCGCTGACGCTGGACCATCTGTTCCCGCTGGAACCGGGCCGCGAGGTTTTGTTTCTGCGCTTGCTCTTCCGCCGCTTTTGCCCATTCTTGCAGCTTGGGCGTCATACGGGCGGCAATGAACGCTTGGGCCTGATCCGTGGATTGCAGGTCTTTCGGATCACCAATGCGGGCTTTCAGGTCTTTGGTTTTGGCCCCGGTAGCCCGGCTCAGGGAATACACCTCACCGCGCCAATCCACGGCGACAAAGCCGCGCCGCTCCCCGGTTGCAAGGAAATAGCCGCGTTCCCGCAAGGCGGTCTCAAAGGCGGCTTTGGTGTCCGAACCCTGCCAGCAGGTTTGCAATACCTGTTTAATCGCTTTCGGGTCTTGCCGGGTGCGTTTGGCCTGTTGCCATTCTTCGCGGGTGAAGCTGAGCGGATCGCGCTCGCGCTTATCGGTGAACCCGCGCGGCATGTCCCAGCCATGTTCGCGGTAAAGATCGCGCGCGATACCGTTGAGCCTGCGCTTGTAATAATCCAGCTTGATCGCCTTCATCTCTTCGCCGTCGATACGGCTCCAGACGCTATGGGCGTGACGGCGGCCTTCTTTTTCGTGGAAGACTATGGCGCGCGGCTGACCGGTCAGGCTCAGCTCGGCTTCAATCCGGTCAATCGCCGCCTCGAAGGTCTCGACCGGCACGGCCTCGTTTTGCGGCGGGCTGAGGCTGAGGGAGAAGAGATGTTTCTGGCAGCGCGTGCCCTTGGCAATGGCCGTGCTTTCCTGCATCGCGCCATGCAGGTCATCCGCCACAAAGCCGCGCAGGCTATGCAGCTCGATATGCTCGTTCTCCGCCCCGCGCATCAGGTGGTTCGCCAGTTCCCGCGCATTGCCGCGTGTATTGCCCTTGAGGATCATGGCGCGCCTCCATCCAGCCCAAGCGCGCGCAGCAAATCGGCCCGCAAGGCCATGACTTCACGGCAGGCCTCCACCAGCTCTTGTTCTGTTTCGGGATGGACCGGCAACGTCCCGGTATTGGCGGCGCGGGCCAGTTGATTGAGATTGCTTGAGAGCCGGGAGCGGCCAAGCGCCGAGAGCACCCGTGCCAAGGCTTGCTGATCGGCGACCGGGTTCATATTGCGGCGGCGCAGCTTCGCCAGATCGCCGTCAAACAGCATGGCCTTGATATACGCGCCCAGCGGCGCGCCATTTGCAGCCGCTTCCAGCTTCGCCCGTTCCTCAAACGTCAGCCGCAGTGAGAACGGCGCAGGCGTTTTACCCTTGGATACCTTATTGAAATCATGGTGCGAATTCGTCATCGTCGCACCTCAGATTTTTAAAATCCAATTGTGCGAGATGGCGTTCCCATTGCTCCAGCGTCTCAAAGAGGGAGTTTAAACTTTCTCCCTCTAGGTGCTGCCGAAAAACCCGGATGTGGTGCTGGTCGATACCACACTGGTGGTCGGTGCGCCGGTCCGCCTTTTCGTCGCCGGCATGGGCGATGCGCTTTCGACCTGGTTCGAGGCGGAAGACTGCAAACAGACCGGCAGCGCCAACATGACCGGCCGCGTCGGCTCGATGACGGCCTATGGTCTGGCCCGCATGTGTTTCGACACGCTGCTTGCCGATGGCGCGGCGGCCAAGGCGGCTGCCTCACAGAAGATCGTGACACCGGAATTCGAGCGGATCGTCGAGGCCAATACGCTGCTGTCCGGTCTCGGTTTTGAAAGCGGCGGGCTTTCCGGCGCCCATGCGATCCACAATGGCCTGACCGCGCTTGAGGGCACGCATGGCTACTGGCATGGCGAAAAGGTCGCGATCGGCACCCAGTCGCTGTTGATGCTGACCAAACGCCCGCGTGAAATCGTCAATGCCGTCTACGGTTTCTGCGAAGCGATCGGCCTGCCGATGACGCTTGCCGATATCGGCATCGGCGATGCGACGGACGACCAGTTGCTCGAAGTGGCAAAACTGGCCTGCGACCCGGCCGATACGATGGGCAACGTGCCCGGTTCGGTCACGCCCAAGGACGTGGTTGCCGCCATCCGGGCCGCGGACGCCGAAGGACGGGCCCGCAAGGCAAAACAGCTCGCCGCATAAGACACGTCAAACGGAAAACGGCCGGGCGGAGCGCCCGGTCGTCAAGACGTGATCCGCGCGCCATGGGTGAATACCGAAAATCCGTCGCCGCGTGCGCTTGCAACCAGCGTGATACCGGCTTTTTCCGCCGTCTCCACCGCAAGGCCGGTCGGCTGTGAAACCGCGATCAGCACCGGGGCACCGGCAATCGCCGCCTTCTGCACCATTTCGACGGAAAGACGGCTGGTGACGACAAAGGCGCCGCGCCGGGCAGCCACCTGCTCGCGGGCGAGCACGCCGATGAGCTTGTCGAGCGCATTGTGGCGGCCGACATCCTCACGCACCGCCGTCATGCCCTTGTCCGGACAATAGAAGCCTGCGCCATGCACGGCGCGGGTTTCGGCAAACAGCGGCTGGAGACCGGAAAGGGCGTTCATTGCCCGGTCGATGTCGTCGGCTGTCATTGTAAACCGGTCGTCTTCGACCGATGGAACCGGTCGCATGGCGGCTTCGATACCTTCCAGCCCGCACAGACCACAGCCGACGGGACCGGCCATGGAGCGGCGTCTTGCCGCCAGTTCGGCCGAGCGATCCTCCGCAAGCGCAATCTGCAGGTCAATTCCGGTCTCGAAGGCAACGATCTCGACCGACAGAATTTCGTCCGGATGCCGGATGATGCCCTCTGTAAGGCTGAAACCATAGGCAAAATCGACAAGGTCGGCGGGCGTGGCCATCAGCACCGCGTGGGAGGAACCGCCATAACTCATCGCCACGGCCGTTTCGGCGGCGAGTGCGGGCGGGCTGCCGGCGGTCTTCCGGCTACCGACGGCAAACAGCGGCCGGCGCGCAAGCACGGCTGGCGCCCCCCCCTCAGCCATTGCCGGCCACCGCCGGGCGCGATTTGCGCTCCCCTTCTTCCAGCATGGCGGCAATCAGCGCCAGCGAGGATGAAAGCTCGATTTCCGACGAGGCGGCGAGCGCAACCCGAATGGCAGGCGCGGTGGGTTCCCGGCCCGAGCGGAACGAATTGCCCGCGGCAACCGCCACGCCGCGGTGGCGGGCGCGATCGACAAAGGCCGTCTCGTTGATCCCGCCCGGAAGCGGAATCCAGACATGCAGCGCACCGGGGGTAATGGCGCAGGCAACACCGGCAAGTTCCTTTTCGGCAATCGCCCGGCGGCGCTTCAGCGCCATGCGCTGCCAGTTGACCAGCTCCATCGCCGTGCCGTCGACAATCCAGCGGCTGGCGATTTCCGCCATCACCGGCGTCGCGATCCAGTTGGCGGCAAGGTAACGGTTGGAGACGGCGGCCGCGAACCGGTCAGGCGCGACCAGAAACCCGCATCTCAGGCCCGGGATCGTGTTCTTGGAAAGGTCGGTGATGTAAAGCGTGCGTTCCGGCGCGAAGGCGGCGACCGGCGGCGGCCGGTTTTCGACCAGCGGCCCCAGCACATCGTTTTCGATGATCGCAAGATCATATCTGCGGGCAATCGCCGCAATCGCGCGTCTGCGCGGCGCGCTCATCAGCGTTCCACGCGGACCGGCGGCCGAAGGCTGCAGGAAGATCGCCCGCAGCCGCTTGCGGGCGGCCAGCGCCTCCAGCGCAGACGGCAAAAGCCCGTCGGCATCGACGGCAACCGGCTCGAGGTCAATGCCGAGATAGCTGCTGAGCGGCCTGACCATCGGATGTGTCAGGTCTTCCGCCGCCAGCGCCGCGCCCGGCGGGGCGACACTCATGAAGGCTGCCGTCATCGCATCGCTGGACCCATTGGTCACCGTGATACCGTGATGCGGCACTTTCAGCCCGCAGGCCGCAAGCCAATTGACGCCGGCCATGCGATAGCGCCGGAACAGCGCATTCGGGATCATCGAAAAGGCCATATCCGGCGGCATGGAACTGCCAAGTTCGGCGAAGGCGTTGCGAAACCGGCCAAGGCTGCGACTTTCGCAGACCGGTTTCAGGATCGAGAGATCGACGACACCGGACGCGCCTTCGCTCAGATGCGGGCGTTCCGGGGCAGTCGACACCGATTTGACATAGGACCCGCGCCCCACCTCGCCAACCACCAGCCCCCTTCTGGAGAGTTCCTCATAGGCACGGCTGACGGTCTGGACCGAGATCTTCAGATCGGCCGCCATCTCGCGTTGCGGCGGCAAACGCATGCCGTCGACCAGCAGGCCATCACGGATGGCGCCGGCGATCTGCTCAGCAAGGGAAAGATAGGCCGGTCGTTTGATCAGCCTGGGATTGGGACGCCATTTGGTCATGTCCCATCGTGCGGCAAATCATATCAATTGACAAGAGTCCGCCAGCGGTTTGCGCGCCGGACAGGTTTTCATACAAGCCGTTGAATCCCGTGTGGTCCTCTAAGGTGACAACCGAAGGATCAAGGACCGCCGGGCTCTCAAATCAGTGCAATTGGTCAAGGCAATATGAAGGCAGAAATCAGGTCCCGAGGCGGGTGATCTTGGTGCACAGCCAGTCGGCCAGCTTGAGCGAGGCGGCAGCGGCAGCCACCATCTGCGGCAGGGTCAGCCATTCAAGCGTCCAGGCCGCACCTGAGCGCTCCTGTTCATGCACCAGTGCCAGATGCATGGCCGAAAGCTGCGCCGCATTGAAGCGGGACAGCGACACCAGCACTTCCGCTGTCACCGGATTGCGTTTTCCCTCGATATCGGAGGATTCGCCACCGCCGGAAAGCTCGATTTCCTCGCCCATTTCGGCCAGAAGCGCGATATCGAGGCCGAACTTGCCGAGGCTGCCGGTAATCTGGGACATGGCCGAAGCGAATTCAGCCAGAACATTGCGCTGGTTCTGCCATTGCGGCGCATCGATCAGGCCGAGAAGATCGGCAAGCATTGCCCTGACCTCGACGGCCTGCTCCGGCAGGCGGTGCAGGGTTCCGACAGCGCCGCCGAACTGGACCGCGAACAACTGACTGTCGACACGCAGCAGGAACTGCCGCAAATACAGCACCGGCTCGCGCCAGGCGCGCAGGCGATCCGACACGGTGATCGGCATGGCCGGCTGCATGCGGGTGCGCCCCATCAGCGCGTTCTGGCCAAAGCGCGATTCGAGCGTATCCATGCGCTGGAACAGATGGTCCAGCCGATCGATCAGCAGTGTCGAGACATCCGAAAGCCGCATCATCAGCGAGGTATCGATGACATCCTGACTGGTGGCGCCGAAATGGACGTAATCGGCCGCGTCCGGCCCGACTTCCGCGCGCAACTGGCGCACGAGGTCCGGCACCACTATGCCGTCGCGCCCGGTCGCCTTCTTCAATGCGGCAATGTCGGGTGAAAACGTGGTGCAGACAGCGCCGATGCGCTCGGCCGCCGCTTCGGGAATGACACCGGCGCGGGCCTCGGCCTCTGCAAGCGCGGCCTCGAAGGCCAGCATCGCCCTGATTTCAGCATCGAGCGAAAAGAAGGCGGCAACCTCATCGTCGCCAACCAGACCCGAAAGCACAGGATGATCAAAAGCAGAATAACTCATGGATTGTGATCACTTGCTACCGACAGCGCGGAAAGGCATCGCCCCTCCCGACCGACACGAATACCGGGAAACCGGCATACTCGAACTGCCTCACCTTGCGACAATGGAAAGCCAAGTGCAAGGGCCCGGCCCGGTTTTCCCGGTCTCCGCCCGTCAAAGAACAGGAAAATCGCAGCCGGCGCCCGGGGTGGACCGGGCACAAAAAACCGGGCGATTTTCACCGCCCGGCTTCAAATTTCACATCAATG
This sequence comes from Martelella mangrovi, assembly GCF_040545495.1. Taxonomy (NCBI): domain Bacteria; kingdom Pseudomonadati; phylum Pseudomonadota; class Alphaproteobacteria; order Hyphomicrobiales; family Aurantimonadaceae; genus Martelella; species Martelella mangrovi. The sequence continues at coordinate 8,826 of NZ_JBEPLY010000013.1, forward strand.
ATGCGCGCCTTTTCAGGCGGCCAGATCGCGCAGAACGGTCTGCAGGATGCCGCCATTGTTGACGTAGGTGAGCTCGTCGAGCGTATCGATGCGGCACAGGATCGGAACGTCCTTCACCGTACCGTCGGCGAAGGTCACCTTGGCAACCTTCTTTTCGCGCGGCTTGATATCGGCGAGACCTTCGATGGTGACGGTTTCGTCGCCCTTCAGGCCGAGGCTTTCCCAGCTTGCACCGTCTTCGAAGGTGAACGGGATGACGCCCATGCCGACCAGGTTCGAGCGGTGGATACGCTCGTAGCTTTCGGCAATCACGGCGCGTACGCCGAGAAGATTGGTGCCCTTGGCCGCCCAGTCACGCGAGGAGCCGTTGCCGTATTCGCCGCCGGCGAAGATAACCAGCGGAACGCCTTCCTTGCGGTATTCCATGGCCGCGTCGAAAATCGACATCTCTTCCTTGGACGGATAGTGGATGGTGTAGCCACCTTCCTTGCCGTTCGGGCCGAGCATGTGATTGCGGATGCGGATATTGGCAAAGGTGCCGCGCATCATCACTTCGTGATTGCCGCGCCGCGTGCCGTACTGGTTGAAGTCGGCAACCGCCACATCGTGACCCATCAGATATTCACCGGCAGGCGACTGCGCCTTGATCGAACCGGCCGGAGAAATGTGGTCGGTGGTGATCTTGTCGCCGAACAGACCGAGGATGCGGGCATTCTCGATATCGGAAACGGCCGTTGGCGTCTTGCCCATGCCGACGAAATAGGGCGGGTTCTGGACATAGGTCGAGTTGTCGTCCCAGGCATAGGTCTGGCCGTCGGGAATCTGAACCGCCTGCCAGTTTTCGTCGCCCTTGAACACGTCGGCATATTTGCTTTCGTAAAGCTCGCGGGTGACGTATTTCTCGATCGTCTCCTGGACTTCCTTGGCCGACGGCCAGATGTCCTTGAGATAGACCGGGTTGCCGTCCTTGTCCTCGCCGAGCGGCTCGGTGGTCAGGTCCTTGGTGACCGTGCCGGCCAGCGCATGGGCAACGACCAGCGGCGGAGAGGCCAGGTAGTTGGCCTGAACGTCCGGCGAAATGCGGCCTTCGAAGTTACGGTTACCGGAGAGAACGCCGGCGGCGATCAGGCCCTTGTCGTTGATGGTCTTGGAGACCGGGCCCGGCAGCGGACCGGAATTGCCGATGCAGGTGGTGCAGCCGAAACCGACAAGGTTGAAGCCAAGCGCATCGAGATCGTCCTGAAGACCGGCCTTTTCCAGATATTCGGCAACGACCTGGGACCCGGGTGCCAGCGACGTCTTGACCCACGGCTTGGTCTTCAGACCCTTGGCAACGGCGTTGCGCGCCAGAAGACCGGCGGCGATCAGCACGGACGGGTTGGAGGTGTTGGTGCACGACGTGATCGCGGCAATGGCGACATCGCCGTGGCCGAGATCATAATCCGTGCCCTCGACGGCGTAACGCTTGCCGAGGTCACCCTCTTCCTTGTTGTACATGTTGACCATCGCATCGGAAAAACCGGAGGCGATGTTTTCGAGCGCGATGCGGCCTTCCGGACGCTTCGGACCGGCCATGGACGGCACAACGTCGCCGAGGTCGAGTTCCAACGTGTCGGTGAAGACAAGCTCGTCGCCATCACCTTCGCGGAACATGCCCTGGGCCTTGGTGTAGGCTTCAACCAGCGCGATACGATCCTTGGTGCGGCCCGACATGTCGAGGTAGCGGAGCGTCTCGCCGTCGACGGGGAAGAAGCCGCAGGTGGCGCCGTATTCCGGGCCCATATTGCCGATGGTGGCGCGGTCGGCGAGCGTCATCGAATCGAGGCCGTGGCCGTAGAACTCGACGAACTTGGAGACAACGCCCTTCTTGCGCAGCATCTGCACGACGGTGAGCACGAGGTCGGTCGCGGTGACGCCTTCCTTCAGCTCGCCCGTCAGCTTGAAGCCGATGACTTCCGGCAGCAGCATGGATACCGGCTGACCGAGCATGGCCGCTTCGGCCTCGATACCGCCAACGCCCCAGCCGAGAACGCCAAGACCGTTGATCATGGTGGTGTGGCTGTCGGTGCCGACGCAGGTGTCGGGATAGGCGATTTCGGAGCCGTCTTCTTCCTTGGTCCAGACAGCCTGGCCAAGATATTCGAGGTTCACCTGATGACAGATGCCGGTGCCGGGGGGAACAACGCGGAAGTTCTTGAACGCCTGCTGGCCCCATTTCAGGAAGCGGTAGCGCTCGCCATTGCGCTTGTATTCATATTCGACATTGTGCGCGAAAGCCTGCGGCGTGCCGAATTCGTCAACGATGACCGAATGGTCGATGACGAGATCGACGGGAACCAGCGGGTTGATCTTTTCCGGGTCGCCGCCGAGATTGACGATGCCGTCACGCATGGCGGCGAGATCGACAACGGCGGGAACGCCGGTGAAGTCCTGCATCAGCACGCGGGCCGGACGATATGCGATTTCAGCACCCGCGGTGCCCTTGTCGTTGAGCCACTTGGCGACAGCGATAATGTCGTCTTTGGTGACCGAGCGGCCATCTTCGTTGCGAAGAAGGTTTTCCAGAAGCACCTTCATGGAGAAAGGAAGCTTCGAAACGCCTGCAAGCCCGTTTGCTTCGGCCTTGGGCAGGCTGAAGTAAACATACTCTTTTCCGTCCACATCGAGTGTGGAGCGACATTCAAAACTGTCGAGTGATTTAGCCACGGATAAAACCCCGCTCATTCTGATTGGCCTCAACCAGCCGTGCGAACGCCTATGTACTTACGACATCAGGATGCGGGTGCGACCATTTCCGCTGTCCGCACGCGGGACATAATGCCCCAGGTTCGGCACAAGGATGTGTTTCACGCCGGCCGCTGGCGTGGTTGCGCATTGTATAGATAATTTCTAAGAAAGGTGCCAGATAAACAATGGTTGAAATTTAAATTTTTTTATCAACCGACAAGCTACGGGGTCCGGCGGCCTTCGCCGAAGGGGTAATGATGGCATTGCGCATCGAGGCTACAGGCCTTTCGGTAAGCCGGGGCGACATGCTGATCTTCAGTAATCTCGCGGTTTCGCTGCGCGCCGGCGAGAGCATGGTCTTCACCGGGGCGAACGGCGCAGGCAAATCAACGGCGCTGCGCGCGCTTTTGGGGCTGGTCGGGCCGACCGACGGCACGGCGCTGTTTTTCGACAGCGATGATGCGGAAGGCCGGCCGCTTGCCCCCGCCGCCCATTACCTCGCCCACCAGAACGCCATGAAACCGGAACTGACGGCGCGTGAAAACCTCACCTTCTGGCAGAAGATGATGGGCGATTTTGCCGGTAGTACGGGGCTCGACATCACCGAGGCCGCCGAGGCGATCGGGCTTTCCGGCACGCTTGACCTGCCCTTCGGCTATCTCTCGGCCGGCCAGAAACGGCGAATCGCCTTTGCCCGCCTTCTGGTCGCTTACCGGCCGGTCTGGCTGCTGGACGAGCCGACCGCCGCCCTCGACACGGCTGCCAGAAAAACCCTGACCAAGCTGATGAACGCGCATCTTGGCGAAGGCGGCATCGTGATTGCCGCAACCCATGAGCCGCTCGGCCTTGCCAATCAGCAGGCGCTTGAATTTTCCGGGCCCCGGCATTTAGGCGCCGACCCGTTTCTGGCGGAGGCTTTTTAAGCCATGGGCGCGCTTTTCCTTCGCGATCTGGTTCTCTCCATACGTGCCGGCGGCGGCGCGCTGGTCGGCTTGCTGTTCTTCCTCTGCGTGGTTGCAACCGTGCCCTTCGGCGTCGGCCCGGATCTGGCGCTGCTGGCGCGAATCGGCCCGGCCATGGTCTGGATCGCAGTGCTGCTGTCGACATTGATCGGCCTCGACCGCCTGTTTCGCAGCGAGCGCGACGATGGTTCGCTCGATCTTCTGAAGATGCAGGACGAACCGCTGGTGCTGATCGTTCTCGTCAAATGCCTGGCGCACTGGACCGCCTATGTGCTGCCGCTCGTCGTTCTTTCGCCGGTCATGGGCCTTTTGATGAATGTCGGCCTTTCCGGCCTTGGCGCATCCTTCATCACGCTGCTTGCCGGCTCGCCCGCCATCACCTTTATCGGGGCTGCAGGCGCGGCAATCGCGGTTTCTCTCCCGCGCGGCGGTCTGCTGGTGCCGATCCTGATCCTGCCGCTGTCGATCCCCGTGCTGATTTTCGGCGTGGGGGCCAGCTATGCGGCGACCTCGGAAATCGAGGCGTTTCTGCCGCCTTTCCTGATACTGGTCGCGCTCACGCTTTTTTTTGCCGTTGTCGGGCCGCTTGCCGCCAGCCTGGCCTTGCGTCAGGGTGACGATTGAGCGAAACCCGATAGGAGCAACAGGGATGGATTGCTGCGATGGATGAGATGAAGCCAAAGGTGGGCATGATTGCGGGGCTTGCAAACCCGACGCGGTTTCTTTCCCTTGTCGGCCGCATCCTGCCGTTCATGATCGCAATCACGCTGGCGCTGTCTGTCGTCGGCCTCTGTCTCGCCTTTACCTCCGAAGCCGATTACCAGCAGGGCAATACGGTGCGCATCATGTATATTCATGTGCCGGCGGCATGGCTTGCGATGATGTGCTACATGGTGATGGCGGTGGCAGCGCTCGGCACGCTGGTCTGGCGTCATCCGCTGGCCGATGTCGCCCACAAGGCCGCAGCCCCGATTGGCGCGGCATTCACCTTTCTGGCGCTTCTGACCGGCTCGCTCTGGGGCAAGCCGATGTGGGGCGCGTGGTGGGTGTGGGATGCGCGGCTGACCTCGGTGTTCATCCTGTTCCTGATGTATCTCGGCATCGTCGCGCTCAACCGGGCAGTGGATGAGCCGCAGCGCGCCGCACGGCTGTCGGCGATCCTGATTCTCGTTGGCGTCGTCAACATCCCGATCATCAAGTTTTCCGTCGACTGGTGGAACACGCTGCATCAGCCGGCAAGCGTGATCCGCCTCGACGGCCCGACCATCGATCCGGTTTTCCTGTGGCCGCTGGCGGTCATGGCGCTCGCCTATACTTTTGCCTTCTTCACCATGCATCTTGTTGCCATGCGCAACGAAATCTACCGCCGCCGCGTTGCCGCCATGCGCCGGGTGGCCGCCAGCCGGGCGGAAGCGCCGGTCGCACGGCGAGAGCCGAGGACGCAATGATGAGCCACACCTTCTTCATTTCCGCAGCCTATGGCGCAACGGCACTGGTCTTTGCCGGGCTTGTCGCCTGGCTGATGCTGGATGGACGCGCCCGCAAACGCGAACTTGCAGCCCTTGAAAAGGCCGGCGCCAGACGGCGCAGCGCGGGAAAACGATGATGAGCGATGACGGCGACGAAAAACGGGGCCCGGGAAAGCGCCGCACCCTGATGGCGGCTTTGCCGCTGATCGTGGTTGCCGCCCTGTTCGCCGTTTTCGGCTGGCAGATCCTGTTCGGCCGCGACCCTTCGGAAATTCCCTCCGTGCTGATCGGAAAACAGGCGCCCGAACTCAACCTGCCGCCGCTTGAGGGCAGCAATCGCCCGGCGCTCACCAGTGCGGAAATCGCGGGCAAGTTCACCCTCGTCAACGTGTTCGCGTCGTGGTGCGTGCCCTGCCGGCAGGAGCATCCGTTCCTGATGGAGCTTTCCGAAAACCCCGACGTCAACGTCGTCGGCATCAACTACAAGGACAATCCCGACAACGCCCTGCGGTTCCTGGGCGAACTCGGCAATCCCTATTCCGCCATCGGCGTCGACAAGCGCGGCGCTGCCGTCATCGACTGGGGCGTCTACGGCGTGCCCGAAACCTTCGTGGTCGGACCGGACGGCACGATCATCTTCAAGAAGGTCGGCCCGATCGATCCTGCATCCTATGCCAAGGACATCCTGCCGGTCATCAACCGCACCATCGGCCCGGCTTCGCGGCTGATGAACTGAGACACAGACTGCAACACATGCTCTGCCGTCACCCCGGCCTTGAGCCGGGGTCCAGGGCCACACGATGTGTGTCCTGCTGCGCGCACCCGCGAAATACTATGAGTTTTCCCGCACAGCCCTGGATCCCGGCTCAAGGCCGGGATGACGGTGGTTTGGGAACGTGCCGGCAAAACGACCGCAGATACAGCGAAGCCGCTTATCCCTCGTCCTTCTTTTCCTCGCCGAGCGGTTCGGTGGAATGGCGCATGATCAGCGGCATCTGGGCGAGCGTGAAGGCGATGGTGATCGGCATGGTGGCCCAGACCTTGAAATTGACCCAGGTATCGGCGGAGAAATTGCGCCAGACAACCTCGTTCAGGATCGCCAGAAACACGAAAAATAGGCCCCATCTGAGCGTCAGCTTGCGCCAGCCCTCGTCATCGAGCTTGAAGGCGGAATGAAACACATAGCCGAGCAGCGAACGGCCGAAGAGAAGCCCGCCGAGCAGCACGGCGGCGAACAAGCCGTTGACGATGGTCGGCTTCATCTTGATGAAGGTCTCGTCCTGCAGCCAGATCGACAGCGCGCCGAACACCATCACGACGACGCCGGAAACCAGCGGCATGATCGGAATATTGCCCATGACGATGCGCGAGGCGATCAGCGAAATCACCGTGGCCGCCATGAACAGCGCGGTTGCCACCAGAAGCGGCGAGCCGATGGGGGCGAGCACCGGAAATGTCCTCATCAGCCATTCGCCGCGCAGATTGGCAAAGAAGAAGATCAGCAACGGACCAAGCTCGAAGACAAGCTTCAGGAAAGGTTCTTCCTTCTGTTCGGTCGTCAGTCTTTTGGTGGGTTCGCTCATGACCTGTCGTTTCTTGTGCGTGGGATCGTCGGCTCATATCATATGGGGGCGGCGTTCCTTCAACCCCAATAACGGCTATTTTACGGGCGCAACCGCCCTTCAGGCCTCTTCTTCTTCCGTGGTTCCGGCAATCGCCTGGGCAAATTCTTCCGCCTCGAACGGTTCGAGATCGTCGATCCCCTCGCCGACGCCGATGAAATAGACCGGCAATTTGTGTTTGGCGGCAATCGCCACCAGAATGCCGCCGCGCGCCGTGCCGTCGAGCTTGGTCATCACAAGGCCGGAAACGCCGGCGATATTGCGGAAGATTTCCACCTGGTTCATGGCATTCTGGCCGGTGGTGGCATCGAGTGTCTGCAACACGGTATGCGGCGCGTCGGGATCGAGCTTGCCGAGCACGCGAACGATCTTGGCCAGCTCGTCCATCAGTTCGGCCTTGTTCTGCAACCGGCCCGCCGTGTCGATGATGACGACGTCGGAGCCGTTTTCCTGACCGCGCTTGAAGGCGTCATAGGCAAGGCCGGCGGCATCTGCCCCCAGTTTCGTGCCGACGAAATCGGCGCCGGTGCGGTCGGCCCAGATCTTCAGCTGTTCGATGGCAGCAGCGCGGAACGTGTCGCCTGCCCCCAGCGTCACCTTCAGGCCCGCGCCCGTCAGCTTGGCGGCAAGCTTGCCGATGGTGGTGGTCTTGCCGGTACCGTTGACGCCGACCACCAGAATGACATGCGGCTTTTTCGAAAGATCGAGCGCCAGCGGCTTTGCCACAGGGCCCAGCACCTTGGTGATCTCGCCTGCCATGATCCGGGAGACATCCGTGCCGGTCACATCGCGGCCATAACGTTCCGAAGACAGCGTATCGGTGATGCGCATGGCGGTTTCAACGCCGAGATCGGCCTGGATCAGCAGGTCTTCCAGTTCTTCCAGCGCTTCCTCGTCGAGCTTGCGCTTGGTGAACAGGGCTGCGATCTGGCCGGAAAGCTGCTGCGAGGTGCGAAACAGCCCGGCCTTCAGCCGCTGGAACCAGGAGAGCCGTTTGGCCGGCTGCGACGGTACCGCTTCCGGCTTTGCACCGCTGGTGATCTCGAAGCCCCGATTTTTCGGTGCGGCAGGGTCAGGTTGTTGTTCCGCTTCCGGCAGCGTTTCGGCAGCAGGTTCGTCCACCGCAGGCTCCTCAACCGCGGGCGGGGCCTCGGGCGCTGCCGGGGTTTCGGCGGCAGGCTCTTCCAGGGTCGCGGGCTCTTCCGGTTCACTCTGCGATGGGCCGACAACACCGCCGACAATGCTATCATCGTCCCACGGGTCCGCGCTTTCGACCTCGGTGACGGTTTCGGCAGGCGCTTCCGGTTCCGACGTTGCGGCTTCGGGCGCCTCGGTCTCGTCTTCCGGCAGGACGGTCTGCTCATCCTTCGGCGCGTCCTTTTTGCCGAAGGTGAAGACGTTTTTCATGAAGCCGAGGGCCATGGGAATAATTTCCTGTTCTTGCCGTTTGCGGTTCTTTATCCCGTGCGTCACCGCGCCTTGTCAACGCGCCAGACGTCGAAGATCGGATATCAGACAGCGTGTCCCGCAAATTCCGCCTCAAGCCGGGAACCGTCGTGACCGGTAATGCGGGCGGTGACGAAAAGGCCGGGCTCAAGCCCCGGCGTCGCCACGGGTGCGAAATTTTCCGCATGGCCGTTTTCGCCGCGTTCCGTCAGCACGGTCTGGGTGGTGCCGACCATCCGGTCGAGATGGCGTATTCTGAGTGTCTCGCCGGTTTCGCGCAGACGTTTTGCCCGCGCCTTCACCACGGCCCGGTCGAGCTGCGGCATGCGCGCTGCCGGAGTACCGGGACGCGGGCTATAGGGAAAGACATGCAGCCGGGCGATATCCGCTTCCTCGGCAAAGCGCACCAAGTTTTCAAAATGCGCGTCCGTTTCGGTCGGAAAACCGGCGATGAAATCGGCGCCGAAGGCGATCCCGGGGCGAAGGGCGCGGGCCTGCCGGATGAAGGCGAGCGCATCATCGCGCAGATGCCGCCGCTTCATCCGCTTCAGGATCAGGTTGTCGCCGTGCTGGAGCGAGAGATGCAGATGCGGCATGAAACGCGGCTCGTCGGCCAGAAGATCGAGGAGATGGCGGTCGACCTCGATACTGTCGATGGAGGACAGTCTGAGGCGTGCAATCTCCGGCACGTGTTTCAAAAGCGTCTTTGCCAGAAGCCCGAGGGTCGGCTCGCCGGGAAGGTCCGCGCCATAGGATGTGGCGTCGACCCCGGTCAGCACCATCTCGCGATAGCCCCTTGCCGCAAGCGTGCGGGCCTGTTCGACCACAGCCCCCATCGGCACGGAACGGGAATTGCCGCGGCCATAGGGAATGATGCAGAAGGTGCAGCGGTGGTCGCAGCCGTTCTGCACCTGCAAGAACGCGCGCACATGGCCGTCAATGCTTTCGACCATCTGCGGCGCGGTTTCGGTGACGCTCATGATGTCGTTGACGATCAGCTTTTCTTCCGCCGAAACGCCGAAATCCGGCAAGGCCCGGTAGCTCTCCGTTTCCAGCTTTTCGGCATTGCCCAAGACCGCATCGACTTCGGCCATATTGGCGAAGGTCTGCCGCTCCGTCTGCGCCGCGCAGCCGGTAACGACAATGCGGGCATCGGGGTTTTCGCGCCGTGCCCTGCGGATCGCCTGTCTGGCCTGGCGCACGGCCTCGCCGGTGACCGCACAGGTGTTCACCAGAACGGCATCGCCAAGCCCCGCTTCCTCAGCGGCCTTGAGCATGACTTCGCTCTCATAGGTGTTCAGCCTGCAGCCGAATGTCAGGGTCTTGATGGTCATCGCTGGTCGTCTTGTCCGGTTGCCCGCTATATGGCGCAACCGGCCGTAAATTGAAAGACCCTGATGTTACAGAGGCCAGATGTGAACGGCATATGTGGCAAGGTCGAAGGGAAGGCGCGGCAACACCGGGAGAACGCCGATACTGCCAACAAGGGGCGCCAGAAAATTGCCCGCAAGGACAAGTCGGAACAGCCGTTTGCGATCGGGAAACAGCTTCATGCAGCGCAGATTGAGGACCAGCAGAACAAGAAATGACAGCAGCATCAGCTCCAGCGGAAACCAGGAGATCATGAAAGCGCGTGCGGGATCGGCGTAAAGCTCGGCAAACGTAAACGTGCCATCTGCGAGCCCCTGTCTGAACGGCGCGATGACGGCGGTCTGGCTCCATAAACCAAGCCGGCTGATATAGAACACATAGACCGCCGGCAGGATGAAATTGATCCAGAAAAACGCCTTCAGGGCCGGATCGCGCATGTGCAATGCCGCGACAAGGGCATCGGCCAGCGTGGCGTGATCGCCACGGAACCGACGATAGCGCCGTTGCAATGCTTCACCAAGACGTTCCGCAGGACTTGCCAAAATCATCGCCTCACAAAACCGGCCCGCCGGTCAATGCCATCACCAGCAGGGACACAGGGGAAAACGCGCCGGTCCGCGCCAGGAAAAGCCCATCATGCAAAAGGTTGGACCATACCGGCACGATGCTGAAAAGCGCAGGAATGAAAGCCGGCGCCCGGGTGGGAAGAGCAATGAAATTCAGCACGAAGATTGCGATAAACAGCGTGCGATAATTGCTGAAATGCCTTGCAGCATAAAGATTGCCGCCCTGAATCCCGACAAACAACAGCAGCTTGAGTATCAGGTTGACGACCGTGGCAATGACAACCGGCCCGATCGCCCCGTAGGGCTGCACAAAAAAGGTATGCACAAAAAAACCGACGGACGACAATGTACCCGACACCAGAAGGTAAAAGCCGGCCGGCAGGACGAAATTGATCCAGAAAAACGCGTTCAGGGCATCGGGCGGATCGGCATAAAAACGGCAGGCAGGTGTCACGACCCGGCGCTGCCACCAGCCCTTTCGGCTCAAACCTTCGCTTTGCGGTGACGATGTCACTGGTTTCTCCCTGCAAAGGTCAAAACACAGCCAGAAAGTGCCGCGCAAGACGCTTTCCCGTGGCACGGTTTCATCGTTCCCATTCCCCCGTAACCGGATCAACCCGGCCGGACCATTCATGTTCCGCAGGCCCGGTCATGATCACGTGGTCGTCGTCTTCGCGCCAGTCGATCTCCAGCGCGCCGGCCGGCAGATAGACGGTGACCTTGCGGCCGGTGCGGCCGGTGCGGGCGGCAGAGACGGCGGCGGCACAGGCGGCCGAGCCGCAGGCGAGCGTCAGCCCGGCACCGCGCTCGAAGGTCTTCAGCGACAGCGAGGACGGCGACGTGACCTGGGCAAGCGAAATATTGGCGCGCTCGGGAAACAGCGGATGGCGCTCGTAACGCGGACCGAAGGCGAGAATATCGTAGCTGTCGACATCGCGCGGCACGAAGAAGACGGCATGCGGATTGCCCATGGACGCGGCCGAAAACCGCTGCAGCGCCGGGTCGGCCTCATGCGGCTCCGGCAGGGCAATGTGGGTGGTGTCGGCGGCGGTGCCTGCGAGCGGAATCTTCTCCCATTCGAAGATCGGCGCGCCCATATCGACGGAGATCAGCGTATCCGACAACCGCTCGGCGAACAGCGCGCCGGCAATGGTGCGGAAGGAAAAGCGGCGCTTGTCGGTTTCGCGCGACAGATAATCGACCACGCAGCGCGTGCCGTTACCGCAGGCCTGCGCCATCGAGCCGTCGGAATTGAGAATATCGATCCAGCCGTCCGGCGCATCATCGCGGGGATCGTAAAGCGCCATGATCTGGTCGAATTCGGTGTCGGGGTGGGCGTCGAGACGGATCGCGGCTTGCGGGGTCACCTTGCCGGCGCGCCCGCGCATATCGATGACGAGGATCTTGTTGCCAAGTCCGTTCATGCGCTCCATGCGCACCATGCTGTCACTGTCCGCCATGCCACAAGGCTCCATCACCAGTCCTTCAAGCGGCCTTATATGGGCAAAACCATGCGGCGTCACCAGTGCCGGCCGGAACGATAGCGAAAAATGACGCCGAAAAGCGAGAACGGAACGCCTCGGGCCCTACGCGACCTTTGCGTCGGTGCTGATCGTGTGTAATGTCGGGATAATCCTGTCTGCCGGCAGTGAACGTTTCGGCCGCCTGTGCGTTCCTGAAACAGTCTGCTGCCCGTAATGGCCCGGCCGCCTCTGACCGGACCGTACCTTCTCGAAAGTTCTGAAACGATGTTAGTTCCTCTTTTTGCTGCGCAGGTGACCGAATTGCCGGTTTGCCGGCGCGCCGCCCTTTCGGCTCCTTGCCTGTCGTGCAACGGAGCGGCGGCATGAAGGCGTCCGGTGTTGTTCTCGCCTTCGGCGCGATCTCGATCTTCGCCATTCAGGATGCGATCACCCGCCATCTCGGCCCGCTATACTCTCCGCTTTTCATTGCAATGGTGCGCTACTGGGCCTTCGGCGTGTTCGTGATCCTTCTGGCGGCAAGAATGCCCGGCGGCTTTCGCAAGGCGGTGGCGACCGAGCATCCCACCCTGCAGATCTGGCGCTCCTTCCTGCTGGTGGCGCAGATCCTGATTTCGATCATCTCCTTTGCCCTTGTCGGCCTTGCCCAGAGCCAGGCGATTTTCATGTCGGCCCCGCTTGTGGTGGCGCTGTTGTCGGTGCCGCTTCTCGGCGAACGCGTTGGATGGCGTCGCTGGGTCGCCATCGTCATCGGCCTGTGCGGCGTGCTGATCGTCATCGATCCTTTCGGCGAGGAATTTACGCTGGTGACGCTGGTGCCGGTCGGCTGCTGCTTCACATTCGCGCTCTATTCGCTCTTCACCCGGCTTGCCGGACGTTACGATTCGCCCGAAGTCAGCCTGTTTTACACCGGCGTTGTCGGCATGGTGCTGACCAGCCTTATCGGCCCGTTCTTCTGGGAGGATGTGCCGCTGGCAGACTGGGGCTGGCTGATCGCGCTTTGCGCCACCGGCATTTCCGGGCACTACCTGCTGATTCGCGCCCTTGCCGTCACGGAAGCCGTCACCGTGCAGACCATCACCTATCTGCAGCTTGTCTACGGCTCGCTTTTCGGCGTGCTGCTGTTCAAGGAGCAACTGACCGTGCATATGGTCGTCGGCGCGCTGATCGTCGTCGGCGCGGGGGTGTTCACCATCTGGCGCGAACATGTGCTGAAACAGCGCCAGGGAGCGTCTTCGACCGAGGCAGCGCTGGCCGGAAGATAGAGCTGGCCACAGCGCCCCTCAGCCGGTTTCAGGCACATCGAAGGCTTCGCCCGGTTCAAGCGGGCGAAAGCGCTCTTCGTCAATACCGGCATCGGCAAGCGCCGCCTTGAGGAGCTTCACCGGATCGTCCCGTCCCTCATCGGTCAGCTGGAAGGTGCCGAAATGGTGGCCGGCGGCATAGGCCGCATTGCAAAGTTCAAACCCCTTCACGGCTTCGACCGGGTCCTGATGCTCGTTTTTCATGAAGAAGCGCGGCTCATAGGCGCCGATCGGCAGGTTGGCGAGGCGGAAGCTGCCATATTTTTCCGCGGCGGCACGGTAGTTCCGGCCTTCGTGAAAACCGGTATCGCCGATGTGATAGATCCGCCCGGCCGGGGTTTCGAGCACGAAGGCGGCCCACAGCGCCATGCGCCGGTCCATCACGCCGCGCGCCGACCAGTGGTGGCAGGGCTCTGCAAAGACCCGCACGCCGCCGGGCAGTTGCGCCTGATGGCCCCAGTCGAGCACGGTTATCATGGCATCCGGCACTTTCCGGCGGATCACCGTGTCATTGCCGAGCGGGGTGACGATCCGGGGTGCATGTTCGGCCTGCAGCCGCTTCAGGCAGGTCTGGCTCAGATGGTCGTAGTGGTTATGGGTGACCAGCACCAAATCGATCTTCGGCAGGTCCTCAAAGGCAATGCCGGGCGGGCAGACCCGTTTCGGGCCCAGCGAATTGAATGGGCTCACACGTTCGGAAAACACCGGATCGGTCAGAATATTGACGCCGGCAACCTGGATCAGCAGGCTGGCATGGCCGATCATCGTCACCCGCATGTCGTTGCCCTCGACAAGCGCGTCCGGCCTGTGCGGCGCAAAGCGGCATTCCACCTGTTTGGGCCAGGGCGTGCGCTTGTGCGCGAATTGCCATTTGGCGACTTCCGCAAGGCCCGGCGGGTTCATGCCATCGGGATTGAAGAACAATGTGCCGTCGAAATGGTCGCTTTCCGGACCCGCATAATAGCGGTTCTTCTTGTGCAGCCGCATGCGCGTGGGGATCATGAAAGGGTCCTTTCGGTTGATCCGGGTGTTATTGGCCATCACTGATTGTCGCGACCGGCCTACCGGGATATATATGCGGTAGCGGCGAAAAAGTTCCACGGCCCGAAATGCGCAAAAGCGCCTGCCATGGCTTGACTTTGCCGCAATCTTGGGGTTTATCGCCGACAAATCTGCTGACAGTGAAGACGTTCAGCCACCGACCGGGGCCCGAAAAGGTATAAAGAGAGCCCGGAGGTCAACATCCGACAGCGCGATGCGCCCTCGGATGGAATTTTGCTTTGCGTCTTGCATTTGCCGGCAGAGGTGCCAACGTTTCGACGTGTGCGAAACGAAAAGGGATTGGGCTATGTTTGAAAACCTCCAGGACCGCCTTGGTTCCGTCCTCAAGGGACTGACCGGCCGCGGCTCGCTTTCGGAAGCCGACGTGACGGCTGCGCTGCGCGAAGTGCGCCGGGCGCTTCTGGAAGCCGACGTCGCGCTGGAGGTGGTGCGCGACTTCACCGCCCGCGTGCGGGAAAAGGCCGTCGGCGCGGAAGTGCTGAAGTCGATCAAGCCCGGCCAGATGGTCGTCAAGATCGTCCATGACGAACTGGTCGAGATGCTCGGCTCCGAGGGCGTCACGCTTGATCTCAACGCGCCCGCACCGGTCGTCATCATGATGGTCGGCCTGCAGGGTTCCGGCAAGACGACGACCACCGGCAAGATCGCGGCGCGGATGACCAATCGCGACCGCAGAAAAGTGCTGATGGCCTCGCTCGACACCCGTCGTCCGGCCGCCCAGGAGCAGCTGAAGCAGATCGGCGAGCAGACCTCGGTCGACACGCTGCCGGTGATCAAGGGCCAGGACCCGGTCGCCATCGCCAAGCGCGCGGTACAGGCGGCCAAGCTCGGCGGCCACGACGTCGTCATCCTCGATACCGCCGGCCGCACCCATATCGACGAGCCGCTGATGGTCGAGATGTCCGACATCCGCAAGCAGGCCAATCCGCACGAAATCCTGCTGGTGGCCGATAGTCTGACCGGTCAGGACGCCGTCAATCTCGCCCGCAACTTCGACCAGCGCGTCGGTATTACCGGCCTGGTTCTGACCCGTATGGATGGTGACGGGCGCGGCGGTGCTGCCCTTTCCATGCGCGCGGTCACCGGCAAGCCGATCAAGCTGATCGGTACCGGCGAAAAGATGGATGCGCTGGAAGAATTCCATCCCAAGCGCATCGCCGACCGTATTCTCGGCATGGGCGATATCGTCTCGCTGGTGGAAAAGGCCGCCGAGACCATCGACGCCGAAAAAGCCCAGGCCATGGCCCAGAAGATGGCCAAGGGCAAGTTCGACCTCAACGACATGGCCGAACAATTGAAGCAGATGCAGAACATGGGCGGCATGGGCGGCATTATGGGCCTGATGCCGGGCATGGGCGGCATGAAGGACAAGATGGCCGCCGCCGGCATGGACGACAGCGTCTTCAACCGCCAGCTCGCCATCATCTCCTCGATGACGAAGTATGAACGCGCACATCCCGACGTTCTCAAAAATTCGCGCAAGAAGCGCATTGCCGCAGGTTCCGGCACCTCGGCCGCCGATATCAACAAGCTTCTGAAGATGCACCGCCAGATGTCCGACATGATGAAAGCCATGGGCGGCAAGGGCAAAGGCAAGATGAAGCAGATGATGAACATGATGGGCGGCGGCGGCATGCCGGGCGGCATGGGCGGAATGGGCGGCGGCATGCCCGACCTTTCCAAGCTCGACGCCAACCAGCTGGCCGAATTGCAGAAGCAGGCCGGCGGTCTCGGCGGTCCGGGCGGCATGCCGCCTGGCGAACTTCCCGGCCTCGGCGGCCCGAAGCTTCCCGGTCTGGGCGGCGGCTTTGGCAAGGGGAAGAAGAAGTGACGGACGCTGAAATCAAGGAACAGCTTGCCCAGTATCGCCAGTCGATCGACAACCTCGATGCCGCACTGGTGCACATTCTCGCCGAACGGTTCCGCTGCACCAAGGCAGTCGGGCACCTGAAGGCCAAACACGACCTGCCGCCGGCCGATCCGGCGCGTGAGGAACAGCAGATTTCGCGGTTGAGAACATTGGCGAAAAACGCCGATCTCGACCCCGATTTTGCCGAAACTTTCCTGAATTTCATCATCAAGGAAGTCATCCGGCATCATGAGCAGATCGCCGCCGAACACGGTGGTGCAGAGAAATAGGCCGGTTATCGGCCATCGAAAATGCCCTGTCATTCCAGTGTCGGCTTTCGCTGATCGCAGAAGACGGGGTCAAGGAAACGAATGGGCTCAGGCCCAAAGAAATGCCTTTAAGGAGAAAACAGAATGGCAATCAAGATTCGTCTCGCCCGTGGCGGTTCCAAGAAGCGCCCCTACTACCACATCGTCGCTGCCGACGAGCGCTCCCCGCGTGATGGCCGCTTCATCGAGAAGCTCGGCCACTGGAACCCGATGCTGCCGAAGGATTCGGAAGAGCGCGTCGTGTTCGACGAAGAGCGCGTGAAGTACTGGCTCGGCACCGGCGCCCAGCCGACCGACCGTGTTCTGCGCTTCCTCGCCGAAGCCGGCATTGCCGAGCGCAAGGCTCGCAACAACCCGAACAAGGCCAAGCCCGGCAAGAAGGCCGAAGAGCGCGTTGCCGAAAAGAAGCAGAAGGCTGAAGAAGCAGCAGCCGCTGCCGCAGAAGCCGCTGCCGAAGCTTCGGAATAAGCTTCACGCCCGCAGGCGGCCTGCCGCTTCCGGTGCAGGGCACGCTCTTGGGGCATTGATTAAGGGCCGGGCGCATGCGTCCGGCCTTTTCCTTTGCGCCAAAAGAGCATAGATAGCCATTGATGGCAGGGAAGAATGACGATGGCGAAGCTCAAAGATCCGGTATTGATGGCAACCATTGGCGCGGCGCAGGGCCTGCGTGGCGATGTGCGCGTGCGCTGCTTTACCGCAAACCCGCTGACGGTCGGCGATTACGGCAATCTGCATGCCGAGGACGGGCGTATGTTCGAGATTCTCGAAACGCGCCCCGGCAAGAACAACATGATCGTCATCCGCTTTCGCGGGGTCAACGACCGCACCGCTGCAGAAGCGCTGCGCGGCCTCAATCTCTATATCGAGCGTGACAATCTGCCGGATGACGAGCTTGATGACGATGAGTATTTCTACGCCGATCTTGAAGGCCTCGATGTTTTCGACGACGCAGGCAACAGCTACGGCGCCATCAGCGCGATCTTCGATTTCGGCGCCGGCGACCTGCTCGAGCTGAAAGGTCCGGGCCGCCGCCCGGTGCTGATCCCCTTCAACGAGAGCGCCGTGCTGGAAATCGATTTCACCGACCGTCGGGTGCTGATCGATCCGGTGGCTGCCGGTCTGATCGATGACGGCGACGATGACACCCCGGACTTTCCCGATCCCGACGGCCGGTAACCGCAATGTCCTTCAAGGCGACCGTCCTCACCCTTTATCCGGAGATGTTTCCCGGCCATCTTGGTACGTCGCTTGCCGGCCGGGCGGCCGAACGCGGGCAATGGTCGCTGGATGCCGTCAACATTCGCGACTTTGCCGAGGACCGGCACCGCAGCGTCGATGACACGCCGGCCGGCGGTGGCGCGGGCATGGTCTTGCGCGCCGATATTCTGGGCCGGGCCATCGATGCCGTCAGCGCCGGCGACGACCGGCCGCGCCTGTTGATGAGCCCGCGGGGAAAACCGCTCACACAGGCGCGCGTGCGCGAACTGGCCGAAGGCCCGGGCGCCGTGATCGTCTGCGGACGTTTCGAGGGCGTCGACCAGCGCGTGATCGACCGGCGCGGCCTCGAAGAGGTTTCCATCGGCGACTATATCCTCTCCGGCGGCGAGCCTGCCGCGCTGGTGCTGCTCGATGCGGTCATCCGGGTTCTGCCGGGCGTGATGGGCAATGCGCTTTCCGGCACGCATGAGAGCTTCGAAAACGGGCTTCTGGAACATCCGCATTATACCCGCCCCGCCGAATGGGAAGGGGAAACGATCCCCGACGTGCTGACATCCGGCAATCATGCGGTCATCGACAAATGGCGTCACGAACAGGCACTTCGGCTGACGGCCGCACGCCGGCCCGAGCTTGTCGCAGGCAAGGAGAGCGACGATGAGTGAGGCACTGCAGCTCGAGCCGTTTGCAGCGGAGCATTTCGACATTGTGTCGCGCTGGTTTGACGATGCCAGAACGACAGCCCTTTGGGGCGGCACGCAGCTTGCCTTTCCCTTCAGCTACGATCAGCTTTGCGAAGGGTCCGCCGACATGCTGGGCTCAAAGCCCGCGCTTGTGTGTTTTACAGCCAGAACCGGAGACACCGTCGCGGGCCATGGCCAGATCGTCTTCGACCGGCTGAACGGCGCCGCCAGGCTCTGCCGCATCGCCATTGCCCCTGAATTCCGGGGCAAGGGCTTGTCCCGGCCGCTGCTTGCCCTTCTCGTAGATGAAGCCTTCAGGGAGCCCGGCATCATGCGGGTCGAACTCAATGTCTATGACAACAATGCCGCGGCAATCCGGGCCTATCTCGCCTTTGGCTTCACCAAGGAAGGCACACGCCGCTCCTCGGCGCGCTTTGACAATGAGCGCTGGGACACCGTGATGATGGGGCTGTTGCGGACCGAATGGGCGCAATCCGATGCGTTTGTGGCCGTAAAACCCCGCAATAAGGGGTGACAAAGGCCAAAAAAACGTCTATAGGCCCGCCCTGACCGGTGTTTCCGGTTGCCCAAATGAAGAACCGCGTAACGCTCCTGCCTTGGAATGAAGGCGAATCCGGAGGCTTTGTCCAAAGGATGACTGTCGGGCGCTCTGGCCGTTAAAGCAAGATATCAAGAGGTTAGACCGATGAACATCATCGAGCAGCTCGAAGCTGAAGAGACCGCGCGCATCAAGGGACAGCGCGAACTCCCCCCGTTTGAAGCCGGCGACACGGTCCGGGTCAACGTCCGCGTGACGGAAGGCACCCGCACCCGTGTGCAGGCCTTCGAAGGTGTCTGCATTGCCCGCTCCGGCGGCGGCATCCACGAGAACTTCACCGTTCGCAAGATTTCCTACGGCGAAGGTGTGGAGCGTGTATTCCCGGTTTATTCGCCCCAGGTCGAAGGCGTTGAAGTGATCCGCCGCGGTAAGGTTCGCCGCGCGAAGCTCTACTACCTGCGTGACCGTCGCGGCAAGTCCGCGCGTATCGCCGAGGATACCTCCGTTCGCGCACGCCGTCTGAACGACGAAGCCCGCGAAAAGGCTGCAGCCGCCCGCGCTGCTGCCAAGGCCGAGAAGGAAGCTGCCGCAGCAGCCAAGAGCGAATAAGTTTTTTCGCTTCATTCTGTTTCGAGAAGCCGCCTCCGGGCGGCTTCTTTGCGTTTTACCGACGCCAAGGCGGCCGCGAACAAGAAAAAGCCGGAATCGATTCCTATCTCCATGCTCCCATGAATTGCAGAACCGCAAACGCCATTTCGGCCGGTTGCGGTCAGACGGAGCGAAAATGGATGCAACCCGCGCCATTGTGGCCGGCGCCGGAAACCCGATGATACTGGGTTCCATTGCCACACCTGTGCTTGCCGGCACCGCGAAAGGCGCAGATCGTCTTCTGCTCGATGATGATGTCATCGCCGACACCGTCAGCGGCGGCAGTCAGCGCACTGGCCCGGACCCGTTCTTCATGCTTCTCAGAACGCATACGGACCGGGCGCGAAGCCAGTTTTGAACCATTCTCGTAAATGATTGCCGAAACCCCGGAAAGCTGGTAAAGACCGGCCCATGAGGATCATTGACAGAAAGAGCGCGGCCGTTTCCCTAAGGCCTTTCGTGCTGCAGGACAGAAAGCGCCTGCCGAGCCGCTTCTTTGCGATGATTTCCGGCGCGCTCAACGCCCGACTTAGCTGATGCTTTTCAAAAAGCAATGCCGGCTGCGGGCAACCGCGCCTTTTTCCTGTTCCTCGACAAATGGGTTACGAAATCATGAGCAAGGCTCGCACAATCTATGACAAGATCTGGGACGATCATCTGGTGGACAGCCAGGATGACGGCACCTGTCTCATCTACATCGACCGCCACCTGGTCCACGAAGTTACCAGCCCGCAGGCCTTCGAAGGTCTGAGGCTGGCAGGTCGCACGGTGCATGCGCCGCTGAAGACGCTGGCCGTGGTCGACCACAACGTTCCGACCACGCCCGACCGCGTCAACGGCATCAAGAACGAGGAAAGCCGCATTCAGGTGGCAGCCCTTGCCCAGAATGCACTCGATTTCGGCGTCGAATATTATTCCGAGAAGGACAAGCGTCAGGGCATCGTCCACATCGTCGGTCCCGAGCAGGGCTTTACGCTGCCGGGCATGACGATTGTCTGCGGCGACAGCCACACCTCCACTCATGGCGCTTTCGGCGCGCTGGCGCATGGTATCGGTACCTCCGAGGTCGAGCATGTGCTCGCCACGCAGACGCTGATCCAGTCGAAAGCCAAGAACATGCTGGTGCGCGTTGACGGCAAGGCGCCGGAAGGCGTCACCGCCAAGGACATCATTCTGGCTATCATCGGCGAGATCGGCACCGCCGGCGGCACCGGCCACGTCATCGAATTTGCCGGCGAGGCGATCCGGGACCTGTCCATGGAAGGCCGCATGACCGTCTGCAACATGACGATCGAGGGTGGCGCCCGCGCCGGCCTGATCGCGCCGGACGAAAAGACCTTTGCCTATATCAAGGAACGCCCGCGCGCGCCGAAGGGCGAGGCCTGGGACCGGGCGGTAGAATACTGGAAGTCGCTGACGACCGACGAGGGTGCGGAATATGATCGTGTGGTCACGCTCGATGCCGCCAACCTGCCGCCGATCGTCTCCTGGGGGTCTTCGCCGGAAGACGTGATCGCGGTGACCGGTGAAGTGCCGAACCCCGATGATATTCCCGATGAGACCAAGCGCACCTCCAAATGGCGTGCGCTGAAATATATGGGCCTCGAACCGGGAACGAAGATCACCGATATCGAACTCGACCGCGTCTTCATCGGTTCGTGCACTAATGGTCGTATCGAGGATCTGCGGGCAGCCGCAGCCGTTGCCAAGGGCCGCAAGGTCGCTGACCGGGTCAATGCCATGATCGTGCCGGGCTCGGGGCTGGTGAAGGAACAGGCGGAAGCCGAGGGCCTCGACAAGATCTTCATCGAGGCCGGTTTCGAATGGCGCGAGCCGGGATGCTCCATGTGCCTGGCGATGAACGATGACCGGCTGAAGCCGGAAGAACGCTGCGCCTCGACCTCGAACCGCAATTTCGAAGGCCGCCAGGGCTACAAGGGCCGGACCCATCTGGTCTCCCCCGCCATGGCCGCCGCTGCCGCCATCGAAGGCCGGTTCGTCGATATCCGCAGCTGGAAATAATCTGCTCTGATGCGCAGTTGAAGAAGGCAGCCGATAGTCGCCTTCAGACTGCTGACAAACCCGAAGACGTGTGGGTTGTTGCCTCCCTCAGCCGTCCCCACAGGTGTCATGCTCGGACGCGATCCGAGCATCCATTCTGCTCAACCCTCTGATAAGAAAGGGTTTAAAGCAAGCACACATCGTGCGGCCCTGGATCCTCGGGTCAAGCCCGAGGATGACCCGGAGTGAGGGGCAGCTTTGTCAACAAACTGAGGCGGCCGATGGCCGCCTTCTTCATATCGGCTTGTACCCGAACCGGATACTGTCTATGCCGGAGACAGTATTTCGGGGAGGAAAGCAGGGTGTCGCCCATACCTTTTGCAGTGATCGGTTCCGGCTGGAGGGCTGAATTCTTCCTCAGGGTGGCAAAGGCCCTGCCCGCGCATTTTCGCGCCACCGGTATCGTTACCGGCCGTCCGGCAGCCGATCAAGCTGCGCTGGAGCAGGAATGGGGCGTGCCGGTCTTCGCTTCGATTGATGACCTGCTTGCCGCCACCCGACCCGAATTTGCCGTCGTCTCCATACGTCCGGAGCATATTGTCGACCGGATTGGCGAACTTGCCGCGCATAAGGTCCCGGTTCTCCTCGAAACGGCGGCCTTCGATCACGATCAATTGCTCGCACTGAACGCGCTGGTCGCGGCCGGAGCGAAAATCGAGGTGGCCGAGCAGTATTTCCTGCATCCGGTGCTCTCGGCCATGCGGGCCCTGATCTTGGACGGCCTGATCGGCACGCCGAACTATGCCCATGTCTCGGTCCTGCAGACCTATCACAGCATCAGCATGATGCGGAAACTTCTGGGAATCGGTTTCGAAAACGCCACGGTCACCGCCAGCCGCGTCACGCTGCCGGTGGTCAAGGGGCCGGGACGCTATGACCAGCCCGAGCGCTATGAGGTAATCGCTGCGGCCCAGACCATCGCCACATTCGATTTCGGCGACAAGGTCGGCGTCTATGACTTCGCCAATGGCCAGCACCGCAGCCGCATTCGCGCGCCCAGGGTGACGGTTCGCGGCGAATGCGGCGAGATCACACCGGAACGCATCGACTACCTGATGGACGAGCGCACGCCGATGACGGCTGAGCTTCAGCGCATGGACAAGGGCCATTTCGTCAATTTCGAGGGCTATCATCACGCCGGGATCGTGGCTGCGGGTCGCTGGGTCTATCGCAATCCTTTCCCGGGACCGCATCTGTTTGATGATGAAATTGCGGTTGCGACCTGCCTTGAAAACATGCGCGTCTACGTGGAACGCGGCATTTCTTCCTACAGTTTCGCCGAGACCGCGCAGGATTGCTATCTGGCCCGGATAATGGATGAAGCCGCAGCCGCACAGTCCGCCGTGACCACCACATCACAACCCTGGAGCCGGCATGCATGAGGATGGCGGGATGCCGCTCAGCCGCTGACCGTCGCCGCGCATTTTCGTGTGATGACACGGGCTCTTTTTCACCCCATCGTGACTTCCCGTTGATTTCGTTAAAGGGTAAATTGCCAATCATGTTTTTCAGGCGTTGGATGAAAACACAACGCAGCCCCTATAAGCTGGTGAAAGTTGCTGCCGTGCTGAAGCAGACATTCATATCGGCCGCCTTTCTTGCGGCATTTGCCCTGTCCACGGCGCAGGCGGACGAGATCCGGAATCCGCTCGGCGTTCTCGAACTCTTCACCTCTCAGGGCTGCTCTTCCTGCCCCCCCGCAGACAAGGCGGCGGCGGCGCTTGCCGATCAGGGTGACATCGTCGTTCTCAGCTACCATGTCGACTACTGGAACTATCTCGGCTGGACCGACACGATGAGCAGCCGCCAGAACACCGAACGGCAATATGCCTATGGCGAGGCGATGGGCCGCAGCGGCGTCTACACGCCACAGGCGATCCTGAATGGGCGCACCCAGATGGTCGGCACCGACGTGGCCGACCTCAACCAGACGTTCGAAACCCTTGCCGCCGATGGCGATGGCCTCAATGTCCCCGTTTCCACGACGATGAACGGCGACGAGGTGCTGATCGATATCGGCGCGGGCACCGGCAAGGCCGATGTGCTCGTTGTCTATTTCAAGCATGAAGACAAGGTCGCCATCAAGGACGGCGAGAACAAGGGCCGGACAATCACCTACCGCAATATCGTCACCGATGTTCAGACCGTCGGCATGTGGCATGGCGCTCCGGCCCGCATCACGCTGCCGGCGCGCGTACTTGATCCGCGCGAAAGCGACGGCTGCGCGATCCTGCTGCAGGCGACCGGCAAAAAGGGACAGCCCGGCGCCATCTTCGGCGCAACCCTGATCACCGCTCACCCGTCCTGAATGCCCGGCGCCGCAAAGCGGCGACCGCGTGCGTTCAAACCGTTTCCTGCACGGCAAAATTCCCTGAAGCGCACGGATTTTCCGGTTCTCCTGCCCGAAGTTTCATGCAGGAGTTAACAACTTCTTTACCATGTTGGGCGAAAGCTGGGGTTCAGAACTGTTGATGCGGTCCTGCGCGCGTGAGGGAGGCAGCTTCGCTTGATACGCCACAGGCACCGTGAACCGGAGCGGGCACGAACCATGGCGCAAACGCGGATGACACAGGACGCACGGGGAGAAAGACCTTCTCTGGACGCGCTCAACCAGACCATCGAGGGTCTGGAATCCCGCCTTGCCGACATGATGGCAAACCGCGCATCCGCCCGCAGGCCAGCCCCTTCGCAGCCGCCCCGCGAGCGCCCCAGCCGTGAACGCCCTTCCACCAATCCGGACCTTGTGCGCACGAATGCCGAACTGCGCGAGATCAGCTCGACGCTCAAGGACCTCAGGGCCGCCGTGCGCGAGGATTTCACCGACAGCCTGCGTGATGAGCTGGCGGGCCTTCATGACATGCTCTCCCATCTCGACCGGCAGACCGACACGCTGGCGAGCGACGAACAGACCCGCAGCGAACTCTTGAGAATTTCCGAGGGCGTCGACTGGCTTTTGAGCAACGCGGCCGCCAGTTCCGATGATCCGCTGATGGCGGAGTTCGAACACCTTCAGACCTTGATACGCGGCCTTGCGAGTTCCGACAGTATGGCCCGCCTCGAGACCCGTTTCGACACGCTCGAACAGCATCTGACGCCTTTCGACCCGGCCAGGCTGGACGGCGATCTGTCGGCGCTTGCCTATGGTCTCGACGATATCAGGCAGCGTCTCGATCGCAGCCAGACGGATAACAGTCTGAACGACATTGAAAACCGTCTCACGGCACTGGCCCGGGCGATGGAGGTTCTGTGCACCCGGATCCCCGCTTCCGGCCGCAAGCTTGACGGGCAGATGAGCGCCATCGAGCGCCGGATCGAAGACATCGACCGCAATATCGAGCTGATTGGCCGCCGACAGGGTGAAGTTCAGCACGACCCGACGGTCGAGCGGCTGGAAAGCCGGTTTGCAGAACTCGCCAGCGCGGTTGCGGCGATCGACTGGCAGATGCGCGATCAGGGCACCAAGCAGACGACACTGCTTGAAAGCCTTGAGGACATGGCCAGCCGCCTCAAGGAACACAGCGCGGACGACGGGCATCTCAGGCTTGAAGCACGGCTCGACAAGCTGACAGCCGCCGTTGAAAACATCACGCCCGGCATCGACAGAAGAACGCTCGTTCAGGCCGTTTCCGAGCTCTCCGACAAGATCGGCCGGATCGACCTTCAGGGCAGCGAACGCCGGATTGCCGCCAGACTGGATGCACTGGACCTCAGCACGGCCGATGATGACAGCCGCGACGCCGTGCGCGACGAACTCAAACGGCTTTCCGGTCTGATCGAAAACCAGAAGCCCGGCCTCCGGCCTGAAGCCCTGGACGCGGCCGTATCGAAAATCAGCGACACGGTTTCGCGCATCGACATGGCCGGGGCGGAACGCAGGATCGCCGACAAAATCGACAATGCCGCCGCCGGCGGTTTCTGCGAACAGGACCGGCGCGACCTGCAGCAGCAGTTCGACAGACTTTCGGCTCTTGTTGAAAACAACAGCCACAGCCTGGACCCACGCGCACTCGAAGACGCGGTCAGGCGCATCAACCAGACCATTAGCGGGATCGACCTTCAGGGCAGCGAGCGCCGGATTACCGCCAGACTGGATGCACTGGACCTCAGCACGGCCGATGATGGCAGCCGCGATGCCGTGCGCGACGAGCTCAAACGGCTTTCCGGCCTGATCGAAAACCAGAAGCCGGGCCTCCGGCCTGAAACCCTTGAAGCGGCCGTATCGAAAATCAACGACACGGTTTCGCGCATCGACATGGCCGGTGCGGAACGGAGGCTTTCCGAGCAGATCGCCGCCATGCCGACGCCTACGGTGCGCGACAACACCAATGCCATCGATCCCGAAGCATTCGAAAAACGCCTTGCCGCGCGCATCGAAGCGCTCGATCTCGCCGGCACCGAGGAACGGCTGGCGCGCAGGATTGCCGATCTCGCGCAAAACGGATCGGATGAGCGGATCAGCGCACAGCTGACCGCGCTTGCCGACCGGTTCGAGGAAAGCCGGCGCGACATGAGCGCCCCGGCGCTGCAGAAGCTGGAACGGCAGATCGCCGAACTGACGACGCTGGTCGGCCGGCCGGATCCGAAGCAACCTTTCGCCGAGCTTGAAGAGCGCATCGGCGCGCGTATCGAGAACCTGACGGCCAGCAATGACGATTACCTCATTGAGGCCGCGCAGCACGCCGCCGAGGAAGCGCTGAAGAATTTCGAGGAACGCCGCAAGGGCGAAACCGACGAGCATATTGCCGTCCTCAAGGCGCTCGCCGCCGATCTTAAGAACCTTCAGCAGGCAGGGCGCGACAGTGATGGCACAGCCGGTCTGCACGATACCCTGAAAACCATCTCCGACAGGCTCGACACCCTGAATGCCGAAGACGGCGAAACCGCCACAGAGACCGAAGGGAGGCGCGCGGAGACCGGCCCTTTCGTCGCTCCCGCGCCCTCGGCAGCTACGGCTGAGGCCAGCAAGGCGGCCGAAACCGAGGCCGAGCGGCAGGAACCGCCGCGTTTCGAGATGCAGTTTCCCGCTGCAGCATCGCAGCCTTCCGCTGCGTCTGCCGTCGACACGCAGGCCGATGGCGCAAGCGACGATGTCATGGACATTCTCTCGCGTGTGCGCGCCGGACAGGCGCCAAAGCAAAACACGCCTGTTTTGCCCGTGCACGACCGGCCTGTTGCCAAGACCGAATACAAGAAGCGCGAGCCCGGCCAGCCCGCCGGCATGCGCAACCAGCGGCTTGCCGCCGGCGGCCCTCAGGGCGACCTGATCGCCGCTGCCCGGCGTGCGGCCCGTTCCGCGCTTGAAAATGCCGAGGACATGACGCCGTCCATTTCGCCCGCAAAGCCTTCTGAAAAGGATGAGGACAGCGCGAAACAGGCCCGGGACGGTTTTTCCCGCCGGCCTGTCTACCTCGCTGCCGGCGCGATCCTGCTGGCGATCATCGCCTATCCGTTCCTCTCCGATACGGGAAAGGACCGCGAGGCCATACTTCAGGCCACCAAGGCCTTCGACAAGGCCCCGCCGTCGCTGCGTGCCCCTGCCCCGGCAACCCCGCCGCAGCAAGCCATATCGGGCAGCACAGCCAAACAGAATGTCGCCGCAGCGCCTTCGCTGCGCTCGCCTGACCGGGCTGCCGTCAAAACCAATTTTGCCGCAGAAGCCCGGGAAATTGCAGCAGCGCCTGCCGTCCGCGCATTCCAGATGTTCGACACCGACAACAGCCTTGTCACCGGCAGCATCAAACCGGATGCACCGGCAACGCCAGCACGGGCCGGCGCGCCCGCACCGGCCCAGACGCCGGTTGCCGCCCCGGAACCGCCCCCTGCAACGCGCCCGCCGGAAATTTCGGAAGAAACGGCATCCGTGACCACAAAGGATGTGCTCGACATGCTGGCGGAACCGTCGCCGGCAAGACAGGCCTCCGCATCACCCAAGGCCGCCTCCGGCAATGAAAAAGCGGCCGGCGCGAAAGCTCCGCTGGCCAGGCTGAATTCCGGATCACAGCCGGAAGCCAGCCAGGCGCGCGAGGCCCTTGCCGCGCAGCGCCCGAAAGACCCCGCCCCTCTCGACATCGACGTCCCCGCGACGATCAACCCCGCAGCGCTTGCCGATGCGGCCCGAAACGGCAATCCGGATGCACTTTACGAGATCGGCATGCGTTATCAGGACGGTCTCGGCCTCAAGCGCGACCCCGCCGAAGCGGCCATCTGGTTTGACGCCGCGGCCGAACGCGGCTCCGCTCCTGCCGCTTTCCAGCTCGGCAGTCTTTACGAAAAGGGCGTCGGCGTCGATCACAACGCAGCAGAGGCGATCACGCTTTATCGCAAGGCTGCAAGGGCCGGCAATGTCAGGGCCATGCACAATCTTGCGGTAATGCTGGCCAATGGCGCCGACGGCGGCACGCCCGATTTTGCCGAAGCGGCAAAGTGGTTCCGTGCGGCAGCCGATCACGGCGTTGCCGACAGCCAGTTCAACCTTGCCATCATGCATGCACGCGGCGCCGGCGTGGATGCTGACCTCGCACAATCGTATAAATGGTTCGCGATTGCTGCACGCAACGGTGATCCCGAAGCCGCAAACCGGCGCGACGAAGTGACCGAGGCGCTTTCCAAAGCCGATCTCGACCGCGGACGCAAGCTTGCCGCTGACTGGGAAGCCGAAACGCCGCTGCCGGCCGCCAACCAGGTGGTGCCGCCGGCCGAATGGCTGCCGCAGGAGGCCGCCGCAAGCGCGCCGGACAAGCAGGCAATCATCCGCGACATCCAGTCGATCCTGAATGAGCGCGGCTATGACTCCGGCCCCGAAGACGGGCTTCTCGGCGCCAGAACCGATGCCGCAATCAAGGCGTTCCAGAACAAGAATGGCCTGAAAGCCGACGGTGCGATCACGCCTGCGCTTGTCGAGACATTGCTGAACAGCAACAGCGCCTGAGAAGAATTGGTGGTTTACGGTCGTTTGAATTGACAGTTGCGACCGTAGGCCGCAGAAAGAAAAAGCATTTTCAACAGGCTGGACGCAACCCGTCCGGCCATGCCGCTATTGGGGAAGCGCGTGTCGATTTATCTGCCGATTGCTGAACTTTCGGTCAATATCTTTGTCATTCTCGGCATGGGTGCGGCAGTCGGTTTTCTTTCGGGCATGTTTGGCGTCGGCGGCGGATTTCTGATCACCCCGCTTCTGATTTTCTACCAGATTCCGCCGGTCGTGGCTGTTGCCACCGGGGCAAGCCAGGTGGTGGCTTCCTCCGTTTCGGGTACGCTCACCCATTTCCGGCGCGGCACACTCGACATGAAGCTCGGCACGGTGCTTCTGACCGGCGGTCTTGTCGGCGCGACGATCGGTGTCTGGCTGTTTTCGCTGTTGCGCGATCTCGGCCAGCTCGATCTGGTGATCTCGATCCTCTATGTGGTGCTCCTGAGTTCGATCGGCGGGCTGATGCTGGCCGAAAGCATTCGCGCCATCCGGCGCAGCGCCTCGCAGAAAGCCGTTTCCCTGCGCAAGCCCGGCCAGCACAACTGGATCCATCGCCTGCCGTTCAAGATGCGGTTCAAGAAATCGAAGCTCTATCTGAGCGTCATTCCCGTCTTCCTGCTCGGTGGCTCGATCGGTGTTCTGACCTCCTCGCTCGGTATCGGCGGCGGCTTCATCATGGTGCCGGCGATGATCTATCTTCTGCGCATACCGACCAATATCGTCGTCGGCACATCGCTGTTCCAGATCATCTTCGTTTCGGCCTACACCACCGTGGTTCAGGCGGTGACCAACTATGCGGTCGATATCGTGCTCGCCACGATCCTGATGATGTCGAGCGTGATCGGCGCCCAGTACGGCGTGCGTGTGGGCCAGAAGCTGAAGGGCGAACAGCTGCGCGCGCTGCTGGCGCTGCTGATCCTGGCCGTCGGCGTGCGCCTTGCCTTCGGCCTGGTGGTGACACCGACCGACCTGTTCTCCGTCGTCTTCGAGGGAGCGCCGCAATGATGAAAAAGCTCCTGTCCGTTCTGGCCCTCGTTTTTCTGCCCGCAATCGCCGCTGCGCAGCAGGCGCCTGTGATCCAGCAGGAGACGCTGGAAATCGGCACCTCGACCAACGAGATCGCCATCACCTCGGACTTTTCCGGCGCCGACCTAACCGTCTTCGGCGCCATCAACGATGCCGACCCGATCCTGTTGTCGAAGGGCCGCTATGACATCGTGGTGATCCTCGAAGGCCCGAAGGCAGAGGCCGATGTCCGGCGCAAGGAGCGGTTTTTCGGGATATGGGTCAACCGCCAGACGATTTCATTCGAGCATGTGCCGCGCTCCTATTCGATCTCGAGCACGCGGCCGCTTGAGGACGTGACATCCCCGCAGACCCTGAATTCGCAGGGCATCGGCGTTTCGCATCTGCGCATCGCGCCGGTCGGCTATTTTGGCGACGCCAGCGACGTGGCCACATTCCGTGAGGCGATGCTGAGACTGAACGCGGTCGACGGGATCTACGACGCTGAATATGACGGCGTGAAATTCGTCTCCAACAGCCTGTTCCGCGCAAGTCTGCGCCTGCCGGTAAACATTCCCCAGGGCACCCACACGGTTCAGGCCTATCTGTTCAAGGAAGGTCGCCAGATCGCGACCCAGAACCTGCCGCTCCAGGTGGTCAAGACCGGGCTTGAAGCTCAGATCACCACCGCCGCCCACGACTATCCGCTGTTTTACGGCATGAGCGCCGTGTTCATCGCCCTGTTTTCCGGCTGGTTTGCCAGCGTGATCTTCAGGAAGAACTGACCGTTCGGCCGTTTACCCGGAAAGTGCTGCAAACGGCAGCGCATAGACCCGCTCCGGGCCCAGCATGTGCACGGTCAGCGCATTGCGATCGAACAGGCCCCGGAATGCCGCATGGCGAAGGTCGAGACCGCCGCGTGTGGTGGCAAAGGCCGGCAGCATCAGACGGTTTTCGTCCCTGGCAAAGCAGGGCCGGCGGACCGATTTTCCCGGGCGACGGAGGGTTGCGGAGGGGTGCAGATGGCCGCAGATTTCCGCCGCGCCCGTTTGCGCGGGTTCGTGACGGAAATTGAGCCCCTCAAACCGCCACTCATCGAAAACCCGGCCCGGCAATCCGGCAACGCCATCGGGATCGTGATTACCGTTGATCCAGACCCAGTCGCAGCTTTCGGCAAGCGCGGACAGGCTTTCGCGGTGGTCCCTTGCCATCTCGCGGGCGCCGGTGCGGTCATGAAAATTATCGCCGAGCGAAACGACACAGGCAGGCCGGTAGCGTGCGATGACCGCCGAAAGCGCTGAAAGCGTGCGTCCGGTGTCATAGGGCGGCAGGAAAAAGCCGCGCCGGGCGTGGGCCGCACCGCGTTCCAGATGCAGGTCGGAGACGACGAGCAGCGAAAGGCCGGGGAAAAAGGCCGCGCCGGAACAGTCGAACATCACCGCATGACCGGCAAAACTGTCTGCGGTCTTGCCGGGCGGCTCGCTCTCATATGTCGCGGTCGTAAGGCTCATGCGCCGGTCTCTTCCCGTCCGTCTTCGGTTTCCGCAGCTTCAAGGGCGGCGGCCAGTTCGTCGACAGCCTCCTTCAGCACCGCATCGCCGGCCCCGCCATTGACGCTTTCGCGGCCGATTTCCAGCAGCACCGGCACGGCGAGCGGCGAAATGCGCGTCAGCCGGTAATGGGTCAGATGTCCCTTGATTCGTTGCAGCATTGTGCCAAGGCGGGCGATATCCAGCAAGCCGGAGGCCGCATCCGCGCGGGTTGCCTGCAACAGGATATGGTCCGGCTCATGGCTTCTCAAAACGTCATAAATAAGGTCGGCCGAAACCGTCATCTGGCGGCCGGTCTTCTCCTTGCCCGGAAACCGCCGCTCGATCAGCCCGGCAATGGTGGCACAGGCGCGGAAGGTGCGTTTGAGCATGTAGCTTTCATCGAGCCAGGCTTCGAGATCGTCGCCCAGCATGTCCTCGTCGAACAGCGCCTTCAGGTCGAGTTCGCCGGATGCCAGCATGGCGCCGATATCCTTCAGCCCCCAGACGGCGAGTGAATAATCGGTCGAGACGAAGCCGGTCGGCTGGGCGCCGGCGCGTTCCAGCCGCCGGGTCAGCAACATACCGAGCGTCTGGTGCGCAAGCCGCCCCTCGAAGGGATAGGCGACCATGTAGAAGCGGTTTTCAAGCGGAAAGGTTTCCACCAGAAGCTCACCGCGTTTCGGCAGGTGCGAATGCTGTTCCTGCAAGGCCAGCCATTCGCGCACGGACGCCGGCAGCACCTTGCGCCGTTCGGCATCGTCCAGCATGGCGCGCACGCCATCGGCCAGAAAGGTCGACAGCGGAAACTTGCCGCCGGCATAGGCCGGGATTTTCGGATCGCTGTCATAGGCGGTGGAGGCCATGCACTCGTTCTCGCGCAGCCCCTCGAACCGCAACACCTTGCCGACAAACAGGAACGTATCGCCGGGGCGCAGCATCTCGATGAAATATTCCTCGACCTCGCCCAGCACCGCACCGCCGCGCAAGGGACCGCCGCGTTTTCCCGGCCGCACCAGCCGGATTTTCAGCATCGGCATTTCGACAATGGTCCCGAGGTTCAGCCGATATTGGCGGGCGAAATCGGGATGGGTGAGACGATAGAGCCCGTCGGCGGTTTTGCGTATTTTTGCATAGCGCTCATAGGTGCGCAGCGCATAGCCGCCGGTGGCGACGAAATCGACCACGCGGAAAAAGGTCTCGCGGGTGAGCCCGTGATAGGGTAGCGCAGAGCGCACCTCCTCATAAAGCAGATCGGCCTCAAAAGGTCCGGCGCAGGCCATGCCGAGCACATGCTGGGCCAGCACATCAAGCGCGCCGTCGCCGATGGGGGGACTATCCTGCGCGCCGACATAATTGGCATCGAGCGCTGCCTGACACTCCATCACCTCGAACCGGTTGGCCGGCACCAGAATGGCGCGGCTCGGTTCATCCATGCGGTGATTGGCGCGGCCGATGCGCTGGGCAAGCCGGCTGGCGCCCTTCGGCGCGCCGATATGCATCACCAGGTCGATATCGCCCCAGTCGATGCCGAGATCGAGCGTCGAGGTGGCAACGACGGCGCGCAGTTTTCCCGCCGCCATCGCGGCCTCCACCTTGCGGCGCTGGCCGACATCGAGCGAACCGTGATGCAGCGCAATCGGCAGATTGTCGTCATTGATGCTCCACAGTTCCTGAAACACGATTTCGGCCTGCGAGCGGGTATTGACGAAGATCAGCGTCATCTTTCGCTGTTTCAGCGCTTCGTAAATATCGGGCGCGGCATAGCGCGCCGAATGGCCCGACCAGGGAATGCGTTGCGAGGCTTTGAGGATGGTGATTTCCGGCCGCGCACCGCCGGCGACCGTGATCAGCCCGGCATGGGGCGGCGCCACTTCGCCGGTCTGCGCCACCAGCCAGCGCTGCAATTCCATCGGGTCTGAGACCGTGGCCGAAAGGCCGATAGCGGTCAGTTCCGGGCGAAGACGTCTCAGCCGCGCAAGACCCAGCGAAAGCAGATGGCCGCGCTTGGAGGTGACCAGCGAGTGCAGCTCGTCGAAGATCACGAAGCGCAAATCCTCGAAGAACCTGTCCGCATCCTTTCCCGCAAGCAGAAGCGCCAGCTGTTCCGGCGTCGTCAGCAGGATATCCGGCGGCCTCAACCGCTGGCGCTGGCGTTTGGATTGCGGCGTATCGCCGGTGCGGGTTTCCATGGTGATCGGCAGGCCGCTTTCGATGACCGGCTGTTCCAGATTGCGGGCGATATCGACGGCCAGCGCCTTCAGCGGCGAGATATAGAGCGTGTGCACCCCGCGTGGACGCATGCCCGGCTTTTGCGGCCCCTGACGGTCAAGATCGGCAAGCGAGGGCAGAAAACCGGCCAGCGTCTTGCCGGCACCGGTCGGCGCGATCAACAGCATGTCCTCGCCGGCCCCGGCGCGTTGCAGCAGGTCCAGCTGATGCGGCCGCGGCTGCCAGCCTTTGACGGCGAACCAGCGGCGGAAGCGTTCCGGCAGCAGCGATGTTTCCGTTTCGTTCATAAGGTCACGATTACAGGAAACAGGCGTCAGGGAAAGGTTTTTCTACATCGCGATATAGCGGTCGCGGCGGTGATTGATGGCCAGAACGAAGTTGATGACCACGGCGCCGATGACCGAGCAGACGATGATATAGGGCGAGGCAACGAGGAAGGACAAAAGCAGCACCATGCCGTCAAGGCCGAGCTGGATATAACCGGCCTTCCAGCCGTAACGATCCTGAAGATAAAGCGCCAGAATGCCGAAACCGCCAAGGCTTGCGGCATGACGGAAGAAGATGAGCAGCGCCGCGCCCACCAGAATGCCGCCGAAAAGCGCGCCCGCCAGAGGATGGGTCTCGCCGATGGAAATGAATTGCGGCACGATGCCGGAAAGCGCCGAGGTCAGGCCGACGGCGACAAAGGTCTTGATGGTGAATTTCAGCCCGAGCCGTCGCCAGGCAAAATAATAGAACGGCAGATTGACCAGAAAGAAGGCAAGGCCAAACCCCATGAAGCCTGAATAGGTGACGAGGAAGGCAAGCCCCGCAGTGCCGCCAGTCAGAAGCCCACCCGCCTTCAGCATCGTCACGCCAAGGGCTGCGAGCATGGCGCCGGCGATGATGCCCTGCGCATCTTCCAGCAGTGAGTGATTTTCGGATGTGGAATTGAGAATGCTTCTCAGAAAGCTGTTCTCGGACAAGGCGGTCTGCTCCGGTCATGAGGAAAATCAGGGGTGCGCGATGACACCCCTGATACCGTCATCACCTATAATCGCCGATTGGTCAAACGTCTCAGACGACATCATCCTCGTTTGCGCGACCGCCCTCGCCTTCCCAGTTGAGGATCCGGCGGGTCTCGCTTTCGGTAAACTTCAGGCGCACGCCGATACCGCCTTCCGCTTCCTCGGGCAGGAAAACAATCCCGAGGGCTTCAAGCGTGGTCTGCAGCTTTTCGCGCATGCTGTCGCCCGGTTCGCCGGTGCCTTCTTCAAAGGCAGCGATCCGGTCTTCGGCAAGACCACTTTCTGCGGCAAGCCTTGCACGGTCGATGCGGGCCAGAATACGCGCTGCATGGCAAAGTTCAGGCGTCAGATTCATAACGGCCTCCATATGACGTTCTTCGAAAGTCTTTATCCAAAACGCGGAAGCCTCCGGTGATGTTCCCTTAGCAAAAGGCGGCAAGGACAAACCGGATTACAGCGTGCCTCTTGCCGTTCGATCGGGTATTTTCCACCTTGAAACTGCCCCAAAGGCACCTTAATGACGGCCGAGCAGAAGGATTGAGCGGAATGAGCAATGAACTGAACCGGTTTCTGGGCGGCACGGTGGTCGGCACGATCGTCAGGCTGCTGGTGGTCTCGCTGATTGTCGGTTTTATTCTGTCGGCGCTCGGCATCCATCCGCTCGATCTCTGGGACGGTGTCATCGATTTCTTTGCCGGCCTCTGGCAGCGCGGCTTTGCGGCACTGGGCGAGATCGGCCATTATTTCGTGCTCGGCGCGATCATCGTGATCCCCGTGTTCATCATCATCCGCATTCTGAGTTATCGCCGTTGACCCCATTCAGCACAGGCCGGCGAGCGTTTGCGTTCGCCACCATCGCAATCGGGCTTTCAGCCTGCAGCATCGGTCTTTTCGGCGGCAGCGGCCTGCCGCGCGGCGATGTCGATGCCACGGCCATGACCTCAACCTTCCTGCCCTGGGTCAATGCGCTCAGAAAAAGCCGCGGGCTCGAGCCGGTCAGCCCCTCGCGCGCTTGCACGAATGTGGCCGTCGACCAGGCAAGCCGGATGGCGCTTGCCGACAGGATGAACCACATCACCGGTTCGGAAAGCGTATATAACCGCTTCAAGCGCAACGACCTGCCGCTGCCGGCGGCTGAAAACATCGCCATGCAGCAGAAAACGCCGGAACGCGCGTTTCAGGCCTGGGTGAATTCGCCGAAACATCTCGACAACATGCTGGGAAACTATTCCCATGTCGGGGTTGCAAAAGCGACAAGCCCGAATTTCGGCAATACGCCGTTCTGGTCGATGTGTCTCAGCCGGTAGGCGCGATGAACGGCTTTTCGGCCCATGCGTCAACGGCGGTGTCGCGCAGCTGACGGACGGATGACAGGCCATCATTTTCAAGCGCTGCAAGGATGGCCGCAAAACTGTCGCTCAGCAGTTGCGGGCCCTCATAGACCATACCGGAATAGATCTGCACCAGATCGGCGCCGGCGCGGATCTTTTCAAGCGCCCGGGCGCCGCTCGAAACGCCGCCCACACCGATGATCACCCTGTCGGGACCGAGACGCTGGCGCACACGTGCCAGAAGCGCCGTCGACCGGTCGAACAGCGGCGCCCCGGAAAGGCCGCCATTTTCATCCGCCAGCTTCCTGTCCCTCAATCCCTGACGCGACAGCGTGGTGTTGGACACGATCACACCGTCAAGCGTGCTGTTTGCGATTTCGATCATGATATCATCAAGCCCGGCCTCGGTGAGGTCGGGGGCGATCTTCAGGAAAACCGGCACACGGACTGCGGCCTTTTCCCGGGCTCCGGCGACCGCGTCGAGCAGCCTTGCCAGTTGCTCGCGCGCCTGCAGGTCCCTGAGGCCCGGCGTGTTCGGCGAGGAAATGTTGATGGTCAGAAATTCCGCCAGCGCCGAAAACCGTTCGATGCCGGCGACATAATCGGCGATCCGGTCTTCCGAAGTCTTGTTGGCGCCGATATTGACGCCGACAATGCCGCGCCGCTTGCGTTTTTCCAGCCGGACGGCGAGGGCGGCATGTCCCTCATTGTTGAAGCCCATGCGGTTAATCACCGCTTCGTCCTGCACAAGCCTGAAGAGCCGGGGCTTCGGATTGCCGGGCTGCGGGCGCGGCGTCACGGTTCCCACCTCCACATGGCCGAAACCCAGCTTCATCAGACCATCGATGGCCTCGCCGTTCTTGTCGAGACCGGCGGCAACGCCGAGCGGGTTTGCAAAGGAAAGCCCGGCGGCGGTGACGGCAAGACGGCTGTCTGCGGCATGGCGCGCGCGCGGCATGAGGCCGCTCGCAATGCCCTTGATCGTCAGCCCGTGCGCCGCCTCCGGCTCAAGCATGAACACCGCATTGCGCGCACCGCATTTGAAAAGATTGATCATACCAGAAGTCCCGTGAAATCATGGCCGCCATCAGCCGTTTCGGGAAGCTCTTTTTCCCAGAGCACCGCGGAAAAGGGAAGGGCCGCATAAAGATGAGGAAACAGGGCGCCACCGCGCGAGGGCTCGAATTTGAGCGCTTCACCCAGCCTGTCCGGATCGACGGCGACCAGCAGCAGGTCGCGCTGTCCGGCGAAATGGCGGCTGGCGGTCTCTTCCACCTGCCCGGCTGTCGAAAAATGAATGAACCCGTCGGTAAGATCGACGGTAGCGCCTTCATAGGCGCCGGCAGAGCGTGCGGCCTGCCATTCCAGGCGCGCGACGATCTTGAATATCGGTTGCGGCATGAGCATCAGCTTCCGGTGGCATATGTTCGGCACGGGTTTGAACCAGCATCGGGTAAAAGTCCATGACAATTGACGGGTGCCACGCGAAAGCAACAGCAAATCCGGGGTTTTCACGGCCAATCGGCTTTTTTTTATTGATCTCGGGCTGAAACACGCGATCATGGAGAAAATTTACGACGTTTTGTTGCAGCCGTCGCGTGACAGACGGCCAGGGTTGTGACATTGCCTTTGGGAGGAGGCAGCGAATGACCGGACAGACAATACTGATCGCCGACGATCACCCCCTGTTCCGCAGTGCCCTGAAACAGGCCATCAGCGGCATGGCAACCTATTATGCGGTGGTGGAGGCCGGCGACTTCGAGGGGGTTCAGCAAGCCGCCCGTGAAAATCCCGAAGCCGACCTGCTTCTGCTCGACCTTGCCATGCCCGGGGTCAGCGGGCTGTCCGGCCTGATCACGCTCAAGGCGGAGTTTTCCAGCCTGCCGATCGTGGTGATTTCCGCCAGCGACGACAATGACACGATCCGCCGGACGCTGGCGCTCGGCGCATCCGGTTTCATTTCCAAATCCGTCGGCATCGACGAATTGCGCAACGGCATCCGCACCGTGCTTTCCGGTGAGATTTATACGCCGGACGATTTCGAGGGCGGCGAAGAAACCGATCCCGACATTGCCGACATGCTGGAGCGGCTGCAGACGCTGACGCCGCAGCAGTCGCGCGTGCTGCGCATGCTGTGCGAGGGCCTGCTCAACAAGCAGATCGCTTACGAACTCGGCGTGTCCGAGGCCACCGTCAAGGCCCATGTCTCGGCCATCCTGCTGAAGCTCAATGTCGACAGCCGCACCCAGGCCGTGATCCAGCTGGGCAAGGTCAATATGGCGATGGTCGCCTGAGCGGGACAGAGGATTTTATTCCTGTCCAAGCTTTACGCCGCAACGCACGATGCGATATAGTCCGCCCGTTATCAACGCGCCTTCGTGGCCGGAGTGAACAACCATGTCCAGAAAGCTTCGCCACAGCGCCATCTGGGACGCGATCGATGATCTGGCCGCCCGGCACAAGCTGACGCCTTCCGGACTGGCGCGCAAAGCCGGTCTCGACCCGACCGCCTTCAACAAATCCAAACGTCTGGGCAAGGACGGACGCGAACGCTGGCCTTCGATGGAATCGATCGCCAAGGTTCTGGATGCCACCGGGACCGACCTCTCGGCATTTCTGAGCGCGGACGACGGCAATGCCGGCTATAACGGCGCACCGCCCACGGGCGCATTTCCGCCACAGCCCTCCACCATACCGCTGCTCGGCCTTGCCCGCGCCGGCACCGGCGGTTTCTTCGACGATGGCGGCTTTCCCGTCGGCCAGGGCTGGGACGAGGTCGATTTCCCCGCCCCCGCGCGCGCCAGCCAGAGCGTTTATGCGCTGGAGGTGCAGGGCGAAAGCATGCTGCCGCTTTATCGCGACGGCGACGTGCTGATTGTCGAGGCCAATGCCGAAACCCGCAAGGGCGACCGTGTCGTCGTCAAGACCCTTGAGGGTGAGGTGATGGCCAAGGTGCTCGTGCGCCGCACCAGTCGCCAGATCGAGCTGATGTCGATCAACCCCGCGCACGATAACCTCACCTTCGATCTTTCCGCCGTGGAATGGATCGCCCGCATCATCTGGGCGAGCCAGTAACAGCGCAACCCCGCATTCAATCGAAAGACATGCCCCATGCCCCGGACACCGCTTGTTCATTATGATGCCCTGATTTACGTGATGGTCATGGCTTCGGCCGTCGACAGCGCGATGAGCGACGCCGAACTGTCGCGCATCGGTCACATCACCCGCTCGCTGCCGGTCTTTGACGGGTTTGACGAAGACCGGCTGACCGACGTTTCCCATGCCTGTGCCGAGATCCTGTCGGGAAGCGAGGGCATGGATATTGCACTGGAGATCATCCGCGATACGCTGCCCGCGCGGCTCCACGATACGGCCTATGCACTGGCCGTGGAAATCATGGCTGTCGATCAGGCGGTCAAGCCCGAGGAAATTCGCCTCCTGCAACTTCTGCGTGACCGTCTTCACCTCGACAAACTGACCTGCGCTGCAATCGAGCGCGGTGCAATCGCACGCTACCGAAATCTCTAGACGCGTCATGTCCTTGCCCTGCAGGGGCAACGGCCAGTTCCGCCCGTGGAACATTACGTGAATCCATGATTGCATTAGCAAAAAAACACAATTACATGTTGTGATTCTTGAAAACAAAGCCTTTAATAGTCTCTTGCTAAAGTTCGCGCATAGCTTGAGGAGAGGAGGCTTTGATGCAGGCTTCGCACTTGTACGCCATGCGGTGCACAAGCACGGAGACTTCTGCCTCTAAATCCGGGGCGGCAAAGAACCCGCTGGCCGGCGAACGGCGCATGCTCCGTCGGCTCGGCTTCGATGATGCGCTGATCGAAAAGGCCGAAACCGCCGCGCAGGACAACGGCACCACCATCGAACAGGAACTGCTTGCCGAGGGATCGGTTTCGCCGGAAACCTATTACCGCAGACTGGCGCACTATCTGGCGCTGCCCTTTTGTGACGAACTCGACGCCGACTGCGTGACCGACCGGCCCAGGATCGATCGTCTGCTTGTCCAGCCCGGCGGCTTGCGGCTCGAGGGCAAGGACGGCAGCACCAGATTTGCCATCGTGCCCTGCGCGAAAAACCTTGCCGAACTGCACTGGCGCCTTTCGACCCGCCCGGCCATTCGCCGCGCTGTCGTGGTAACGGTACCATCCGCGATCCGCAGGACGGTCTGGGAAGTGGGGGCCAGACGACGCCTTTCAAAAACCATCCATCGGCTGATGATCTGGGAGCCGCGGTTTTCCGCACGCGTCGTCTTTTGGGGCAAGCAGGGTTTTCTGCTCGGCGGCAGCGTGGTCAGTTTCTTTGCCGGGCTGATCCTTTTTCCGACTGAAACGCTGCTTTTGACCCATCTGCTTTTCACCACGCTTTATGCCCTCACACTGCTTATCCGCCTGGCTTCCGTCAGGGCGTCCGCCTTTCCGGAGAGGCACAGTGGCAGCATCGACAGCGATACGCCCCTGCCGGTCTATACGGTTATGATCGCGCTTTACCGCGAAGCCGGCATGATCCCGCAACTTGTCGGCCATATGAAGAAACTGGACTGGCCGACATCCAAACTTGATATCAAACTCGTCTGCGAGGCCGATGACAGCGAAACCATCGCGGCCATTCGGGCCACGCCCATGCCGCCGCATTTCGAGCTGGTGGTCGTGCCGCCGGCTGCCCCGCGCACCAAACCGAAGGCCCTGAACTACGCGCTTTCCGGCGCCCGCGGCACCTTCCTGACGATCTACGATGCCGAGGACCGCCCGCATCCCGGTCAGTTGCGCGAGGCCTGGGCCACCTTCAACGCCGCACCCGGCACACTTGGCTGTCTGCAGGCGCCGCTGACAATCGGCAATGTCGGCCAGAACTGGATTTCGGGACTGTTTGCCTGCGAATATGCCGGACTGTTCAGAGGCATACTGCCGTTTCTGGCACGACACCGTTTTCCCCTGCCGCTCGGCGGGACATCGAACCATTTCCGGACGGAAGTCTTGCGAAAATGCCGTGCCTGGGATTCCTATAATGTCGCTGAAGATGCCGATCTCGGTCTCAGGCTGCACCGGCTGGGTTATCATTGCGGCGTGATCAGCTGCGAAACGCTGGAGGATGCGCCGGTTTCCATTCGCCCGTGGATTGCCCAGCGGTCGCGCTGGGTCAAGGGCTGGCTGCAGACGCTTCTGGTTGCGTTGCGCGAACCCGGCCGGCTGTTCAGCGAACTGGGCACGCTCGGCTGTCTGGTGTTTCTGACAAACGGTGCGGGCGTAATTCTGTCGGCACTGCTGCATCCGCTACTGTTCGTGGCGCTGTTTTCGACAGCCGCCATGATGATTCATCCCGACCATACCCCCTCGCCACTGCATCAATTGCTGTCCGGCGTGGATCTGGCCAATATTCTGGCAAGCTATTGGGTGTTTCTGCGCCTTGGCCTGTCGCGGATGCGGCCGGCAGAAGCGCGCCAGATGCGCGCCGATGCACTCTATCTGCCATTTTACTGGCTGATGCTTTCAGCCGCAGCCTGGAAAGCGCTGGCCGAGCTCTATCATGCACCGTTTCTGTGGCGAAAGACTGCGCATAAGCCAAGCCAGCCCTGAAACAGGTCCGGCAAGAGACTATAGCAAGCCGGTTATCATCGCTGTCGATGCGCAGTGGATGCCTGCCGCTGTGACATGTCCCGTCTTTCGGCGGCAGGCTTTCCCGCAATCAGCTCAGGCAGAAATGGCCGGGCGAAACCTCGTTGTAGTCCTGCGCTTTCGCCGCATAGTCGAGCGGACGGATCGGGCTTTTCAGATCATCGACCTGACCGCCGCGCTTCATGCCGAGACGGGCGGGATCGGG
Source organism: Martelella mangrovi (assembly GCF_040545495.1). NCBI lineage: Bacteria > Pseudomonadati > Pseudomonadota > Alphaproteobacteria > Hyphomicrobiales > Aurantimonadaceae > Martelella > Martelella mangrovi. The sequence continues at coordinate 50,086 of NZ_JBEPLY010000013.1, forward strand.
GATCGGCACGGCCTGCATCAGCTTGCGCGTGTAGGGATGCTGCGGATTGGAGAAGACGGCATTGCGCGGGCCGATCTCGACGATTTCGCCAAGATACATCACCGCCACCTGATGGCTGACGCGTTCGACCACGGCCATGTCGTGGGAGATGAACAGGAAGGCAATATTCATGCTTTCCTGAAGATCGAGCATCAGGTTGATCACCTGCGCCTTGATCGAAACGTCAAGCGCCGACACGCTTTCATCGGCAATGATCACCTTCGGATTGAGCGCAAGCGCGCGGGCGATACAGATGCGCTGGCGCTGGCCGCCGGAAAACTCGTGCGGATAGCGTTTTGCCATATCCGGCGAAAGCCCGACCTTGTCGAGAATGTCGGAAACCATCTCGCGGGCTTCCTGCCGTGTGCCCAGCTTGTGTTCGAGATAGGGCTCGGCGACCGCCTCACCGACCGTCATGCGCGGATTGAGGCTTGCGAAGGGGTCCTGAAAGATCATCTGCACCGACTGGCGCAGCTTGCGCATCGAGCGTGCGTCATAAGCAAGCACATCCTCGCCATCGACCAGCACCTCGCCGCTGTCCGGCTCCAGCAGACGCATCACCGCGCGCCCGGTGGTCGACTTGCCGCAACCGGATTCCCCCACAAGCGAGAGCGTTTCACCGGCGTGGAGCTTGAACGACACGTTCTCGACCGCATGAACCCGGCCGGCAAGCCGCGACAAAAGGCCGGAATGAATATCGAACCGCACGGACAGGTTCCGGGCCTCAAGCACCGGTTTTTCGGTGCGCGCGACCGTATCTTTCGACGTTGCCGCAGGCGTGATGTCGCCGGTCCGGACATCGGTAATCGGAAAGCGTTCCGGCAGTTGCGTGCCGGACATCGAGCCGAGCACCGGCACGGCCGACAGCAAGGCGCGGGTATAGGGCTCGCGGCTGTTGGCAAAGATATCGCTGGTCTTGCCACTTTCCACCTGTTCGCCGCGGAACATCACCACCGTGCGGTCGGCAATCTCAGCAACCACGCCCATATCATGGGTGATGAACAGGACGGAGGTGCCCTCCTCCTCCTGCAGGGTCTTGATCAGGTCGAGAATCTGCCCCTGAATGGTGACGTCGAGCGCCGTCGTCGGCTCGTCGGCGATCAGCAGTTTCGGCCGGGCGGCGAGCGCCATGGCGATCATCACGCGCTGGCGCATGCCGCCGGAAAAGCGGTGCGGATATTCGTCGAAACGGGATGCGGCAGAGGGAATGCGCACCTTTTCCAGAAGCCGGATGGTTTCGGCGCGTGCTTCCTTTTTGCTCACATCGCTGTGGCAGCGGATCGCCTCGGAAATCTGGTCGCCGATGGTGAAGAGCGGATTGAGGCTCGTCATCGGCTCCTGGAAGATCATCGAGACGTCGGCCCCACGGGTTGCCCGCATATCCCTGTCGGACGCCTGCAGCAGGTCGCGGCCATCCAGAAGGATGCGGCCTTCAACGCGCGACATGTCGCGCGGCAAAAGCCCCATGATCGAAAGCGAGGTCACGCTCTTGCCCGAGCCACTTTCACCGACGATTGCGAGCGTCTCCCCCGGCATCACGTCGAAGGAGACATTGCGGACGACGCTGCGCCAGTCGCCTTCCGCATAGAAGGAGGTGGTCAGGTTCTGTACCGACAGAACCGGCGTCGTCTGGCTGACATTCGTGTTTGGCTGATGTGTCATTTTGCTGTCCCCTTCGTCGTCTTCCGGTCCTCAGTCAGGCCATTTGAGCAGGCTGTCGAACCGATGACGGCTCAGGTCTTCGATCGGCGTGGCGATGATGTCGTTGGAGCGCTGGGCGCGGTCCAGTTCCTCGCCGAGACGGCGCGCCACGATGTGTTCCTGACCGGGATGCAGGTTGCAGGGGTCGAGATAGAAATACTGATGCTCGGCCTCGTGATCGCGCACGATGATCGGTGGATCGCCGGCGGCAAGCGCTGCGGCCATATCCCATGCGGTGATCCGGGCCTCGGCCGGATCGATCATGACCTTGAGGCGATCAAGCGGGTTTTTGGTCGGATCGGGATCGATCACCGCGTTGATGCCCGGACGACCGTCAAGCGTATCCTTCCAGAGGTCGAGATAGCTCTTCTCGCGGGCGCGAATGCCCTCGTGATCGCGCGTTTCCCAGGCTTCAAGCGCAGCCATGACGCCGAAAATGCTTTCCTTGCCGACCTTCATGCCGCGGCCGATGCCGTAGTTCTGGATATAGGCATTGCGGACCATGTCCTTGCGGCCGGCAACGATGCCCGAGGTCGGCCCGCCAAGGAATTTGTGGCCGGAGTAAAGCGCCATGTCGGCGCCCGTTTCCAGAAACCCCCTGAGGTCATATTCCGATGCCGCATCGACGATGACCGGTACGCCGCGGGCATGGGCGATCTCGACGAACTCGCTCAGATGCAGCAGGCCGTAATCGACCACGTGATGGGAGACGACATAAACGGCAGCGGCCGTATTTTCGGTGATCGCGTTTTCCAGATGGAAGCGATGTGTCGAGGTTGCCTGACCGATCGGAACCATTGTGCCGCCGACGAGACGGATGGCCTGATCCACCGGCGCGCCGTAATTGACGATATGGCCGACCTGCACGATGACTTCCTTTTTCGAAGTCGTGGTTTCCGGCAGGCGCTCGACGGCGAGAAGATCGGGACCGGTGATCGCGCCGGCAACAGCAAGGCTGATGCCCGACGAGCACGATGCCGTGACGAAACCGGCTTCCGCGCCGGTCAGCCGCGCAATGATCTCGCCGGCCTTGCGCTGCAGGTCGTTCATTTCGACAAACTGTGTCATGATCTTCGGAACGGCGGCGACGGCTTCCGGAACCGCGATGGACGCGCCAAGGCCGGTCATCGTGCCGGATACGTTGATGACGGGCCGCAGTCCGAGCGACTGCCTGATATCTTCACTCATTGATAGTCTCCGTGGGTCTGTCGAATGCGCCGGGCACAACTCGACAACTGTATCGTAATAATGCAATATCGCCCCGAACTGAGGAACGATCATGACCGAGACGAACGACACCGGCGCCGTTGAACAACCGGCGGACGCCCCTGAAAAGAAGAAGAAAAGAACCCGTGTCAGCGGCATCGACCGTGTTCTTCAGATCATCGATCATCTTTATGAAACCGGTGAACCGGCCGGTGGTTACGCCATTGCCAAGGCGATTGGCGCGCCGCTTTCGACCATCTACACGATCACCGAGGACCTGGTTGAAAAGGAAGTGCTGACCCGCGCCCATGACGGCACGCTGTGGCTCGGCCCCCGCCTTTACAATTACGGCATCGCCTATGCGCGCTCCGTCGATTTCATGCGGGTGGCCACCCAGGAAATGCATGACCTTTGCCGCCGCGCGGGCGAGACCGTGCAACTTTGCGGGCGCGACGGCCACCACATGCTGGTCATGGCCATGGCCGACGGCCCCAGCCATTTCCAGGTCATGTCGCGCGTCGGCTCGCGCATTCCGCTGAACTGGACCGCGTCCGGCCGGCTTCTGGTCGGCCACATGCCGGAAAAGGACCGCATCGAGCTGTTCAAGCGCGGCGCCCGCGCCTCGCCGACGGGGCGTGCAACCATCGACCCGAAAGAACTGTCCAGCGCGGCAGCGATTGCCTTTGACAACCGGCTTTCGGTTCAGGTCGGCGAATCCGACTATTCCGTTGCCTGCATCGCCTCGCCGATCTGCAATGCCGAGGGGGAATGCACCGCGACGATCTCCATCGTGCTGCCCGAGCAGAAGGCCACCGCTGGCGATGTGCCCTTCGGCGACTATGTCCGCGATTCGGCGGAACGTATCGAGCGGTTGATGGGATGGCGCGAACACTAGGTCTCAGTCCTTCAGAGCGACAATCGCTTCGATCTCGACGGTGATATTGTTCGGGAGCGAACCGAGGCCCACCGCCGAGCGTGCGTGAATACCGGCCTCGCCGAACACTTCGATGAAGAGGTCCGAGCAGCCGTTGATGACGGCCGGATGCCGGGTGAAATCGGGTGCGGCGTTGACCATGCCGAGGATTTTCACCACATGCTTGATGCGGTCGAGGTCGCCAAGCGCATCCTGCATCACGGCCAGAAGGTTCAGCCCCGTCAGCCGGGCATGCTTGTAGGCCTCTTCGACGCTGACATCGCCACCGACCTTGCCGTAATGTTGCGAACCGTCCTTCTCGCTTGGCCCCTGCCCTGACAGGTAGAGAATATTGCCCTCCTGCTTGAAGGCCGCGAAATTGGCGATCGGCGGCTGCGCAGGCGGGATCTCGATGCCAAGTGTCGCAAGGCGTTCTGCCACGGTTGCGGCTTCGCCCGTCTTGATTACGGATGTCTGGGACACGAAAACTCCTGTACTTTCAAAATGTGGTGTCTGGCCGCTCGTTCGGTCAGCGAAATGCATAATTCTGTCCGTTGTAACCGGCACGCCATGTGCCGGGCGTGTGGCGCGACGCCTTGACGGCCTTCGTGCCTATCACGGCATAGGCCGGGTCGAACAGGCGCGTCATATGCGCCGGGTCGCCGTTGGAATCGACCACGTCCAGTTCTTCATCGATGAGGTTGAAGATGGTGAACTCGGCGCGCGCGCCGGTCGCCAGCAGGTTGTCCATAGGCAGGCCGATGACGGCGGCCGGTGCGTGTGTCACGGCGTCGATAATCTTGTCGAACGGCATGCCGACCGACAGCAGTTTCGACATGGTGGTTGCCATATCCCAGACCGCGCCGTTCAGCGAATGGCCGTGAAGATCGGTCGAAATCGAAAACGGCATCAGGCCGCGTTCAATCGCCGCTTCGGCAACCTTGAACGAGAAGGACGCGCCGCCATGGCCGATATCGAGGCGTATACCCTCGCCGGCGCAGCGCTCGGCCAGGTTAAAGAGGTCTTCATCCTCCATGATCGACGAGCCGAGCTTGCCGTTGAAGCAATGGGTGATGATGTCGCCGGGGCCAAGGGCTTCAAGCACATCCTCGTAAAGCGAGGGCGGCTCGCCGACATGCACCATCATCGGCAGTTTCAGGATCTTGGCGATCTTCTTGCCGAGCTTGACCGGCGTGATGCCCCATGAGCCGGTGATGACGTGGCTGGCACGCACCTTGATGCCGATGATGTGCTCGCGGTTTTCCTCGTAGCACTGGAAGATACGGTCGAAATCGACATCCTTGATGTCGCGCAGTTCCGGCACGCGATTGCAGGCAACCAGCCCGATCGAGCCGAGATTGAGGAAGGCCTTCACCCGTTCCACGGAGGGTTCGATGATATATTCGCGGAAGCCGTGGAAATTGGCCTCGCCCGCAGAGCCGGCATCGACCAGCGTGGTCACGCCGCGCTCGACGCCGCATTGCGACGGCCTGATCGAGATATCCGTGCCGCCATGCCAGATATGGACATGAAGGTCGGTCCAGCCCGGCGAAATCCACGCGCCCGCACCATCGATGACCGTCATGCCTTCGCTGACCGGCAGACCGGGTCCGGTGGCGGCAATCTTTCCGTCGGCACCGACGGCAATGTCGATCAGGCCTTCCGGTGTACCGGCCCCGAAGGAAACCGGGCGGACATTGCGGATCAGCATGGGTGAACCAGTGTTTTCAAGCTGCATTTCTTAAAGGTCCTTTTTCAGGCGGGGGTCCAGCATATCGCGCAGGCCGTCGCCGACGATCTGAAGAGAGAGAACGGCCAGAATGATGGCCAGCCCCGGAAACAGCGTCATCCAGTCGGCCGCACCCAGATACTGACGGCCGGCGGCAATCATCGTGCCCCAGGTCGGCACTTCCGGGCTGACGCCGAGGCCGAGGAACGAAAGACCGGCTTCGGCCAGAATGGCATTGGCGAACAGAAAGGTCGCCTGCACCAGAATGGGCGAGATCAGATTGCGCAGCACATGCCGGGTCATGATGTGACCGGTGGATATACCCATCGAGCGGGCGGCCTCGACGAAGGGAAGCTCGCGCAGAACGAGGGTCGAGGCGCGCACGATGCGGGCAAGTCGCGGGGCATAGACGATCGAGAGCGCAACAATCACTGTCATCAGCGAAGGACCGAGTGCTGCCACCAGCGCGATCGCCAGCAGGATATCGGGAAACGCCATCATGGCGTCGATCAACCGGGCAATCGGGGTATCGAGGCTTTTGAAGAAGCCCGCAATCAGGCCCAGCGTCACGCCAATGATGGTCGAAAGCGCAACAACGGCCGCACCGACAAGAAGTGAAAGACGTCCGGCAAAGAGCGTGCGGGCGAAGACATCGCGGCCGAACTCGTCCGTGCCGAACCAGTATTCGGCACCCGGCGGTGTCAGCCGGTTGGCAATCGACAGCTTGTAGGCGGAATGCGGTGTGATCCACGGTGCAAGAGCGGCAAGGGCGACGAATATCAGCAAGACGGCAAGGCCGAATGCCACGCTCTTGCGCTTCAAAAGCTGCCTGATGAATTTCGCCCGTTCACTGCCGGGGCTTGCGACGGTTTGTGTATCGGCCATCAGTAACGCACCCTCGGGTCGACGAGCAGATAAAGCATGTCGATTGCAAAATTGATAAGGACATAAAGCCCGGCGATGACCAGCAGCGCGCCCTGAATGACCGGGTAGTCACGCCGGAGGACAGCAGACACCACAAGGCTGCCGACACCGGGAAGCGCAAACACCGTCTCGGTCACCACCGCACCGGCAACCAGCACGGCCGCCGTCAGCCCGAGAACCGTGAGGATCGGGATCAGCGCATTCTTCAGCGCGTGTTTCAGCACCACGCGGCCTTCGGCAAGGCCCTTGGCGCGGGCGGTGCGGATGTAATCATCATTGAAGACATCGAGCATGGCCGCGCGGGTAAACCGCAGGATCAGCGCGGAAGACACCACGCCAAGCGACACCGCCGGCAGGACCAGATGATGCAGCCGGTCCCAGAAACTGGCACCGGGCCCGCCATAGCCGGAAACGGGAAAAACCCCGAAACGCACCGCAAACACCTGAATGAGAATAAGCCCCAGCCAGAAGCTCGGCACGCTTGCCGCCGTCATCGCCACGACGGTCGAAGCCTGGTCGACGAAGGAGCCGCGCCGGTAGGCGGCATAAATGCCGACCGGCAACGCGATGACCGCAGCAAGCAGAAGCGAGAACATCGTCAGGAAGAAGGTCGGCTCGGCGCGCTGCGCCAGCGCCGTGGTCACCGGGATATTGAGGAAGATGGAACGGCCGAGATTGCCCTGCAGCATCTGCCCGATATAGATGACATATTGCTGGAGGATCGACTGATCGAGACCGAGCCGCGATCGCAGTTCGGCAATGTCCTGCGGTGTCGCATCCGGCCCGAGCATCACGGCGGCCGGATCGCCCGGCGTGACGCGCACGATGACGAACACGATGGTCACGACCAGAAACATCACGACGATCATTCCAAACAGGCGTTTGAGAATATACCGGATCATGAATTCGTTTTCCTGTTTCGGCAGCCCGGCCGGGCCGGGACGGAACGGTCTTCAAAGGGCATTGTTCGCAATCACGCCTTTCAGCCAGTGATAAGAGGCTTTGGGGATGCGCTGCAGCGTCGGATAGTCGACATAGACCAGCCCGAAGCGCTTGGAATAGCCGCGCCCCCATTCGAAATTGTCCATCAGCGACCAGGCGAAGTAGCCGCGGATATCATGCCCTTCATCGATGGCATCGAGAAGTGCGCCGAGATATTTGTCGAAATAGCTGATGCGCTCATTGTCGACGATGGTGCGGTCGGGCCGGAGCATATCGGGATAGGAGGCGCCGTTTTCGGTGATGTAGATCACCGGATTGCCGTAACGATTGCTGGTATCGCGGATCTGCTCGAGGAAGGCATCCGGATCGACGATCCAGTTGACGTCGGTAAGCGGCCCCATGCCGGACGGCGGCATGACCTCGGAATAGCCCAGCGTGGCATTCGGGTTGGGCGCGACGAAGACCGGGTTGTAATGATTGAGACCGAAGAAATCGAGTTTCTGGCTGATCTCTTCCATATCTCCGGGCTGGATCAGCGGCTCGATCTTTTCGGCAATCGGCTCGGGATAGGTGCCGAGCCAAAGCGGATCGACCATGACGCGCCGCCACATGCAGTCGCCGAAAACGCGCGCCTCCTCGTGGGCGGCATCGTCATAATGCGGGCGGACGGGTCCGAGCGAGACGATATTGCCGATCTCGGCATCCGGCGCTTCGGCACGCACGGCGGACACCGTCTTGCCGTGGGCGAGATTGAGATTGTGGATCGCCTGCAGGCAGGCATCGTAATTCTGCTTGCCCGGCGCGTGACGACCGAGATTATAGGCAACCCACGGAATGACATTCGGCTCGTTGATCGGCGCAAAACGCTTCACCCGGTCGCCGAAACGGCGGATGACCTCGGCAGCATAGTCACCAAAGATCTTTGCCGTCTCGCGCGAGCGCCAGCCGCCGGCTTCCTCGATCGGCACCGGCATGTCCCAGTGGTGCAGACAGATCCAGGGTTCGATGCCCTCATGCAGCATCAGGTCGATCAGCCGGTCGTAGAAATCGACGCCAAGCTGGTTCACCTGCCCCTTGCCTTCGGGGAAGATACGCGGCCAGGCGGTGGACAGCCGGAAGGCCTTGACGCCAAGCCCGCGCATCAGCGCGACATCTTCGGGATAGCGGTGATAGTGATCGCAGGAAATATCGGCGGTATCGCCGTTGACGATGTTGCCCGGCACTTTCGCGTAAGTGTCCCAGACGCTCGGACCGCGACCATCGGTTTCGGTCGCGCCTTCGGTCTGATAGGCGGAGGCGGCAGCCCCCCAGAGAAAATCGGGTGGAAAGTTTCGGGCCATCAGTCAGCTTTCGGAAAGGGATACCGGAGCGGCGCGGTCATCGCGGCTTCCGGCGACACAATACAATCGGCAGAGGTGTCCCCGGCACAGTCGCCGGAAACACCATTGTTTTCTTGAAGGAAACCGGCTTATTTGCCGTTTTCCGTGCTGACGTTCCAGAAATAGGGCCAGGGCGAAGGCTGGAAGTCTTCCAGCGTCACCGCTTCGGCGCTCAGCGAGTTGAAATCGCCGACCTTGAAGACGGGCGCGTCTTCATAAAAGGCCTTCTGAACCTCGGCAAAGAGTTCCTTGCGCTTTTCCGGATCGGATTCCGCCAGGAACGGTCCGGTCACCGCATGCTTGGCATCGGACGCCCACCAGCCCGGATAGTCATCCGACATCCAGCCGTTCAGCGCCGGTTCGGCCGGGAACGGACCATGGGTGATGAAGATATCCCACAGGGCCGGATCGGCACGGCGCTGGGTCAGCGTAGCCCAGTCATAGACTTCCAGCTCGACCGGGAAACCCGCCATTTTCAGATATTCGGCGGCAACCTGCGCCATCTTGTAGTGGAACTCGTACTGGCGGCTGGTGAGGATGCGCAGCGGGCTGCCATCATAACCGGCTTCCTCGAGCATCTCCTTTGCGGCCATCGGATCGGCATCGCCATAGCGCTCGATCCCGTCTTCGGTGTGCCAGACATAATTATCGGGATAAAGCGCACCGTTGACAGCGAAGAACTTCGGATCGCCGAAGGCTGCAAGCAGCATGTCTTCCGGGTTCAGCGCTTCCTGAACAGCATGGCGGATGCCCTTGTTGGTCATCATGCCTTCTTTGGTGTTCATCACGAAGACGGGCGCGCCGTAGGGATCGAGCACGACCGGAACGGCCTGATCGGAGTCTTCGATGCGGCTGAAATTCTCGGTCGGCAGCGATTCGGCAAAGTCGAACTGGCCGGAAACGATGCCTTCAAGACGCGTGTTGGGGTCGGAAACCGGAACAAACCGGATCTCGTCCAGCACAGCTTCACGCTTGCCGCTGAAGCCATTGGCCGGCTCGGAACGGGCCGCGTAATCGTCGAAGCGCACAAGCTGGATATACTGGTCGGGGCGATGCTCCTTCAGCATATAGGGGCCGGTACCGATGAATTTGGTCAGCGGCTCGGCCAGGTTTTCCTTCGGCATGATGACAGCAGCCGAATTATTGAAGGCCAGCAGCGACATCAGCGGCGCATAGGGCTCGTTGAGCACGATCTGCACACTGTCGTCACCGGTCGCCGTCACTTCCTTGATGTAAGGGGCGGCCTGTTTGCCGCGCGAGGCGATATCCATCCAGCGTTCGATGGCAGCGACAACATCGCTGGAATCCATGATCGTCCCGTCATGGAACGGCACATCATCACGAAGCGTGATGTCGTAGACCGTGCCGTCCTCCGAAATCTCCGGCATGGTGGCGGCCAGAAGCGGAACGACGTTCCACTGATCGTCATAGGTAAACAGCGTTTCGAAAATGTGCTGGGTGGTCATGCCGACCACATCGGCGGTCGAGGCCATCGGGTCGAGTGTCGGCGGTTCACCGATGGTCGCAACATCAACGATGCCATCGGCCAGAGCGGCAGCCGGTGCAAGCGGCAGAATCATGCAGGTCGCTGCAAGCAGCAGTCGTTTCATCATGAGGAAGTTCCCTTCATTTATTCCGTTATAATGGCATAACAGTTATTATTATGATATTAGTGGCCAGAACGACGCGGCTGTCAAGTACCCGCTTCAACTTTCCGCGGACGGCGTTTCGAGGCAGCCGAATGGATCGCAACGGCCCAATCCCGCGGCATTTGAAATGACTCTGGACAGGCGCCAGCGCACGGTTTCGAGCACAGCCTCCCAGACGCGGTACCGGCTCATACGGGTTGATACAGAAGGGTTTTTCACGATGGGAAACCATGCCGCCCGCACCTGCACGACCAGCCATCCGGGCGCATGCCTCGACGAGGGCAAAGATTATTCTTTACGCAAAAAAGACCAGTGCATAATAAATTGACATACTCCCAAAATTTCTCTAGTTGGAAAAAAGTTTTCCCTTTCGAGATAGCGAAGGACCTCCCGCATGCCGCATATCAAGACTTTTCTCCGGGCCGGCGCGGTTGCCGCCCTGTTTTCGCTGCCCGCTCTTTCCGCCCATGCCGAGGAAACCTTCGTCGTTTCCAACTGGGGCTATTCCAACGATTTCTATGAGCCCTTCATTTTCGAACCCTTCGAGAAGGAGCATAACGTCAGGATCGTGGTCGAGACCGGCGGCGCGCCGGAGCGGCTGAACAAGGCCCGTATCCGCGGCGGCGTCGATGTCATTCTGCTGACCGACAAGTTCTCCCAGATCGGCATCGATCAGGGCGCATTCGAGAAAATCGATTCCTCGAAGCTTTCCAATCTCGACGAACTCTATGATGCCGCCCAGCATCCGCAGGGTGATTACGGCCCGGCCTACACATTCGGCCGCTACGGCATTGTCTATGACAAGACCCGCACCGATACCCCGATCACCTCGTGGTGCGACCTGTGGCGGGAAGACTTTGAGAGCTCTATCGCCATGCCCGCCTTCAACACCACCGGCGGTCCGCTGACGGTGATGATGGCCGCAAAATGCTTCGGCACGAATGCCTTTGATGATCCGGATGCGGCCTTTGCCAAGATGGCGGAGCTGAAGCCGAATATCGTCAAGACCTTCTCGTCCGGCTCGGAACTGACCAACCTGCTTTCCACCGGCGAAGCCTTTATCGGCCTGGCGCAGGACTATGCCTTCCCGGCCATCCAGTCGGCCAACCCGAATATCGGCTGGGCCGAGCTGAAGGAAGGCGATTTCCGGATGATGAACACCTACAACATCCCGAAAAACGCCAAGCACAAGGATCTGGCGCTGGCCTTCATCGACTTCTCGCTGTCCCGACAGGCCCAGAAGGATGCGGCCGTCGAACTGGTCAGCGGCTCCGGCCCGGTCAACAAGACGGTCGAGCTGACGCCGGAAGAAGCCTCCAAGCTCGTCTATGGCGAAAAGGCCGTGCTCAGCATGCAGCCGACACCCTATGACAAGCTGCTGAAGGTCAATGACGACTGGGAACGCCGCTGGAACGACGTGTTCGGACGCTGACGGACGCAAAGTTGACCTCCCGCGTTTCCCCCGCACAGCGCATCAGCGCGCTTGGCCCGTGGTTGCTGGTTCTGCCGGCAACCGCGGTGCTCGTTTTCATTCTGGTCATTCCGGTGGCCGGAACCCTTGCCGAGAGCTTTTCCAATCCGGCAGGCCTGTTCGCCAATTATCGCGACTTCTTCGCCGACGATTATAACCGCACGGTGATGATCCGTTCGTTCCGCATCGCCTTTCTGTCGACGGTGACGGCGCTTATCCTCGGTTTCGCCGGGGCCTACATGATCGCCAATGCATCGCCGGGTCTCAAACGCGTGCTGCTGATCCTGTCGGTGTTTCCGCTGCTGACCAGCGTGGTCGTGCGCTCGTTCTCCTTCATGGCGATCCTCGGCCGCAACGGCGTCGTCAACACGCTTTTGATGAAAGCGGGACTGATCGGCGAACCGCTCGAAATGCTGTTCACGCAGGGCGCGGTGATTGCCGGTCTTGCCTATCTGTTCACGCCGCTGATGATCCTGTCGCTGGTCGGCGTGCTCGAAAATATCGAGGACGATCTTTATCTTGCCGCCGGTTCGCTCGGCGCGTCGCCGGTTTCGGTGTTCTTTCAGGTCACCCTGCCGCTGGCCGTGCCCGGCATGATCGTCGGCTCGATCCTCGTCTTTACCGGATCGCTCGCCACCTTCGTCACGCCGACGCTGCTGGGCGGCGAGCCGCAGATGACGCTGGCGACACTGCTTTACCAGAAGGCGATGATCTCGTTCGACTGGGGCGTGGCCAACACCATTGCCGCGATCATGATGGGGACCGCGATCTTCTGCGTGGTCGTGCTCGGCACCATCGCCGGCAGAATGACGGCCCGGAGGGCGGCAGCATGACCGGACGCCGCATTCACCCGCTTTCAAAGGCCTTCGGCTGGCTGGTCATCCTGTTTCTGGCAGGCCCGATCGTCATCGTCATCGGCACATCGGTCAGCGATACCCGCTATCTGGCGTTTCCGCCGCAGGGCTTCACGCTCAAATGGTATGCCAATGTGTTCAACCATTCGGGCTTTCTCGACACCTTCATCATCTCGATGCAGGTGGCCGTCGGCGGCACGCTGATCGCGCTCGTCACCGGGCTGGCGGCAGCCTATGCGCTGAACCGCTACCGGATGAAAATTCCGGGCTGGTATGGCTCGGTGTTCTTCCTGCCGTTCTTCATTCCGGAAATCGTCTTCGGCTTTTCGCTGCTGAAAACCCTGATCGTGCAGTTCGAACTGCCGATCCTGCCGTCGCTGATCCTCGGCCATGCGATCCTGTGCCTGCCCTATATGGTGCGGGTGATCGGCGCCAGCCTTGCCGGTTTCGACTTCTCGATTCAGGAAGCCGCCGTCAGCCTCGGCATGCATCCGGCAAAGGCGTTCTGGACCATTGTCCTGCCGAATATCCGCTCCGGCGTGATCGCCGGCATGGTGCTCGCCTTCATCACCTCGCTGAATGATATGGCGGTGGCGCTGTTTCTGACCGGTCCCGGCATTTCCACGCTGCCGATCGAAGTCTTCACCTATGTCCAGCAGTTTTTCGATCCGACCGTCAGCGCCGTTTCCGTGCTTCTGATGGGCGTCACCATTCTCGTCATGGTGCTGATCGAACGCAGTCTCGGTCTGTCGAAGACCGTTCAATAGGAGTTCAAATGGCTGAAAACGCCGTCATTCTGAACAATGTCACCGCCCATTACGGCACGACGCAGGTTCTGCACGGGCTGAACCTGTCCGTTGGCGAGGGCGAACTGGTTTCGCTTCTGGGCTCCAGCGGCTGCGGCAAGACGACGACGCTGCGCCTGCTCGCCGGTTTCCTGCAGCCCACCGGCGGCAGCATTTCCGTTGCCGGGCGCGATGTCACCGGCCTGCCGCCGCACAAGCGCGATGCCGGCATCGTGTTCCAGAACTATGCGCTGTTCCCGCATCTTTCCGTTGCCGAAAATGTCGGCTTCGGGCTGAAACAGCGCAAGGTGGCCACGGCCGAACGGGAAAGGCGCGTTGCCGACATGCTGGCCCGCGTCGGGCTGACGGGCTTTGCCGACCGCCTGCCCGCTGCCCTTTCCGGCGGCCAGCGCCAGCGCGTCGCCGTGGCCCGCGCGCTTGCCATCGACCCGCCGCTCTTGATGTTCGACGAGCCGCTGTCCAATCTCGACGCCAAGCTGCGCGTCGACATGCGGGTGGAAATCCGCGAATTGCAGAAGGCCAACAACCGCACCGCCATCTATGTGACCCACGATCAGGAAGAGGCATTTTCCATTTCCGACCGCGTGGCGATCATGAATGCCGGCAACATCGTCCAGCTCGATACGCCGGAAGTGCTTTATACGCGCCCCGTCAACGCCTTTGTCGCCCGCTTCGTCGGTTTCGACAATCTGATCGCCATGCGGGTGATCCGCAGGGACAGCGCAAAGGTGACGGCGGCGCTGGAAAATGGCGGCGAGATCGTCCTCGACGAGGCCCTCACCGGGACGCTGCCCGAGCGTTTCACCATCGGTGCGCGCCCGGAAGGGCTGACGCTCACCGATGCGGGCAGCGCCAATGCCATCGCCGGAACGACGCATATGCGCTCCTATCTCGGCCGCGCCTATCAGTACAAGATCGAGACTTCGGCCGGCGTGCTGATCGCCAACGGCCCGCTGCAAAACCCGATCGATGCCGGACAGAATGTCGGCCTCGCCTTCGATTTCGCCCATTGCTGCATTCTCGAGGATGCCGGGGAAACGCCATGAGCCGGACCCTTGTCGCCGCCGCCGCGCAGATGGGGCCGATTGCCCGTTCGGACACGCGCAAGGGAGTTGTCGAACGGCTGATCGCGCTTTTGGGCGAGGCATCGTCGCGCGGGGCGGAACTCGTGGTTTTTCCCGAGCTGACGCTGACGACCTTCTTCCCGCGCTGGCACATGACCGACCCGGCGGAAATCGATGCCTTCTATGAAACCGAGATGCCGGGGCCGGAAACGCAGACGCTTTTCGACGCGGCGAAGCGGCTGAAGATCGGCTTTTATCTCGGCTATGCGGAACTGACCGTCGAGGATGGCGTAAAGCACCGCTACAACACATCCGTTCTGGTTGACCGCGACGGCAAGATCGTCGGCAAATACCGCAAGATCCATCTGCCCGGCTGGGATGCGCCACAGCCGGATCTGAAGTCCCAGCATCTGGAAAAATACTATTTCGAACCCGGCAATCTCGGCTTCAACGTGTTCGAGACCATGGGAACGCGCATCGGCATGGCGATCTGCAATGACCGCCGCTGGCCGGAAACCTATCGGGTGATGGCGCTGAAGGGATCAGAAATGATCCTTGTCGGCTACAACACGCCGGACGACCATACCGGCAACTTCGATTTCGACAGCCTGACGCAGTTTCACAATCAGCTGTCGATCCAGGCGGGCGCCTATCAGAATTCCAACTGGGTCATCGCGACGGCCAAGGCGGGCCATGAGGAGGGCTCGAACCTGATCGGCCAGTCGATGATTGTCGCCCCCTCCGGCCAGATCGTCGCCATGGCGGTTTCGACCGCCGACGAAGTGGTGGTGGCGAAATGCGATCTCGACATGGCGAAGCTCTACCGCAAGACGATTTTCGATTTCGCCCGTCACCGTGAGCCGGAACAGTACCGGCTGATTGTCGAGACAAAGGGACCGGTCACGGACTGATTGAATGCAAGATCCGACGCATGGGGAGGAACGACAATGAGCCAGCCGGAACCGGCATCTGCCAGCGAACAGAGCGAAACCAGTTCGGTCTCCCGCATCCTGTCCGACCTGCGCCGTGAAAACGGCTGGACGCTTGCCGAAGTGTCGAAAAGAACCGGCGTTTCGATTTCAGCGCTTTCCAAGATCGAAAACGGCCAGAGCCAGCCCGCCTATTCCGTGCTGACCCGGCTTTCGGGCGGTCTCGGCCTCGACTTTGCCGATCTTCTGGAGGGAAAGGCCGCGCGCCCGAGCTTTGCCCGTGCCGCCCGCGCCATTACCCGCAGGGGCGAAGGCCGGCATCTGGAAAACGACATGGGCGCCTACCGGATGCTTTCCACCGAGCTTGCGGACAAGGCGCTGACGCCGATGGTGATCGATATCCCGCCGCGTGACGACAATATGCCACCGGCCCGCAGCACCCACAGCGGCGAGGAATTCGTCTATGTGCTTGCCGGCGACGTGATTTTCGAAATGTCGCCCTATGCGCCGGTCTTGCTGGCGGAAGGCGACACCGTCTATTTCGACGCCGCCTCCGAGCACGGGTTTTATGCCGCAGGCCCCGGCAATGCCCGCATTCTTTCCATCTGCTATTCCGGTTCGGGCGATGCGCCCGACCAGTTCACGGTGTCCTCATGATCGATGCAAGTTCCGAAGTCCGGCTGCGCCAGCAGCTGACCCTTGTCGCGCTCGCCAAAGCCCCTGCCGACCGTATTCTGCGGGTCGGCAGGCTGCTCGACACGGCGACGCGGACATGGAGCGATAATCAGGAAATCGTCATCTCCGGCGACCGGATTGCCTATGTCGGCCCCGCCGGGTCATGGCCCGGCCAGTGCGATGTCATTGACGAACGCCCCGACCTGATGGCGATCCCCGGCCTCGGCGAGGTGCACAAGCATATCGAAAGCTCGCATCTGACGCCGGAATGGGAGGCGGCGCTGGTGATGCCGCGCGGCAATACCTGGACCTGCGAGGCAAGCCACGAATTCTCCAATGTGCGCGGCTCGAAGACGCTTGATTTCTGGATGACGGCGCGGGCCAACGGCTCGCCGCTGAAGATTTTTCCGCTGCCCGGTTCCGCCGTGCCGCCGACGGCCTATGAGCATGGTGGCGGCTGGCTCGGCCATGACGAGCAGCGCGACTTTATGAACGGAAGCCTGATGGTTGCCGGTCTTGACGAAGTGATGGACTGGCCGGCCGTCTGGAACCCGGAAAACGCCTCCCATGACCGGCTCTGGGGCATGATCGAGGCCACTTTCGCCGCGCGCGGCGTGGTCGAGGGCCATGCCGCCGGGATCAGGGACCTGCCGACCATCAACGCCTTTGCCGCCGCCGGTCTGGCCTCCGACCACGAGGCGTGGACGGCAGAGGAATTCTGGGACAAACTCACCCACGGGCTGTTTGCGGAACTGAGACCGCATTCCATGCCCGATGTCATCAAGGGGCTTCTGGAACGCGGCCTTGCCGACTGGTCGCAGATCGCCTTTGCGACCGATGACCGTTCCGCCTCGGAAACCCTCGAGAAGGGCGCGACCGACTATAATGTGCGCCTCGCCATCCAGTCCGGCCTCGCCCCCGAAATCGCCATTCAGTGCGTCACCATCAACCCCGCCCGGCATATGCGGCTGACGCCATGGGTCGGCACGATTGCGCCGGGCCGGTTTGCCGATATCGTTCTCCTGTCCGACCTCGAAAGCTTCGAAATCGCCGAGGTCTGGGCCGATGGCAAGCAGGTCTCGAAGGGCAAAGACTATGTTCTCCCGGTTCCCGATATCGACTGGCCGGACTGGGCGAAGAACACGGTTCAGGCGGGCGGCCTCTTCAGCGCCGACGATTTCGCGATTGCAGCCGAACCGGGCCGCAAGACGATGACGGCGGCGGTGCTGCGCCCGTTCCACTGGGAAGATGATTTCCTGACCTATGAACTGCCCGTGGAAGATGGCCTCGTGCAGCGCGATACGGCGCGCAACATCACCAAATTCGCCATTGTCGACCGTTTTTCCGGCAAAAAGTCCATCTCGAAAATGTTCTGGGCCGGAACGGGGCCGAAGA
The DNA here is from genome assembly GCF_040545495.1 of Martelella mangrovi. Lineage (NCBI taxonomy): Bacteria > Pseudomonadati > Pseudomonadota > Alphaproteobacteria > Hyphomicrobiales > Aurantimonadaceae > Martelella > Martelella mangrovi. The sequence goes on from NZ_JBEPLY010000013.1 coordinate 67,762, forward strand.
CGCCGGATTGCGCGCTGGCAAGTTCGCTCGCCCACGACAAGCACAATATCTGGTGCGTCGGCTCATCGGATACGGCGATGGCGGCAGCGGTCAACGCGCTTGGCGAAATCGGTGGCGGCTGGACGCTGGTGCGCGACAATAAGGTCGTTGCCACCGTGCGCTACGAGATCGCCGGGCTGATGTCGCAGCGCTCCGCCGAAGACCTCGATGCCGATATGCAGCAGCTTTATGCCGAGGGCGAAAAGATCGAATGGATGTTCGAACCCTCGTCCTCGCCGCGCTGGTGGCCGGGTTTCCCCGAGCGGCTCGCCTTCGCAACGCTCACCTGCGCACCCTGGCGCTGGGTGCTGGTGGCGCCGTCCGACTATGCGCCCGAAGGCCTCGTCAATGTCGCGACCGGCGCAACGCACAAGGTGGTCTGGTAGATGATGGACAACAACACGGAAATCACCCCGCATCCGGCATTCGACGGCGTCGATCGGCTGGAAACCCCATGTGTCGTTGTCGATGCGGCACGCCTTGAGGCCAATATCGCACACATACAGGCCATCGCCACCGCCGGCAATGTGGCGCTGCATCCGCATATCAAGACGCATAAATCGCTCGCCATTGCCGGCATGCAGCGCAAGGCCGGGGCCACAGGCGTCACAGCCTCCCACCCCAGCGAGGCCGCCGTCTTCATCCGCGCCGGTTTTTCCCCGGTGACGCTGGCCTATCCGCTGGTGCGCCCGGAACCGGTTGCGGCGCTGCTGACGCTCGCACGCGAGAACGGCACAAAAGTCCGTTTCATCGCCGACAGCGCAACCGGCATTGAGGCGCTGGAAACCGGCGCACAACAGGCAGGAACGGCGGCAGACGTGTTCATCAAGGTCGATGTCGGTCTGCACCGCTGCGGCGTCGATCCGGCGGCGGAAGACAGCATCGCCCTCGTCCGGAGGCTCGTATCGTCGCACCTGACCTTCACCGGTCTCCTCTCCCACGCCGGCCATGCCTACGGCGCAGGCTCGGCCGATGCCGTGCGCAGGGTTGCCGCCGATGAACGGCACACACTGCTCTCGTTTCGGGAAAAGCTCGCTAAGCAGGGCATCACCGTGCCGCTGATCTCCATCGGCAGCACCCCGTCCCTGCTGGCCAATGACGGTTTCGACGGCATCGATGAAATCCGGCCGGGCAATTACGTGTTTTACGACATGACCGCCGTGCGCCTCGGCATCATCGATCGCAGCCAGATCGCACTGGCCGTCTCGGCAACGATCATCTCGAAAAACCGGGATTTCTACATCATCGACGCCGGATCGAAGACGCTCAGCTCCGACCTCGGCGCCCACAGCACCGGCACGGGCTCCGGCTTCGGCGAGGCATGGAGCACAACCCTCGACGCGCCCCTGACCGTCGTGAAACTGTCGGAAGAACACGGCATGGTCTCACGGGCAGGCACCGATCTTGCCATCGGCGAACGCCTGCTGATCTACCCCAACCACGCCTGCGTCGTCGTCAACCTCGCGCCCTCTCTCACTTTCCTGGACAGGGGAACCGTCTCGCAAAGCACGATCAACGCCACCCGATGGGCGATCGCCTCGGCAGACGACGCCGGTTTGTCGGGATAAAGCCCCTCTCCGGACAAGATATGCGCGATGGCGCAAAAAACGCCAGCATGTGATATCGGCTCTTTCAAAAAACGCAAAAATTGCGTAATCAAAAGCTGAAACATTTGATCGAGCGAGTCCCGATGAGCACAACCACCCGCAGACCGAACCAGGCCGATATCGCATCCAGACTCGGCGTTTCTGTAAGCACGGTATCGCGGGCGCTTGCCAATGAGGACGGCATCTCGGAGGTCGTACGGCGCGATGTTCAGAGGATGGCGCGGTCGCTTGGATATCGCTCCAAGCGCATGCCCGGTCTGCGGGCGACCGACCGCCGCGTTGTCGCGCTCGTGCCCTTTGCCAATGCGACTGGCGGCCTGTCGGGTTTTTATGTCGACATTCTCAACGCCATCCGCAGCGAGGCCTCGGTCTGCGGGCTGGATCTCGATATCCGCCTGATCAGCGAACGCAAGGTGACGCTCGAACTCGTGGCGCGGCATGTGCAAGCGGCCGGGGCCAGCGCCGTTCTCCTTGCCGGGATCGATGCCAGCGACGAGCTTGCGTCATGGTGCCGGGAAAATGAAGTCCATGCAGTGCTTGTCAACGGCTGCGACCCGTTGATGCGCATCAGTTCGGTGGCGCCGTCCAATTTTTACGGTGCCTATATGGCCACCAGGCATCTGCTTTCGGCAGGTCACCGGAAAATTCTGCATTATACCCATGGCCACCGACCGACAATCCTCGAGCGCCGCCGCGGCTTCGTCACGGCCATGGCCGAGGTCACCGGGGAAGAGGCAGCGCTGGTCATGAGCGACGACCGCAAGCCGATGGAGCTTCTGCAAGATATCTCCGAAGGGAAACATGACGTCACGGCCCTGTTCTGCTGGAATGATATCGCGGCGGTGGAAATCATCGAAGGCATCCAGGGTGGCGTCGGTCAGGTAGCGCGCGACTTTTCGATCATGGGCTTTGATGATCTGCCGCTTGCAGCGATGACAGCGCCGCGTCTCAGCACGATCCATGTGGATCGGGATGCGATCGGGCGCGGCGCCATCAGGCTGCTCTCCGATCAGATCGAAGGCGAAACGGCGGTTCGGCAGCTGGAAATCGGCGTGTCACTGGTCCCCGGCGGCACGGTTCACGCACGAGCCTGAACGACAACTTATACCGTCAGTAAAAAATTGCCCTCAGACACATCGGCGTAACGAAAGCGCATCGCCTACTGCGCCGCGCGGTTTATTGTGTTCTATTTTAGTTATTTAAAACAACAACATACGAAATGGAATTCGCAATTATTTCAAACATAATGCAAATTACGCAAATTTATGCATAACTATTGATAAATTGCGGATTTGCACCTACGCTTTCCTCCGTTCTGAGTAACACGAGGCCCGGGAGGGGCTTCGAGGGAGGAAAATCAATGACTTATGTTTCCCTGACACGATTGTCAGTGAAGGGCGTCGTGCTGGCTTCTTCGGCCTTGCTGCTTCTGGCAGGCTCCGCCCTCTCGCAGCAGCAGGCGCCGATGCTCGACCCGCTGGTCGAGGACGGATCCCTGCCGCCGGTGGACGAGCGCCTGCCGCAGGACCCGCTGGTGGTGGAGCCGGTGGACAGCATCGGCAAATATGGTGGCACCTGGCATTCCGGCCTGCGCGGGCGTGGCGACACGGCCTGGATTTCACGCACGCTGAACTATGACGGGCTGGTGCGCTACAATCGCGAATGGGACGAGATCATTCCCAATCTCGCGGAGAGCTGGGACGTCAGCGAGGATGCGCGGCAATACACGTTTCATCTGCGCGAAGGACTGAAGTGGTCGGACGGCACGCCGTTCACCAGCGCCGATATCGCCTTCGCCACCGAACTCATCCAGGATCCCGATTATCCCGTCGGCGGCCTGTTTTTGACCGATCCGGGAAATCTGGTCACCATCGAAGTCGCAGATGATACGACCTTCACATTCACATTCGAGAAGCCGAACGGCCTGCTGCTCGACGAGCTTGCCGGGGTCAACGGGATCACGCTTGTCTCGTTGCAGAAGGCCTATTGCGGACAGTTTTATCCAGCCCTCAGCGACAATGCCGAACAGCAGGCCAGGGATGAAGGCTACGAGAACTGGGCCTTCATGATGGAAGACAAATGCGCGTTCGGGCAGGAGCCGCAGCGCTGGGGCAACCCCGATCTGCCGTTCATGAACGCCTGGGTCGTTACCGAACCCTGGACGGCCAATACCAGCCGCGTGGCCTTCGAACGCAATCCCTACTACTGGAAGGTCGACCCGGAGGGCAATCAGCTGCCTTATATCGACCGGCTGGAAATGCGGGTCAGCGAAAGCGCCGAGGAACTGACGCTGATGGCGCTCAATGGCGAGATGGATTTCACCGACCGCCATATCACCACGGTCGCAAACCGGCCGCTCTTTTATGACGGTCAGAAGGAAGGCGATTACCGGCTCGGCGCAAACGTGCCGTCGCAATCCTCGACGCTGGTCCTGCAGCTCAACCTGAACCACTCCGATCCGGTCAAGGCCGAACTTTACAACAACAAGGAGTTCCGTATCGGCCTTTCCGAGGCCATCAACCGGCAGGAAATCATCGACGCCGTTTTCACCGGTCAGGGCGAACCCTATCAGGTGGCGCCGCGCCCGGAATCGCCGTTCTACGACGAGGAAATGGCCAAGCAGTATACCGAATACGATCCGGAATCCGCGATCGGGCATCTGGAAGCGGCCGGCCTGACGGAAACCAATGGTCAGGGCATCCGGCTGATGAGCAACGACAAGCCGGCGGTCATCACCGTCGATGTGATCTCCGCTTTCCGCCCGGAATGGATCGATATGCTGGAACTGATGTCGCTGCAATTACGCGAGGTCGGCATCGATCTCGAGATCAACAATATCGACCGCACGCTGTTCTACGACAAGCGGCCGAGCGGAGACTTCGATGCCCAGGTCTGGCAGGGCGATGGCGGCCTCGATGTCGTTCAGGAGCCGCGCTATTATTTCCCGGCCAATGCGGAATCCGCCTGGGCCTTCCAGTGGCAGGCCTGGTTTAACGGCACCGACCCCGAGATTGCGTCCGAACCGGCCGACTGGGCCAGGAAGCAGATGGACCTCTACGATCAGCTCGGAGCCTCGCCTGACCCTGAAGAACGCGACGCGCTGATGCGCCAGATCCTTGAAATCGCCAAGGAAAACTTCCCCGTAATCGGCGTCAGCCTTTCACCGGACGGCTACTACATTGCCAAGAACAATCTGCGCAATGTCTCCGAACCGATGAAACATGCCTGGCTGTTTCCAACGCCGGCACCCTACGACCCGCAGCAGTGGTATTTCGACTAGGGACAACGACACCTCCTCCCGGGCGTATCCTTCGCAGTCTTCGGGCTGTGGAGGAGCCGTCGGGAGCGTGCAGAAAGGGCAAGTTTCATGCTCGGTTTCATTGTTCGGCGGCTGATCGCAATGGCATTGACGATCTGGGCGGTCTCGTTCGTCTCCTTCACCATTATCCAGCTGCCACCCGGCGACTATCTCACAAGTTATATGGCTGAACTGAGTGCCGCCGGTGACCGGATCGACCCGGCGACCATCGAGGCACTGCGCCGGCAATATGGTCTCGATGATCCCTTCATCATCCAGTATTTCAAGTGGATCGGCGGCGTGCTTCACGGCGATTTCGGCAACAGCTTCGAATGGAGCGCGCCGGTGACCGACCTGATCTGGGGCCGGCTCGGCAATTCCGTCCTCGTCGAAGGCCTTGCCATACTGGTGATGTGGCTCGTCGCCCTGCCGATCGGCATCTATGCGGCGGTGCGCAAATATTCGCTTGGCGATTATCTCGCCACCATCGGCGGCTTTATCGGGCTCGCCATCCCCAATTTTCTGTTTGCGCTGGTCCTGATGTATTTCTGGTACATCTATTTCGGCCAGACGCTCGGCGGTCTCTATTCACCGGACCTTCAGGGCACGCCGTGGGACCTCGAACGGATTCTCGATTTTCTGGCGCATGCCTGGGCGCCGGTCCTTGTCCTTTCAACTGCCGGAACCGCGCAGCTGATCCGCGTGATGCGCGCCAACCTGCTCGATGAACTGACCAAGCCCTATGTGACGACAGCCCGCTCCAAGGGCCTGCCGGAATGGCGCGCGATCCTCAAATATCCGGTGCGTGTCGCCCTCAACCCGCTGGTCTCGACCATCGGCTGGCTGCTGCCGACGCTGGTTTCAAGCTCGGTCGTAGTTTCCGTGGTGATGAACCTGCCGACCTCCGGCCCGCTGCTGTTGCGCTCGCTGACCACCCAGGACATGTATCTGGCCGGCGCCATCATCATGCTTCTCGGTGTTCTCACCGTCATCGGCACGCTGATCTCCGATCTGATCCTGGCCTGGATCGATCCCCGCATCCGTTATGGAGGGCGCTGAAATGGCCATGACCACGGACATGCCTGCCACCGCGGCAGACGAAAAATCCGCAAAACGCACGCTGACGGGACGGGAAACGCAGCTGAAGATGACCTGGCGCCGCTTCAAGCAGCACCAGCTCGCCTTCGTCTCGCTATGGATCGTCATTGCATTTTATCTCGTTGCGATCTTCGCCGAGTTTGTCGCACCCACCTCGCCGGGTGATTATAATCCGCGCTACACCTATGCGCCGCCTCAGGGCATCCATTTCATTGCCCGCGATGAGGACGGCGGCTGGCAGTTCGGCCCCTATGTGAACGGCTACAAGACCGAGATCGATCGGGAGGCGCTGCGTCGCGTGTTCACGATCGATCCCGAGGTGCGCCACCCGGTCGGCTTTTTCGTGCCGTCGGAGCCCTACCGGCTGATGGGCTTCATCCCCATGAGCCGCAAGCTCTTCGGCACGCTTGAGCCGCGTGCGCCCTTCTATGTGCTGGGCGCCGACAGGCTCGGTCGCGATCAGTTGAGCCGGCTGGTCTATGGTACGCGGGTTTCGCTTTCGATCGGCCTTGTCGGTGTGATCCTCAGCCTGTTCTTCGGCGTGATCATCGGCGGCTTTTCGGGCTATTACGGCGGCCTGTTCGACAGCGTGGTGCAGCGGGCGATCGAGTTTATCCGCTCGCTGCCGACCATCCCGCTATGGCTCGGCCTTGCCGCCGCCTTTCCGCAGGACTGGGGGCCGCTGCAGACCTATTTCGCCATCACCATCATCCTGTCGATGCTGGGCTGGACGGAACTCGCACGCGTGGTCCGGGGCCGGTTTCTGGCGCTGCGCACCGAGGATTTCGTCACCGCGGCGAAGCTTGACGGGGCATCGGATTACCGGGTGATCGTCAAGCATATGGTGCCCTCCTTCACCAGCCACATCATCGCGGCGACCACGCTCGCCATTCCGGGGATGATCCTGGCGGAGACGGCGCTCTCCTTCCTCGGCCTCGGCCTGCAGGCGCCGATCGTCAGCTGGGGAACGCTGCTGCAGGATGCCCAGAACATCCGCACGCTTGCCGGCGCGCCCTGGCTTTTGTCGCCGGGCGTCGTCGTCGTTGTCGCAATCCTTGCCATGAACTTTCTAGGAGACGGCCTTCGTGATGCCGCTGACCCCTATGGACGATAGTGCAGAACTGCTCAGAATGGAGAAAGTCAGCATCGTGTTCTCCTCGCCCGACGAAGCGGATATCGAAGCTGTCCGCCAGGTCGATTTCACCCTCACACGCGGCAAGACGCTGGCGCTCGTCGGCGAAAGCGGCTGCGGCAAGTCCGTCACCGCCCGCACGATCCTGCGCCTTCTCGACAGAAATGCGCGGATCGGCCATGGCCGCATCCTGTTTCAGGCCGAGGGCGGGCAACCGGTCGATATCGTGTCGCTGAGTTCCGACAGCCAGGCGATGCGCGCGATCCGGGGTAACCGCATTTCGATGATCTTTCAGGAACCGATGAGTTCCCTGTCTCCGGTGCATACGATCGGAGACCAGATCGACGAAATGATCATGATCCACGAAGGAATCGACCGGAAGGCCGTCCGCGCCCGCACCGTCGATCTGCTGGAACAGGTCGGTATTCCCGGTGCCCGTCAGCGCGCGGATGCCTATCCGTTCCAGCTTTCCGGTGGCCTGCGCCAGCGCGCCATGATCGCCATGGCGCTTGCCTGCAAGCCGGACCTGCTGATTGCGGACGAACCGACGACGGCGCTCGATGTGACGACCCAGGCGCAGATCCTCGATCTGCTGAGGGCGTTGCAGGATGAATACGGCATGGCGATGCTGTTCATCACCCATGATCTCGGTGTCGTGGCCGAAATCGCCGATGAAGTGGCAGTGATGTATCTTGGCGACGTCGTCGAACAGGGCAATGTCTTCGATGTCTTCCGGGCGCCGCAGCATCCCTATACGCAGGCGCTGATGAGCTCCATCCCGCGCATGGTCAGGCGCAGCGAGCGCAAACGTCTCACGCCGATCGAAGGCAATGTGCCGTCGCCACGCAACCGGCCGCAGGGGTGCGCCTTCACCTCGCGTTGCCCCCATGCCTTTGCCCCTTGCGCCGGGGAATACCCCGAACGCACGGCAACCGGCGCGGCACACTGGGCGCGCTGCCATCTGCTGACCCATGACGAGGCGCCTTCCGTCACCGGCCTGAAACAGCAACGCAAAACTGTTGAAAACGCACCCGCCAATCAGGGAGAACGAGCATGAGTGCGCTTCTCGAAGTCGAAAACCTCTCCAAGGTCTTCACGCTCAAGGCCGGCCTTTTCGGGGACGCCATTTCGCTCGCCGCGCTTTCCGATGTATCGCTGACGGTTGGACAGGGTGAGACACTGGCCATCGTTGGCGAAAGCGGCTGCGGCAAGACCACGCTCGGACGCTGCATCGTGCGCGCCGTCGATCCATCCGGCGGGCGGGTGACCTATCGCCCCGAAGAGAGCGACCCCGTCGAGCTCTCCAGACTTTCCAAACGGCAGTTGAAGACCTGGCGGCGCGATATCCGGATGATCTTTCAGGACCCGATGTCCTCTCTCAACCCTTATATGCGCGTGTTCGATCTGGTTGCCGAACCGTTGCGCATTCACAAAGCCGCCCGCGGCGCGGAGCTGGAACACCGGGTCGTTTCGACGCTGGAAAAGGTCGGCCTGCCGAAGGATGCGCTGCAGCGGTTTCCGCATGCCTTTTCCGGGGGCCAGCGCCAGAGGATCGGCATTGCCCGCGCGCTCGTGCTCGAACCGAAACTGGTGATCGCCGACGAGGCTGTTTCGGCGCTCGACGTTTCGATCCAGGCACAGATCCTCAACCTACTGGAAGACCTGAAGGCCGATTTCGGCCTGACCTACATCTTCATCAGTCACGATCTCGGCGTGGTGAACTATCTCGCCGACCGGGTGGTGGTGATGTATCTCGGCCATGTGGTGGAAACTGCGCCGACGGAAGCGCTGTTCGAACGTCCCCGTCATCCCTACACCGAAGTGCTGCTCGATGCCCTGCCGATTGCCGACCCGACCCGGCGCGCCAAACGGCATGACAAGGTCAAGGGTGAAATCCCCTTCCTCGGCGACCGGCTGGAAGGGTGTCCTTTCCACTCCCGCTGCAAATTCGCCGAAGACCGCTGCCGCAAGGAAAAACCGGCGCTGAGGCCGATCAATGGCGGCCCGAGCGAGGCCGCCTGTCATTTTGCCGAAACGATTGAACTCAATGGCGCCTTTGCGGGCAGCCCTGCCACAGGAACCTATGCCTAGATGACCTACGATCCCAACACCGCCAACCCGCTCTCAGGCAATCCGCTCAAGACGCGGGGCGATATCGAAACAGCGCTTCACGGCCTGTTCAACCCGCTGCTGCCGTTTTTCTCCGAAGGCCACGCCCGTGTCAGGCTGAGTGGCAGTGCCGCCCATTTCGACCGCATTGCCGCCGACGTCGAGGGGTTCGCCCGCCCGCTCTGGGGGGTAACGCCTTATGCCGCCGGTGGCGGTTCCTTCGATTACTGGGATTATTTCCGCGAAGGCATTGCCAACGGCATGGACCCCGACCACCCGGAATTTTGGGGTACGGTCGAGCGCACCGACCAGCGCATGGTTGAAATGGCCGCGATCGGCTTCACGCTGCGCATGGTTCCCGAAAAGGTCTGGGACCCGCTGCCGGGCAAGGCCAAGGACAATATCGCGACCTATCTCAAGAATCTTCGTCGTTTTCCCTATGCGGACAACAACTGGAAATTCTTCCGCATTCTCGTGGATATGGGATTGGAGCGGGTCGGTGTCGATTTCGACCGGACGCTGACGGAGCAATATCTGGAAGAACTCGACGGGTTTTATCTGGGCGATGGATGGTACCGCGACGGCAATGTCCGCCGGATCGATCACTACATTCCCTTCGCGATGCATTTCTACGGGCTGATCTACACAAAGCTCGCCGCACCCGGTGACGCGCGGGCAGACGCCTATCGCGAGCGCGCGGCGCTTTTTGCGAAAGACATTCAGCACTGGTTCGATGACGATGGCGGGGCGCTAGCCTTTGGCCGCAGCCTCACCTATCGTTTCGCCTGCGGCGGGTTCTGGGGCGCACTTGCCTTTGCCGATGTCGAGGCGCTGCCCTGGGCCGAGATCAAGGGCCATTTCATGCGGCATCTTAGGTGGTGGTCCCGCCACCCCATTGCCGATCGCGACGGCGTGCTGTCGGTCGGTTACGGCTATCCCAACCTGTTCATGAGCGAGAGTTACAATTCAGCAGGCTCCCCCTACTGGGCGCTGAAAGCCTTTCTGCCGCTGGCGCTTGGCGCGGATCATCCGTTCTGGCAGGCGGAGGAGGCGCCCCCCGATTTCGGCAGTGCCCCCGTCCCCCTGAAACATCCCGGCATGGTCATGAACCATCAGAAGGGCAATGTCGTCGCGCTGTCTTCCGGTCAGCAGAACCACCATATGCGGCACGGTGCGGAGAAATATGCCAAATTCGTCTATTCCTCGCGCTACGCCTTTTCGGTTGAGGTTGACGAGCGCGGCTATCGGCGCGGCACCTTTGATGGCATGCTGGCGCTTTCCGATGACATGCGTCATTATCGTGTCCGCGAGGACAATGAAATCGCTCAGATCGCCGGCGACAAGCTGTTCGCCTGCTGGAAACCGTGGGAGGACGTGACGGTGGAGACCTGGCTGGTTCCGGCCGGAGACTGGCATTTGCGGATACACCGCATCGAAACGCCGCGTCGACTTCACACAACCGAGGGCGGTTTTGCCATCGCACGCGCCGATCTCGACGCCGATTTCTGCCAGGAGGAAGCCGGTTTTGCGCTTGCGCAATCGGATACGGACCGAAGCCAGATCCGGGATCTGTCGCCGAAAGTCAGGCGCGAAGGCCGGGCACAGAAGGCTCTGCCAAATACCAATCTGATTGTCGCAAAGACCATCGTGCCCCAACTTCTGGGGGAAATTCCGGCGGGCACGACCGTACTGGCAACCGCAGTTTCGGTGACGCAGGAAGGCATAGATCCGGGCAATGTACCGATAATGCCGGATATCGCCGAACTTGAGATGCTGTTTCAACGCGACGGCGTGACGGTCAGCGCCATCGATATCGCGGAGAGAACCTGATGCGCCCGCGCCTGAGCTTCGCCATGGCGGCTGCAACGACGTTGCACGTCTTTGATGAGCGCCTTTACAACCGGCTCTCTGCCTGCTGCGAGATCCTATCACAAACCCCGATGGAGGATTTCACGACGCCTCAGGCTCGCGCGCAACTGGCGGTGACCGATATTCTGGTCACCGGATGGGGTGCTCCTTTTGTCGGAGCGAATGTGTTGCCCCTTGCACCCCGATTGCGCCTGATTGCGCATGCCGCAGGAACGGTGAAACACACGATCGACGAGGCGGTTTACGCAGCCGGCATCACCGTGACCAATGCGGCGGCGGCCAATGCCGTGCCGGTGGCAGAATATACGCTCGCGGCAATCATTTTCGCCAACAAGCGGCTATTCGAACTGCGCGATATCTACCGTAAGGACTGCGACAGGCGCGCGACCTGGGCGCTGATGAACACGCCGATCGGAAATTATCGCCGTACGGTCGGATTGATCGGCGCATCGCGCATCGGCCGCAAGGTGGCAAAGCTGCTTGAAGTGCTCGACGTTGAGGTATTGCTCTACGATCCGTATGTCACGGCCGACGACCCCGTTACTGCGCAGGCGAAACTCGTCGATCTTCAGACATTGCTGCGGGAATCGGATACGATTTCGCTGCATGCACCGGCGCTGCCGGCAACGCGACACATGATCGGCGCGGAACAGTTTGCACTGATGCGCGACGGCGCCACTTTCATCAACACCGCCCGTGGCATGCTCGTCGATCACGATGCCATGGTCGATGAGCTGGCGACGGGTCGGATCAATGCTATCATTGATGTCACCAGCCCGGAAGTTCTTGACCCCGGCTCGCCGCTCTATACCCTGCCCAATGTTTTTCTCACGCCGCATGCCGCAGGCGCTGGCGGGCTTGAACGGCTGCGGCTGGGAGAAATGGCGGTGGAGGAGATCGAACGATTCGTTTCCGGCCGGCCGCTTGAACACGCAATCGATCCCCACCTACTGGAGCGACTGGCATGAGCCTGGCCCTCAAAGACGATGATGACGAGAAACGCCTGCACGAAGCACGGCTGCAGTTTCTGACATGGGAGCGCACGCCGGCGGATATCGATGCGCCTGCCCACCGCGCACGCTGCGCCGACCTTGCGAAAAATGCCGGCGCCGAGATCGATGCGACGGCCTATATCGCGGAGAAGGCGGCGGTCTTTACCGACAGGCTTTTACTTGGGGCGACATCCTATATTGCCGGCTATGCCGTCGTGCGCGGCGACATCACCATCGGCGCGGACTGCACGGTCAATGCCTATGCCTGCCTGGCCGGCACGGTTTCCTGCGGCGATCATGTGCGGATCGCCTCGCACGCGCAGATCATGGGCTTCAACCACGGCTATGAAGACCCCGATATCCCGATCTCGCGGCAGCCGCATGAAAGCCGGGGCATCATTATCGAGGACGATGTCTGGATCGGTGCGAATGTGGTGGTGCTCGACGGTGTGCGGATCGGCCGGGGCGCGGTGATCGCCGCCGGCGCAACCGTCACCCGCGATATTCCGCCTTACATGATCGCCGCCGGCGTGCCTGCCAAGCCGATCCGCAGGCGCGGCGAAAAGCGCGCGGATGCAACTGCGGATATCGATAGCGCCCTTGAGGCAGTCGGCAACAAAGTGAAGGCCGAGTGGCGCGCGATCCTGGCGCAAAATATGCGCGATGGCGTTTATGTCTCGCGCGAAGCCGACGGCGCCCTCCGCCCCAGCATGCGCCATCTGTGCGATGCAATCGAGATTGCCGCGGGCCTCGATGAAAGGCCGGAGGAGCTCGATATCGCTGCGGCTATCGAGACGCTGAAGGCGGTTCAGGACCCCCAAACAGGTCTTTTCCCCGATCCCGGCCAGCCACCGAAGCCCGACCGGCCGCAACGCGAAGACGGTCTCGCCTTATATAATGTTCTCTCGGTCGGTTACGCTCTGGAAGTGCTCGGCAGCCGCCCGGATCATCCCGTCAGCGCTGTCGAACTTGATGCACCGGACCTCTGCGCCTGGCTGGAAGGCCTGCCCTGGCGAGACAATGCCTGGGGTGCAGGGGCAGCCGTCGATGCGATCGGAACCGCGCTTTATTTCAATGCGCGTTACTTCTCGACCGGCCGGGCGCGTGAAATCCTGTTCGGCTGGCTTGCGCTTCATGTCGACAGGGCAACCGGGCTTTGGGGTTCGCCGCGCGCGGCGGACGGACTGCTGCAACCGGTCAACGGCTTTTACCGCCTGACACGGGGCACCTATGTGCAGTTCGGCCTGCCGGTGCCCAACCCCGAGGCGGCGATCAATTCGGTGCTCGCCAACTATCGCAATCACGACGGATTTTCAGGCGCAACCTACACCGCCTGCAATCTGCTCGATACCATCCACCCGCTGCTCATATGCCTGGCCCAGACGGATCACCGCCGCGCAGAGGCGGAGGCGATTGCCCGCGCGATCATCACGCGCGCGCCGTCGCGCTGGCAGGAGGGCGCGGGTTTCGCCTTCGCCGACGGACAGGAGCCGGGGCTTCAGGGCACGGAAATGTGGCTGTCGGTCATTCATCTGGCAGCAAAGCTGCTGAAACGGCAGGATGCGCTTTGCTATGTGCCAAAGGGCGTTCACCGCACCGAGGCCGTCGGCCTCGGACTTTAAGCCGCAATCAACGGGGAGAGGACAATTATGGCCAGGCGAAAGGCGCTTGTGGTTTACGGCGGCATGGAGCTTCACACGCCCAGACAAGGGGCGGAAACCGTTCGTCATATCCTGGAGGAACATGATTTTGCAGTCGAGGTGACCGACGACTATGACGCGCTCGGCGCTGCGGATGTCGGCGACAATGCGCTCGTGGTGCCGGTGATCACCGATGGCGCGCTTGAAAAGGACAGGATGGCCAATCTGATCGCAGCGGTGCAGGCGGGAACCGGTCTTGCCGGTTATCACATGGGGCTTGCGACCAGCTTCCGCTCAAGCGTGCCGTTCCGCTATGCCGCAAGCTGCTACTGGGTGTCCCATCCCGGCAATATCATCACTTACACGGTCGACGTCACCCGCCCGGACCACCCGATCATGGCGGGCATAGAGAGCTTCGAACACACATCGGAACAATATTATCTGAATTACGATCCGGCAGTCGAAGTGCTGGCGACCACGACATTTTCCGGCGAATTCCACCCCTGGCGCAAGGATGTCGTCATGCCGGTGGTGTTCACCACGACACATGGCCAAGGCAGGGTGTTTTACTCCTCGCTCGGCCACACGGCCGACGAGCTCGACCTTCCCGAAGTGCGCACCATATTAACCCGTGGCCTGCTCTGGGCGGCCCGGGCGCTGTAACCGCGCCCGGCAAAACGCCCAAACGCATGCCGGCGTCCCTGACCGGTTGCGAGCGAGGCCGACACCCTCAGAGCGTTTCAGGCTGAAATGAACAAGGAAAAATGGTGATCCCGACGCGATTCGAACGCGTGACCCTCAGATTAGGAAGAAAACTGGGTAGATTGATTTATTTGACTAAAATGGCAACGTGCCGCATCCATGTTGCATCTACCCAGATGGGGTCGTCCCCCACAAGTGGCCCGTAAAGCTTTCACTATCAGTGATATCTAGCACCTGCCGTTCTTCGTGCCGCCGACCGAACCATCCCCGGTAGCGCACGATGACTGGAAGCTCGGCCCCATACTTCCAAAAGCCTTTGTCTTCTGGTCGGCCCGAAGCATATTGAGTCTTTTGCGTCGTGCCAAAAGAACAAGAGACATGGGAGCCGTTATGTATGATCCGAATGACGGTTTCGTCGTCAAAGCAGGTTAACCAAAGTCGCCTATCTTCTGACGGCGCATAACTGAGCGCTTCTTCAAGCGCCTTTCGGCTTTCAACACATATCGACACGTTTTTGGCCGGTATTGTGCCCGAGTTGAGAATAACAAGTTCATGCGCGATGAAGTCTACACTGGCATGCTTCGTGCGAACCATCGCCGTAACAATCGGTCGAAAAGACCGCTTCCACGCATGAACAGAATGCACGAACGCTGCAATGGATATGGCCAGCGCCAATGTGGCTACAACATCCGCTATCGTCATTTCCCCTCCTGCCAGCTACGCCAATAACGCCCTTTCAGCCGCCGCAAGTTCGTCAGCATCGTCACCGCGCGGGAAAAGGTGGCCATATCGGTCCATGGTCATTGCGATGGTCGAATGCCCCATTCGCTCCTGGACCACTTTTGCCGGTAGTGCGAGGCCGCCGTCTTCCTGCCGATTGATACACCATGAAGCGTAGAAGTGCCTCAGAGCATGCATGCCGGGATATTTGGCGGCGAGGATTGCTTTCCCCTCCCCGTCAACTTCGCCAATATCTATCGTGATCCCGGCCGCGATCTGGATCGGCTGAAGGCCGCGCCGAACGATATTGTTCAAGCCCTCGATATTACCTGCACCATTCGGAAACACGAGCTCTTGTTCCAGAACGCGGTTGCCATTGTGATCGAATTCGCCTGTGTCGCGCTTCGGGCAGATTAACTTCCATTCCCGGAGCGCATTGATAACCATGGGCGGGGTTGGAACCGACCGCTCGCTGGTTCCAGATTTCGGTGGACCGATCTCGTTGAAACGGTCGGCGCGCTGCCGCACATGGATTTCGCGGCGGTCAAGATCGACGTCCTGCCAGCGTAGGCCGCGCAGCTCGGATGCACGCAAGCCGGTGAAGATCGCAGTCAGCAGCAGTGGCCGCCATCGGCCGTGCAAAGCCGCAACAAGCGCTTTGACCTCCTCGCGCGAGGGAATGTCCTCGCCGACCTTAAGTCTGCCTTTCTGACGGACTGTCTGGCGTTTCTCATTGGTCCGGCGACGGCCTTTGAGATCGCGCACAACGTTGCGTCCAACGAGACCCCTCTCCTGAGCATCTGCCAGCAGCGAACCGAGACTCACAAGTACCTTGCGCACCATTTGTGGCGAGCGTTCAGCCGCGCGGAGTTCGTCTTCAAATGCACGGATGGTTGGCACATTGAGCCCAGAGAGCTTTAGCTCACCTATAAAGGGGGTGATATGCCGGTCAAGATGACATCGGTAGTTGGCAACCGTAGTGCGCTCAAGGCCAGCGGCTTCCGCGCTAGCTATCCAGAACCTTCCAGCCTGGCTAACCGTTGCACTGGCACTATCCGCAACATGAATCCCGTCACGCACTTCAGTTGAGGCTCTAAGCGCAAATTGATCAGCTTGCTTCTTGAGCCGGAATGTCTTTTGGCGACGCTTGCCTTGGTTATCAACATAGTCAACAACCCAAGACGATCTCTCTTCTTTCTTGCTATTATTCCATGTGCGCTTTCGAACAGACATAAAACATCTCTACAAGGCTATTTTTACGTTATCCATATCGGAGTCAGTGAACCTAACCAAGAAAACAACATCGCCGTTATGTTCTTCTTCGACCACTCGGAAGTTGGCACCAGACGCAGCAGCAGCTTTGTTCGCTTCCGCAATGACTTCCCTGCGACCTGAATTGTCGTCTTGCGCAGCAAATTTTGGAACCCATGCTTCAAAGAATTCGCCGATTGTCATGTGATCAGGATAGTAGTCCTCAAGCGTAGCGACGATCTCCCCGTTCATGGAACGTTCATTCCTTGCCGAGGCCGCCGCAATTCGGTCTCGCAAGGGTTCTGGCAGCCGTAACGTGATCCGAACTTCATTCTCATCAGCCATTCAACGCACCCTTCTATTCAATACGGATGATCAATAGCACTATTTTGACACCATGTCTTGACACCAATTTGGTGCGACACTAATTTGGTGTCGTTAATTCTAATGGAGTGTTAAGCGATGCAAAGCGGATCAAACGCAGCCATGGACCTGATTTGGGGAGCCAGCAAGATCGCAAAGATAATTGGCCGATCACCGCAGCAAACATTTTTCATGCTTCAAAAGGGAGAGTTGCCAGCAAAAAAAGTCGGCAACCGCTGGGTGGCTCGTCGCAGTGACCTTGAGCACTTCTTCAGTGAAGCTGCTGCGTGACTAGCACAAAACGGCTCGGAAGAGGCGGCAACCTCTCCGAGCCATGGTTCAAATTTCCCGCTAGGAAGTAAATATGAACGGAAACACCGATAGCATGGCTTCGGGTGGAGAGACAATTGCCTCAACACCCGGCGTTTCGACCTCGGCACGGAGCGCAGGTGGCAGCACAAAGGCCTTTACGCGTGACGACTACATCAATCTGAATGACGAACTCTGCTCCGTTCGCGATCTTATGAGGGTCATCGAGCTTGCTGCCGGCATGGTAAGCGACATTCAGGCAGGGTCAATCAGCCGGGTGACTGATATTGCCATCGAGCGCCTTGATCAGGCTTTGGACAGGCTTGAGAAATTTGAGCCGGTGCCCAACGTCATCAGGAAGGAAATGGCCTGATGACTTCATCAGCAAAGACACATTCTGGAGCCGCTTCTGCGGCTCCATTCGTTTTGTATGTCATCGCAGCGCTCGGACAGTCGATTTCACAGCACTATCGCAATGTTGGAGAAGGCTATGAGCGGCGATGAATATACGCGCCTGCGCATGGCCTGGCTTGATCAGGTCTTTAGCGATGAAGCTTTGAGCAAGAGCGTTGCGACGAATGTCGCCTTCTTCATTTCACAGCATTTCAACCGCAAGCGTTTTGGCGACAGCGGGGTTCTCAACGCGTGGCCAAGCTACGCGACATTGGCCGGACGCGTCGGATGCTCTGAAAAAAGCGTTCAGCGAGCGGTCAGCCTTTTGCGGAACCGCGGGCACATCAAGACAAGGCATTATGGCGGCGGTCACGTTTCACTGCAGTATTTCGCGATTGTATCATCACGCAGCATAAAAAAGACAAAGGATACAATAACATATGGAGAGGGTGGACACGAGAGTCCACCCTTGACGGATAGCGATGGTTTGAAGGCTTCTGGGGTGGACACTGGTGTCCCTCAGGGAGGACATGAGCGTCCTTCTGGGGTGGACGTATGTGTCCCCCAAACCTCTTTGAATAAATCTTTGAATGAAATCTATGATATAGGCACTCAGACGGAAAACGAACCGACACCGCAAACGCTGCACCCAGCCGACCGGCAGAAGGCTCGGGAGGAAGGGAGCGAGCTGGACGTTCAGCGCATCACACCTGCGGCAGCGGCCGTTGCTGTGCTGTCTGTCCTGATCAAGGGACCGGGACCGTTGCCACCACCACCGCCAATCGTTCGAAGAGATCCACGACCAGAATGGCTGATGGATCATCAGGCGCAGCATGGCTGGCCGAACGTCTACGATAACCTCGGCAACCCCGAACGCTGGGCAGATACTTTCGATGATCTGGCTTATGAGATGGAGCCTGTTGCGGCATCGGAAGACAACCGCCTATGGCGTCAATGGTCGGCGGTTTATCGCAATAAAGGTTGGCCGCTGCCGCCTGCGCAAGGTCAACTGGTTCACTTCCCCGATTGCGGCCCGAAAGGCTTTGACCGCTTTCTTGCGCGCCTCAAGGCCGCGTTGAACGAACAGGCTATCGGTGAAGCGAGCAACGTGCGCAGGATAACATCGAGATGACCGACGGTAGCGAAACCATGAGAGTTTGCTTGATACCGCAACGAGCGGCTGGGTCGGGTGATTTTGCAGGCAGTTTCTCGAAGATTCTGAACGTCGACGAAACCGCGAAGCTGAGGGCCGGGGGTGGTCTTAAACTTTTGGCCGTTTTGCGGGACCGGCGCGGGTAGGTTTGCGCGTGATTTTTCCTAATTAGAGAGAAAATATGTTTTAAAACAAATAGTTGATATGATTGGGACCACTTTGTTGCGATGTTTCTTCTTAATTCTCGATTTTTTTCATGCAATGCGTGGGCATCGGTGACATTCGTTTGTATGTGTTTGGAGTAATTGGAAGTCTATTTAAGCTATTGAAAATAAACGATATATTTAAAATATCGCGCGTTTATTTTATTCTCCCGGCCTATGAAGATATGGCCATTTTCCAAAACCGAACAGAAATCCCTTTCCGAACCGACTGAGGCAGAGCTTGCGCTGTTTACCGGCAGCACGGGGTCCGGCTCTGGCGTTTCGCTTGCGGTGGCGTTGACGGTTCCTGCCGTTCAAAGCGCCATCCGCCTGATTTCCGAAGCCTGCGCAACGCTCGATATCCGGGTGGAACGGCGCGAGGGTACGATATGGACGCCGGATGCCACGCACCCGGTCTCGAAACTTCTGGCCGACCGGCCGAATGACTGGACCTCAACCTTCGAGCTGATCCGCGATCTTGTCGCAACGGCCCTGACCCATGACCGGGGCGCGGTGGCCTGGATCAATCGTGTCGGCGGTGAAGTCCGCGAGATTATCCGTTACGAGCCGTCGCATGTGACGGTGGATTTTTCCACCGATGGCCGCAGCGAGCCGCGCTTTCGCATCAACAACCGCCCGGAAGATGCCGGCAACGTGATCTACCTGCGCGGCCCGTTCGGCCGGTCGTGCCTGTCTCTGGCAGCCGACGCTATCGGCACGGCGAAGGACATGGAAACCCATGCCCGCAAGCTGTTTCGCAATGGCGCGCGCCCGTCCGGTGTGATCGAAATGGCAAAGGGGCTGGGGGACGAAGGCCTCAAGAAAATGTCCGTCGCTTGGCGCAAGGCGCATGAGGGCACGGACAATTCCGGCCGCACGGCGATCCTCTGGGATGGTGCGACCTTCCGCCCGATCACCTTCAATTCCACCGATGCGCAGTTTCTGGAAAACCGCAAATTCCAGATCCTCGAAATCGCCCGTGGTTTTCGTGTGCCGCCGTCGATGATCTACGACCTTGAGCGGGCTACATGGTCAAACTCCGAGCAGATGGGCAAGGAATTCCTGTCCTATACGCTGGAGCCTTGGCTGCGCGCCCTTGAGGGCGCTTTCCGCGTGGCGCTGTTCACGGCTGACGAACGCGCCGACTATCGCCTTGTCTTCGACCGTGACGACCTGACCCGCGCGGACCTGACACACCGAGCCACGGCGATTTCCTCGCTGATTGCTTCGCGCGTTCTCAACGCCAATGAAGGCCGCCACTGGCTGGACCTGCCGCCTTACGAGGGCGGCGAAGCCTTTTCCAACCCGCATATCAACACCGATGCCGACACTGAGGCTGCCAAGCCTGAAGCGACCGGCAAGGGAGACGTTTGAACCATGGAACGCTTCTTCATCGAAACCAAACTGGCTGTCCCCGACGACAGCGGCGCAATCGAGGGGCTGGCATGGCCCTTCGGTGCGCCTGATCGCGTTGGCGACGTGATCGAGAAAGGCGCGTTTGCTGGCATCTCCCTGCCGCTGCCGATGCTGTTTGCCCATGACCACGGCGATCCGGTCGGCACATGGACGGACGCCTTCGAAGAGGCCGACGGGCTGAAGGTCAAGGGTTCGCTTCTGGTGAACGATCTCACCCGCGCCCGCGAAGTCCATGCACTGGTGAAGGCCGGCGCGGTGCGCGGGCTTTCGGTCGGCTTTGTCACCCGCAAGGCAGCGCCCCGCAAAGGCGGCGGCCGCACCATCACCGCGCTTGAGCTGATTGAGGTCAGCCTTGTGACGGTTCCCATGCATCCCGGCGCACATGTTGCAAGCGCCAAACACGCCATCCGGGCTTTGTCTCTGGCCGAAGCCCTCAACCGCGCTACGGCGCATCTCAAAAGGTAAGCAAATGAAACACCTTCACATGCAAGCGCTGAACGGTTCGGCGCAGATCATCACCAAAACCGGCGGAGAGGACGATCCGGCCGGTATCGTCAACAAGGCGCTGGAAGACCTCACCCGCACGGTGGACGAACGCCTGAAGGCCGTCGAGGCAAAGGCCGGTTCCGACAAGCTCGAAGACCGGCTGAAGGCGCTTGAGACCAAAGCCAACCGCCCCGATGGCGGCTTTGGCGGTTCCGGCCATGACGATATCAGCGAAGAGCGCAAGGCCTTTGCCGCCTATCTCACCCGTGGCGATGCCATGCCCTCGGAAGAGCGCAAGGCGCTGACGGTTTCCTCCGATCCCGGCGGCGGCTATCTGGCCCCGGCCGAAATGGCCAATGAGTTCATCCGCGATCTTTACGAGTTCTCGCCGGTTCGCTCCGTTGCCACCGTGTCTTCGACCGGCGGGGCTTCGGTGATCTATCCGAAGCGCACCGGCATCACCAATGCCACATGGGGCGGCGAGACCCAGGAACAGCAGGAATCACAGCCGGGCTTCGGACAGGCGGAAATCCCGGTGAAAGAGCTGAAGACTTATGTCGATGTCTCCAACCAGCTTCTGGCCGACAGCGCCGGACAGGCTGAGGCGGAAGTCAATCTGGCCTTGTCGGAAGACTTTGGCGTCAAGGAAGGGGCGGCATTCGTCAACGGCAATGGCGTGCTTCAGCCCGAAGGCTTCATGACCAATGCCGATATCCGGCCGCTTGCCAATGGCCATGCCGCCAATATCGACCCGGCCGCACTGATTGCGCTTCTCTATTCGCTGCCTGCGACCTATCGCAATCGCGGCGTATGGGCGATGAATGGCACCACGCTTGGCCGTCTGCGCACGCTGAAGGATGGTGACGGCCGCTTTCTCTGGCAATCCAGCTATCAGGAAGGCCAGCCGGAAACACTGCTGGGTCGTCCCGTTGTCGAGATGACCGACATGCCCGGCATCGAGGAAAACGCCTTTCCGATCATCTATGGCGACTTCTCGGCCTATCGCATCGTCGACCGCATCGGCCTGTCCGTCCTCGTCAATCCCTACCTGCTGGCAACCTCCGGCCTGACCCGCATTCACGCCACAAGGCGCGTGGGCGGCAAGGTTCTGCAGGCGGCCCGCTTCCGCAAGCTGAAGATGGCCACGAAGTAAGCCAAACACCGAAAGGACATTCCCATGCGCGATCTCGCAAACAACATTGCCGTTCGCACGGCCCTGACACCCGGCATTGCAACCGCCACGCAAGACGGCCCGGTCATCGACCTTCAGGGCTTTGACAGTGCGGCCGTGATCATTGGCACCGGCGGCGTTGAAGGCGATGGCGATTTTACTGCCACGCTGGAAGAAAGCGACGACGGCGAAGACTTCAGCGCCGTTGCTGCCGATCAGCTCGACAGCAACACGCCGGAAAGCCTTGAAGCCGATAGCATGACCAGCATCGGCTATCGCGGCTACAGGCGCTTCCTGCGGCTTCACCTGGCGAAGAACAGTGGCACCTCGATCGCTGTTGCCGCCATTCTCATTCTCGGCAGCGCATCGACGCGGCCGGTTCACTAACGGGGGGTTCTTTGACGGCGACGCGGCCCGCCGAACAACGAAAAGTCACCTGCCACCCCCGGCGCTGCTCGTTTCCTGGCGTTGACGTACGGTTCAAGGTGACACGGCCGCACTTCATTCATCCACCACCCGGAGAGACAGACATGCCGAAGAAAGGTGCGCGCGTTTGCGGCTATTGCGGAAAGCTTCATGACAGCGGCATGCGCTGTGAGCGCGTTGCCAAGCAGAACCGGGACCGCAAGGCCCGGTTCGATGCCAAGCGGCCATCCGCACGGCAGCGCGGCTATACCGCCGAATGGCAGCGGGAAAGCAAGGCGTATCTGGCAGCGCATCCCGTCTGCGTCCGCTGTGGTTCACCGGCCGCCCTTGTCGATCATATCCGCCCGCACAAGGGCAATCACGATCTCTTCTGGGACAAGGCAAACTGGCAGCCGCTTTGTACGCCCTGCCACAACAGCGCCAAACAGGCGGAAGAACGGCGGATGCGGAAGGCTCAGCGATGACTTCTGTTGAGCGGCGGCTTGAAGGCAGCGATCAGTTCGCGTTCCAGATCGAGGTAGGGTCTGATCGGGCCGATCACCGAATTGATCTGAGGCGGCTGGTGAACGAGGGCAACCACCGGCCCCTTATTGGCATAGTCCACCCAGGCTTTCGCTTCCCATTCGGGCGTTGGGCTCTTCAGGCCTGCCAGACTGCGGTTGATGTGGTTCGGGTATTGTCGAAGCCTGCTGCTGACAGGGGACTTGGTGGTCCCAAACCGCAAAATCTGGCCGGTATGGCTCTGCCAAACATAGAGAACCTGTTCCAGCTTTGCCGCCTCAGGATCGTTCACCTCGAACGTCATGCGGCCGGACGCATCCACCGTCATCTGCGCAACCTGCCTGAACTGTGTCCAGTCAATCTCCATAGAACACCTCTTAAATCCGCTCCCTCAGAAAGGAAAGGCGATGGCTATCGTGAGCCTTGAACAGGCAAAGCTTCACCTGCGTGTCGATTTTGACGATGACGACGCGCTGATCGAAAACCAGCTGATTGCAGCCCAGAACCATATTGAACGGCTTCTGGGCTTTCGCATTGAAAAGACCTTTGGGAATGAGGGCGAGGGCCAAGACCCGATCCCGGCCTCTTTGCAACAGGCCGTGCTGATGCTGACCGGCCATTGGTACGCCAACCGCGATGCCGTGCTGATCGATGCCAGCCCGCGCTATGTGCCGCTTGGCGTGCGCGAGATCGTCAACGAATACCGCAACTGGAGCTTTTGACCATGGGCACAACACGCGGCCCGAAAGCTGCACCCCATGCGCTGGAAGACGCCTTCACCGAAGCCCCGCCCATGCCCGCGAGCCTGCCGGAGGCCATGACCGGCGAATGGGATACGGTGGTGAGCGATCTCACCGAACGGGAAATCCTGAACGAAGCCATGTTGGGCACAGTGGAAACCTATATCCGCGCCAAGTGGAACGAACGGCAGGCACAGAAGGCCATAGACGAGCATGGGGCGGTGGTGCGGGCATCCGACGGCAGTTTGAAGCAAAACCCCGCCAGCAGCCTTCTCGGCAAGTCTCAGGCGGTCATTGTCCGGCTATCGGCCGAACTTGGCCTGACACCGGCCTCCCGCGCCCGCTCCGGCATGAAACAGGAAAAGGATGATGACAGTGACCAGTTCGGCCTCTTCAGTTTCTGATGCTTACCCTGACTGGATCTATGACGGTTCCGAGATCCCCGATCCGTTCGGCTATGGCGAAAGGGCGGTGCAGTTCCTGCGCATGCTCCGACACCCGAAGTCACGGCTTCCCGGCCATGCCTTCGACCTGACCGAATGGCAGGAGCGGATTGTCCGGCGCATCTATGGCCCGTGCGATGCCAATGGCCGCCGGACGGTGCGCAATGTCGCGATGCTTCTGCCGCGCGGTAACCGCAAGACCTCGCTGGGCGCAGCCCTTGGCCTTCTCCATACCATCGGCCCGGAAGCCGTGCCCGGTGGCGAGGCGATCTTTGCCGCATCCGACCGCAAGCAGGCGCGTATCGCCTATGATGAAGCCATCGGCATTGTCCGGGCGATCCCGAAGGCGGAAAGCCGCCTGAAGCTCACCGACAGCAAGAACCGGCTGACAGCGCCGCGCAGCAATGCCTTTCTGGAAGCGATTTCTGCCGATGCAGGCACGCAACACGGCCGCACGCCGATGTTTGCCCTCGTGGACGAGCTGCATGCGTGGAAGAAACGGGAACTATGGGACGTGGTGCGCACGGGGCTTACGAAAGTGCCAGGATCGCTTTTGATGGTGATCTCGACGGCCGGACGCGGCAGCGAGAATGTTGCCGCCGACTTTTACGACTATGCCCGCAAGGTCGCCCGTGGTGAGATCGATGATCCCGGCACGCTTCCGATCCTGTTTGAAACCCCGCGCGATGCCGACTGGCGCGATGAAGCACACTGGTACCGGGCCAACCCCGGCCTTGCCGATGGCTTCCCCGATATCGATGGATTGCGCCAGCTTGCCCGCGAGGCACAGGAGCGCCCCGGTGAACGCGAGGCCTTCCGCCAGCTTCATCTCAATGTCTGGCTGGATCACTCCGCCGACCCGTTTGTCGATATGCTGATCTATGATGAAGGCAGCTTCCCCGTCGATCCAGACGAGATGGAAGATCAACCGTGCTGGATCGGCGTTGATCTCTCAGCGGTCAGCGACCTGACCGCCGTGGTGGCCGCATGGCGCAATGGCGACGGCTACATCGTCCATCCATGGTTCTTCTGCCCGGAGGACAATCTGCGCGGCCGTGCCGACCGTGACGGCGTTCCCTATCCCGAATGGGCCGAACAGGGCCATATCATTCCGACACCCGGCGAGGTGATCGATTACCGGATTGTCGAGGATCACATTCGCGAGCTTTGCGCCCGTTTCGATGTGCACGAAATCGCCTTCGACCCGCACATGGCCCGCAATATGCTGAACAACCTACAGGAAGACGGCTTCCCCGCCGTTGAAATGCGCCAAGGCTGGGTGACCATGGCACCGGCGATCAAGGAACTCGAACGCGCCATTCTCGGCCGTCGCCTCGTCCATGGCGGGCATCCGGTGCTACGCTGGAATTTTGAAAACATCGCCATTCACACCGATGCAGCGGGCAACAAGGCCTTCCACAAGGGCAAGAGCAAGGACCGCATTGACGGCGCGGTCGCCGCTGCCATGGCCATCAGCCGTGCCGCTGCCGGGGAAAGCAGCCTGTCCGTTTATGACAGCGACGAATGGTCGGAGGAGATGGCGTATTTTTGAGAGAGTCGCACAACGGGAAAAGACGGGTTAGCATCAGCATAGCAATCCTCAGCGCAGTGGTTGATATCCAAAGTTAAAAGTCCAGCGGCACGGAAACGTGCGAGGCTGTTGCAAAAGATGTTCAAACCCGGTCAATAAAGTGTGACAGGCTATTTTTCGCCACGCGCGGCGGAGCGCTCGCTCCAGCTACTTGAAGGCGGCAGGCCCCAAGTTCCGCGCGGTGCTAATGAAATGCAAGGAATGCGACACATCGTCCAGGCCGAGCAAGTCTCATAGCCGCTTCTTTCAGCACTTTGCGCGTGACCTATCTCGGGCCGAAAACTCTTAGAATCTCAAGCCAGTGAGGCCCCCACTTGCTGCCGCTGCAGAACCGCGCTTATGCCGGCAAAGACGAATTCCTATTTCTTGCCTCGAGCGCTCCATCAAGGCGGACTTTGAGAGGCCGAGGCGGAAACAGAAGTGGGAGCAGATGCAGCTGGGTAGGTCTCACACCCATTGGAACGAGCGACAGAACCAATACCATCCAGCAGCGGCGCTTTTCGACAAGCTGTTGCCACTCGGACTTATTTTCGCAGTCCCATACTCAGAGATATTGTTCGAACAGTACTCTGCTATGGCCAATCTCTAAATATGCCTCTACTAGTAACGCTAGAATGTTTGGAGAGGCGTCCGGTGAAAATAAGCGAAAAAGATCAAAATATCCTTGGAAAAGCGGTCAAGGAAGGCGATGCGGTTTTGTTGCTCGGCGCTGGATCGACGGCGACATCCAAAAACGCCCAAGGGGAAAATGTCAAGCAGGGTAGAGCGCTCGCCGCAGCACTTGCTGAGATGGGGGGGCTGCCCTACGAAAACGAAGATTTGCCCGATGTCATTCAGGCAACCCTTCCAACTATCGGACAACCAAGGCTCGAACAATTTTTCGCGAAAGAATATTTAAAAATAAAGCCATCCACCGAATTAAATAATCTATTCAAGTATAGCTGGAAGCGTGTTTATACATGGAATATCGACGACTCCATAGAAAACATAAGATACTCCACACAGACTCGACACTATTATAATGGAATAATTGATAGAGTTGCCCTGGATGGCGGCATAGAATACGTTCATGTAGTACATCTTCACGGCGAAGCCGCCAAGCCTGAGCATGGATTGATATTCAGCCAATCTGAATATAACCGAAGACTTAATCAAGACAAGCACGACTGGTATCGGCAGGCTGCATCCGACTATGCAGCGCACGTACCAATATTCATTGGTAGCACACTCAAAGAGCCAATTCTTTCCGCAGAACTTGATCGCGCACGCCCCCATCAAAACACTTCATTGGGTACAGCTTTCTTAGTCACTCCTGATGAATTCACCGCTCTACAAAAGGCAGCATATGAGGCGCGTGGTATCGTAGTCATCCCAGGAACTCTTGCTGATTTTGTCAGCTGGCTGGGTTCGACTATTGGTGCATCGTCAAGCCCCGAAGAAATAAGCAAACGAAAAAACGCATTCACCAATGAAATTTCAACAAGAATAGATGTTACGAGCGATGAAATTAATACAGCTAATGACATTATTATTCACACTTGGAATGGCACTAAGAAAGCGGCAGATAGCCTCACAAATCTAAATCTAAAGCAGACAGCAAGAGATTTTCTCGAAGGAGGTTCGCCTAGCTGGAAGCTCTGTGCTAGTAATGTCCCAGTTTGGTTGAAATCCACCGATTTTCTCTACCAAAACCTGAAAAAGGCCATAGAAGAAAGAGAAAGAATTTTCTTGGTTTATGGCCAATCGGGCAGCGGAAAAACGACCGCTATTATCCAATCTCTCCTAAAATACCTCCGCGAAAACGACGACGCCGCAATCTATGAGCTAAAATGCGATGTCAAATCGCTTCGTGCATCGCTCGAACTAATCTCTCGTTTGCATCCCGACGGTGGCGCAATCATCTATGTCGGCGATGCATTCCTGTATGGTGACGCGCTCCGAGAGGATGTCCTCGCATTTCCACGTGGCAAATTTACTCTGGTGACAAGTGCGAGGTCGAGCGAATGGCGACACCATATCGAAAGGCGTGTTGGTGATTTTACAGCCGCTTTTCAGTTCCAAAGATTTGTAAGGAAAGACTATGCGGCGTTAATCCAAAGGCTGCTGCAATACGTTCCGTCACCTAAATTCCTTAAAATGGCGCCAAGGGAACGTGAACGGCGACTCGCATCATCTCAAGAGCAGCTGCTAATCGCTCTAAAGGAGACTACTTCTTCCGAAAAGTTCACAAACGTTATAACTCAGGAATATGAGAACCTACCCGACCGAGATGCAAAGTTCCTGTTCTTGATTGCGGGCCTGGCAACTATGGCCCGCACAGGGATTCATCAGACAACAGCTCGAGAGGCATACCGAAAACGTAGAGAATCCCTGTCGTTTGAAGAAGCACTACGTCAACTGGAAGGTATTGTTAGCATCGATAATGCCGGACGCCTTGTCGCAAGACATGAACTATACGTTAGGCATATATTAGATAATGTTGCATCTTTTAAAGATGTAATGAATGCAGAAGTAGAAATACTCAGGACTTATACAAAATACTCCATACCGATTGTAAAAAACGTCAGTAGATTGGATGGCATACTTTTCAAGTTTTTATTAAATCACAATTTTATCGGCGAATTGGCACGGCGACGAAACGAGATCGAAGAAGGCTTGAGGGCCTATGAAAGCTTCGAGATTGAATTCCAGCTTGACGGTCATTTTTGGCTTCAGTTCGGCCAATACTTGGCCATGTTCGGTGAACTTGAACGCGCTTTGGATGCACTACAAAAGTCGATCGCAGCCTATCCTGGAAACGTTTTTGCGGTACACGCTTTAGCAGATCTGCAATTGAGGGTAGCGCACGACCGACCTGTATACGACGCCGTGACTTTAGCACTGATCGGCGATGCCGTGGAAACACTGGAGGACTTGCATGCTTCACCGAATCTTCAAGCCGACTTTTACCCGATTGTAACTTTGGCCAACAACCATGTTTCAACGTTACTGAAGCACAAACAGAAAGCGGCAGCAAAATCAGCTGCTCAACGATATTTTCGAATGATACAAGCGATGAGCCGCACGGACCTACAGATAGAGCATGCGCGCGAGCGACTCGCACACTTTATTACCCACGATACTTGGAAGGCCACACAATCAAAAAGCAAGCGGCACCGTAACAATCGCAACAACCGTAACAACCGTAACAACCGTAACAACCGTAACAACCGTAACAACCGAAGAAGCCAACAAAGGTGACGGATGACAGAAAATATTATACTTCATTTAAAACTAAATACACGAAAGCTGGTTTGGGCATGCCTTGCAGAACGCACATTGTCGTAGAGCCAGCCAGATGATTCGCCGCGCTAGCAAGAACAAAAGCAGCACAAAGAACGTGCTGTATGTCGCATCTATGTCGCATCAAATTGCCAACATTTCCAGAAAACCGTTGAAAATAAACGACAATCCCCTGTGAAATCAGACGATAAGAAAACCGACGCAAACACTATCTAACTTATTGATTTTGTTGGTGATCCCGACGCGATTCGAACGCGTGACCCTCAGATTAGGAATCTGATGCTCTATCCTGCTGAGCTACGGGACCACTCGCCTCTCAATACAAAAGCGAGGGCTTGATGAAAAGCCCTGATTTGCACGAATGCAGCGAGATGCTTATTCGGCAAGTCGCGTTTCAACAAGGCGGACCCAATAGGAAATGCCGTAGGGCAAAGCCGCGTCGTTGAAATCATATTCGGCATTGTGAAGCTCGGCCGTGCTGCCGTTACCCATCAGGATGAAAGCGCCCGGGCGCGCTTCCAGCATGTAGGAAAAATCCTCTGCTGCGGTCCACGGCGCAAATTCCTTGTCGACGGCCTCGTCACCCGCCACGGTTTGCGCGGCGGCAATGGCATGGCGCGTTTCTTCCGGGTGATTGACCGTCGGCGGATAGTTGCGGACATAGCTCACTTCCGCCACGCCGCCATGGGAAACGGCCGTCATTTCGGCAATCGCCTTGATCCGCCGCTCGGCGAGATCGCGGTGTTCGGGCGTAAAGGAACGCACGGTTCCGCCAAGCTCGGCCTCGCCGGGGATGATATTGTGGGCAAA
The DNA here is from genome assembly GCF_040545495.1 of Martelella mangrovi. Lineage (NCBI taxonomy): Bacteria > Pseudomonadati > Pseudomonadota > Alphaproteobacteria > Hyphomicrobiales > Aurantimonadaceae > Martelella > Martelella mangrovi. The sequence continues at coordinate 97,506 of NZ_JBEPLY010000013.1, forward strand.
GCCCGCATGGAACTCCGTGATCGAGACCACCAGCGCGCCCACCGGATCGGCATTGCGCGAGACAATGGTCTGGACCGCATTGACAATCTGGCTGCCGATCACGATCGGATCGACCGATTTTTGCGGTTGTGCGGCATGCCCGCCATCGCCCTTGATCACAATCCGGAATTCATCGGTCGCAGCCATGATCGGCCCCGGACGGATGGCAAAGGTGCCGACCGGCCGGCCGGGGAAGTTGTGCATGCCATAGACCTCGGCAATCGCAAAACGCTCCATCAGACCGTCGTCGATCATCGCCTTGCCACCGGCCCCGCCTTCCTCTGCCGGCTGGAAGATCAGCACCACAGTGCCGGCGAAGTTGCGGTTTTCGGCCAGAAGGTTTGCAGCCCCCAGAAGCATCGCCATATGCCCGTCATGGCCACAGGCATGCATCTTGCCGTCCGTTTTCGAGGCCCATTCCTTGCCGCTCTGCTCGGCAATCGGCAGGGCATCCATATCGGCACGAAGCCCGATCGTGCGATCACCGGCGCGATTGCCGCGGATCACCCCGACAACACCGATCCCGCCGACGCCCTCGACGACCTCATCGACACCGAAAGACCGCAATTTGTCGGCAATGAACGCCGCCGTATCGACAACGTCATAAAGGAGTTCGGGATGCTGGTGGAGAAACCGCCGCCATTTCGTGGCTTCATCCTGAAGTTCTGCGGCACTGTTCAACACCGGCATTAAGCATACCCCTGAAAATTTTCGAAATTCATTGTAAAAGACGCTAATAGATGTGGGATCGGACATATCCGCACACAAGGATTTTGCCTTTCAAGGGGTATATCGATAAGAAGCATCAGGCAAGTGGAGAAGCTTCGTGTTTCAAATGATACCGTCAAGACCCGCGCACGGACGGCTGAGCGCCCTGATCGCTTTATGGATCGTCACCACCACGCTTGCGATGTGCGGCGCTGCGGGGAAAGCCTCTGCCAACCCCTATATCATTGTCGATGCCCGGACGGAGCGCGTGCTCGCCGCCGATGAACCGTTCAAACGCTGGTATCCGGCCTCGCTCGCCAAGCTGATGACGGCCTATCTGGTGTTTGAGGACATGAAGGCCGGGCGGCTCGATCCCGAGGCGACGATCACATTCTCGGCGGCGGCGGCCAACGAACCGGCCTCGAAAATGTACTTCGCCCCCGGCACCAGGGTGACCGTCGACAATGCGCTCAAGATGATGCTGGTGCATTCGGCAAATGATGCTGCCCGCGCTGTCGCCGAACACGCTGTCGGCGGACGGCAGGCCTTCATCGACCGGATGAACAACACCGCCAAAAGGCTCGGCATGACGGATACGCATTTCGTCAACGCCAACGGCATGAACTCGATGAGCGATCCGCAACCCGGCCAGCATACCACGGCCCGCGACATGGCCGTGCTGGCCATCGCGATTGAAAAGACCTTTCCGGAATATCTCGATTATTTCGACATTCCCGGCATTGCCACCGATAGCGGAAAATACCGGAACACCAATCTCCTGATCGGTAATTTCGACGGTGCCATCGGCATGAAGACCGGTTTCGTCTGCGCCTCGGGCTATAATCAGGTGTCTTTTGCCAAGCGCAAAGGCCGCGAAGTCGTCGTTGTCGCCTTTGGCGCACCGAGCGTTCCCGCCCGGGCCGAAAAGGCCGCCGAACTGCTGCAACGCGGGCTGACGGCAACCGAGCGCAACGGCCCGAGACTGGACAGCTATCTGCCGCCACCGGCGCCGGACAGGCCGGTTACCGACGTCACCAGCGCGATTTGCAGCGCCGAAGCGGTCCAGAACCGGGTCATCCTGCGGGATGACGACGGTAATCTGATGTTTTCCTCGCCCTATCTGAAGCCGCTTTCGAAAGACTTTGCCACGGTCGATGCCTATCGCCTGCCCAACGATACGGAAATGGCGGCAAGCACGCTCGATGATCTGAAAACCGTGCCGCTGCCCTATGCCCGGCCCGTCCAGTAGCGCCATCCATGTACATGCCCCCTGCCCCCATTCCCGTTTCGATCGTCACCGGCTTCCTTGGCGCCGGCAAGTCGACGCTCCTGAACCGGCTTCTGCAAGACCCCGCGCTGAGTGATGCCGCAGTCATCATCAACGAGTTCGGTGAGGTCGGCATCGATCACCTTCTGGTGCAAGGCTCTTCAGATTCGATCATCGAGCTGTCCAACGGATGCCTGTGCTGCACGGTGCGCGGTGAACTGATCGACACCCTTGCCGACCTGCTCGACCGGATCCAGACGGAAAAGGTGAAACCGGTCAGCCGGGTCATCATCGAAACCACCGGCCTGGCCGATCCGGTTCCGGTTCTGCTGGCGATCATGGCTCATCCGGCCATCGCCATGGCGTTTCGCATCGATGGTGTCGTGACCCTGGTTGATGCGCTGACCGGCGCCGATACGCTGGCCCGCCATGACGAGGCCGTGCGCCAGGCCGCCGTCGCCGACCGGCTGGTGACCACCAAGACCGATCTGGCGGCGTCCGCGGATCGTGACGATCTCGTCAGAACGCTGGAACGCCTCAACCCGATGGCCGAGATCATCGATGTTGCCGATGCGCCTGCGTCCGGGCCTGCTCTTCTGGTGACGGGCCTGTTCGACCCGGCCCGCAAGGCGCCGTCTGTCGGCGAATGGCTTGCGGCAGAAGACCATCAGCACAGCCATCACCACCATCATGACGTCAATCGCCATGGCGAACACATCCGCGCCTTCGCGCTCACCGCCGGCAGGGTGGCGTCGCCGGCGGCCATCGAGGCGTTTCAGCACCGGCTTGCCGCCGAATATGGCGACAATCTCCTGCGTCTGAAGGGTGTTGTCGCGCTTTCCGGCGATGACCGGCCGCTGGTGGTTCACGGGGTGCGGGACATGGTCTACCCACCAAGCCGGCTTGCAGCGCAAAGCGGTGCGGAAAACCAGCAAACCCGGCTGGTAGTGATCACGCGCGATCTTCCGGAAACGGTCGTGCGGGAGCTTTTCGAAACCTATCTCGACCGCCCCGGCATCGACCGGCCCGACCGGGCCGCGCTCGATGACAACCCGCTTTCGGCCTTCGGCTTCAAGGCATAGAGCGTTTCAGCCCCGCGCGATAACGAAACGATGGCCCGCGTCTGTCTCCTCGGTGGAGATCAGTCTGTGGCCGCGCTCATTGCACAGATGCGGAATGTCGATGACGGCCAGCGGATCACTGGTCTCCACGGCAAGCAATGCACCCGGAGCAAGGGCTGCAAGGCGTTTTTCGGCCTTGAGTGCCGGCAAGGGGCATTTCAGCCCGCGAAGATCGTAGGTTTCGAAAGCGTGCCCTGCCGGGGTCACCAGAACTTCCAGAACGGCTTGTCCGCCTTCGGCTGCGGTGCAGGCTCCGCATAAGCCGCCATCGGGCTTCGCTGCGGGATCGGCACATTGGACGCCGCCGGCAGATCGGTCGGCACATCGGGAATGGCTGCCGTCTGGGTCACCGTATCGATTTCAACCGGCGTTTCCAGTGGCCCGTATTTGGTCAGGCGGTATTTCTCGATCGAGACATAACGTCCGGCTTCCAGCGACGAACCCGTGGGCTGGTAGAGCGGATCGGTCGGGTCTTTGCGCTGGTCGGCGACAAGCGCCTTGCGCTCGGCTTCGCTCGGATCGACCCAGACCTTGTCGTCGTTTTCCGCCAGCGCCTTGTCGAAAGCGTCCTGGTAATCGGTGCGGTATTCGGCCAGCGCCATCATGTGCTGCGAGGGAATATTGGAGGCGAGCACCGGGCAGGCCTGATCGGAAGCCAGCGCGGCGCCATTGGCCGGGTCCTTGTTGAAGACATATTTTCCGCTGCAGATATCGACATCGGGGACCTGCTTGGTGACCTCGAAATAATCGTATCCTTCCTTCAGCATCTGCCAGAAGGGATAGTTCTCGTTGTAGCGGTGGCGCACCATGTTTTCCGCAGACATCCGGAAGGGATAGGCCTGCAGCATGATCGACTGCTGGCCGCCGGAAAAGGCGTCGCGGGCAAAGGCGAATATTTCGAGGATCTGCTCGTCGGTCATCGAATAGCAGCCGCGCGAGGAACAGGCCCCGTGGATCATCAGGTTGGAGCCGGTCAGCTTGTTGGCGCGGTCATAGCGGTTGGGATAGCCGGTATTGATGGCCAGGAAGTACTGCGAATAGGGGTTGAGAAGCCCCTTGGAAAGCGGATAGAAGCCTTCCGGCGCCTGACGGTCGCCTTCCTTCTTCTTCGGGCCGAGCTTGCCGGACCAGGCGCAGATCTCGTAGCTCTCGAGTTCGCCATAGGTGCCGTCGCGCTTCTGTTTCCAGATTTCGAGGACGCCTTCTTCCTTGAAGATCCGGATCGTAATCGGCGCAAGCTTGTCCATGTCCTGGGCGCGCATCTTGGCGACCATGGAAGACGGCAGCGAATAGTTCATCTTCTCCTGCACAGTGGAGAAGTCGGTGCTGTCAAAAAAGCTGTTGCAGCCCGTCAGCGCCAGTGTGGCGAAAACCATGGGGGCCAGGACATTCAAACGCATGGATAGAACCTGCCGGATTTTGCCTCAAAACGCAACGCCTCAGCCATCACGTCGTCAAAGATCATCATGCACAGCCAAACTTCAAGAAAGCGTTAACCGTTTCTCGCGATTGGCGCAAGCAGGACGTCTCTCACCTTTAAGGCAACAGCGAAAGTTCAGAGATTGCGTCCGATCGCGAGGAATTTCTGGCGGCGCTCATTGCGGACCTCATCGGCCGACATGCCGTCAAATTCCGCAAGACCATCGGCGATCTGGTCGCCGGAAGCATCGATCACCGTTTCCGCATTGCGGTGGGCACCGCCGACCGGTTCGGCAACGATCTGGTCAACCACACCGAAGTCCTTCAGGTCGCGGGCGGTGATCTTCATATTGGTCGCCGCTTCCTTGGCGCGGGCGGAATCGCGCCACAGGATCGAAGCCGCGCCTTCGGGCGAAATCACCGAATAGATCGCGTGTTCCAGCATGTAGACACGGTTTGCCGCTGCAATCGCAATCGCGCCGCCGGACATGCCCTCGCCGATGACCAGCGTGATCATCGGCACGCCGATCCTCAGACACATCTGTGTCGAACGGGCAATCGCCTCGGCCTGGCCGCGCTCTTCGGCACCCACGCCGGGATAGGCGCCCTGGGTATCGACCACGGAGATCACCGGCAGGTTGAAGCGGTCGGCAAGCTCCATGACACGGATCGCCTTGCGGTAACCTTCCGGCCGCGGCATGCCGAAATTATGCTTCAGGCGGCTTTTGGTGTCGTGGCCCTTTTCCTCGCCGATCACGGCGACGGGACGGCCGCGAAAGCGCGCAAGACCAGCCTGAATGGCAGCGTCCTCACCGAAATTGCGGTCGCCGGCCAGGGTGGTGAAGTCGGTAAACAGGCGCTTGGCATAATCGACGAAATGCGGACGCTGGGGATGGCGGGCAACCTGCGCCTTCTGCCATGGCGTCAGCTTGGCGTAAATCTCGTTCATCGCCTCGCTGACACGGGTTTCAAGGCGCGCAATCTCCTCGGAGGTGTCGATGCTTTCGCCGTCTGAGGCTAGCTTTTTCAGCTCGATAATCTTGGCTTCCAGATCGGAAATCGGCCTTTCGAAATCGAGATAGCTGTACATTGTCGAACTTTCCGTGGGTTAACGAATATGCCCGGGACCGCCGCCCAAAGGCTGTTTATGACGATTGAGTGCCGCTTATTCCCGTTTTTTAGCATCTTTTGCAAGGGGGTGATGCATTTCCACCAATTCCCGCAACCGTTCTTCCAGAACATGCGTATAGATCTGCGTGGTGGAAATATCGGAGTGACCGAGCATTTCCTGCACCGCGCGCAGGTCTGCGCCATTTTGCAGAAGATGGCTTGCAAAGGCGTGTCGCAGCACATGTGGCGAAATCGCGGTGGTTTTCAACCCCGCCCGCGCGGCAAGGCCTTTCAGGTCACGGGCAAACACCTGCCGGGAAAGATGACCGTCCGCCCCCCGGGAGGCGAAAAGATGGGGATTATCATCATCGCTTCCCGCCGAGCGCGCCTTGCGCAGGGCATTGAAGGCCATCAGCGCCTCATGGGCACGCAGCGACAGCGGCACCGCCCGCTCCTTGTTACCCTTTCCCCTGATGGTCAGGAAACGCTGATTGGGTTTCAGCGCCGCCGCCGGCAAGCTCACCAGTTCGGAAACCCGCATGCCGCTGGCATAGAGCGTTTCAAGCAGGGCGGACATCCGCTTGCGCTCGAACTGTCCGGGCCCCGCCTCGCCTGCCTCAAGGCTGGCGCGATCCAGAAGCTTGTCGACATCGGCAACCGAAAGCGTCTTCGGCAGGGGATGGGCCTTTTTCGGCGCATCGATGACGCCGGTCGGATCGTCCTCGCGCATCCCTTCGGCATAGAGAAACCGGTAGAACTGGCGAAGGGCCGAAAGCCGGCGCGACTGCGAACTTGCAGCAAAACCACGCTTGCCCAGTTCTGCCAGATAGGCGGTGATATCCGCCGTACTCGCTGCGTCGGCGGCAACGCCGCGATCGATCAGAAAGTCGCGGAAGTCGTCAAGATCGCGCTGATAGGCGGCAAGCGTGTTGTTGGCCGCACCGCGCTCTGCACTCAACATCTCGATAAAAGCTTCGATATGTGCGCCGGAAAGATCCAATGGCATTATCCTGTTGGGGCCGGAGCCCGAATTCTTCACCGTCCGGCTTGACGCCCTTCCAGCATTTGCCGATACGTGGCTGAAAACAATGGGCGGACTATGAACGCAAAGCAAGATAACGGCAAACCCGGGCTGAGGCAAAAGGCGCTTGCCGGGCTTGCCGGCCGCAATCTGATACTGGTCGGCCTGATGGGCGCCGGCAAGAGCGCGATCGGCAAGCTGGTGGCAAACGCGCTCGACCTGCCCTATGTCGATACCGACCACGAGATCGAGGCCGCCGCGCGCATGACCATCGCCGACCTGTTCGTGCAATATGGCGAGCCGGAATTCCGCGCCCTGGAAACCCGGGTCATCGAACGCATCCTGACGGAGGGGCCGGCCATCGTCTCCACCGGCGGCGGCGCCTTCGTCAATCCGGTCAACCGCGCGCTGATTTCGCAATCCGGCCTGTCGATGTGGCTGAAGGCCGATCTCGAAACCCTGTGGGACAGGGTGCGGCGGCGCCAGACCCGCCCGCTTTTGAAGACCGAAAACCCGAAACAGACGCTGAAAGACCTGATGGACAGGCGCTATCCGGTTTATGCCGAAGCGGATATGACCGTATTGTCGCGCAATGTCCGCAAGGAAACGGTGACGCGCGACGTGCTGAAGGCCCTTGCGGCCCTTGACGGAGGAAAGACGAGTGAAGAGTAGACAGGTTACCGACAAACGTATTGTCCGCGTGGATCTCGGCGAGCGCAGCTATGATATCCTGATCGGGTCCGGCCTGTTGCAAAGTGCGGGCGGCGAAACGCTGGCGCGGCTTGACTGCCGCAAGGCGGCCATCATCACCGACACCAATGTCGCGCCGCTCTACCTCGACACGCTGACCGAAAGCCTTCAGACCGACGGGATCGAGACATTTTCGCTCACCCTTGCCGCCGGCGAGAAGACCAAGAGCTTCGAAAACCTCCAGACCGCCGTCGATTTCATCCTCGATGCCCGCATCGAGCGCTCTGATGCCGTGATTGCGCTTGGCGGCGGCGTGATCGGCGATCTGGCAGGGTTTGCCGCTTCCGTCGTGCGCCGGGGCGTGCACTTTGTCCAGGTGCCGACCTCGCTGCTGGCCCAGGTCGACAGCTCCGTCGGCGGCAAGACCGGGATCAACACCCGCCAGGGCAAGAACCTCGTCGGCGCCTTCCACCAGCCGCATCTGGTGCTGGCCGATACCGATACGCTCGACACGCTCAGCCCCCGCGAATTTGCCGCCGGTTATGCCGAAGTGGTGAAATACGGCCTGATCGACCAGCCCGACTTCTTCCACTGGTTGGAGAAGAACCGGAAATCCATCTTTTCCGGCGGCACGGACCGGGCGGAGGCGATTGCGCGCTCCTGCGAGGCCAAGGCCGCCGTTGTGGCCGCCGACGAGCACGAAAACGGCGCACGGGCGCTGCTGAACCTCGGCCACACATTCGGCCATGCGCTGGAGCGGGCGACCGGCTATGACAGTGCCCGCCTCGTTCACGGCGAAGGCGTTGCCATCGGCATGGTGCTGGCGCATGAATTTTCCGCGCGCATGAACCTTGCAAGCCCGGATGATGCGCATCGCGTTGCAGCGCATCTGCGCGATGCCGGTCTGCCGACCACGCTGGGCGATATTGACGGAAGCCTTCCCTCACCCGATATATTGATGGATGCAATCGGGCAGGACAAAAAGGTAAAGGGCGGGAAGCTGACCTTCATTCTGACGCACGGCATCGGCAAATCCTTCATCGCCGATGACGTACCGTCGTCGGAGGTGCTGGCTTTCCTCACGGAAAAACACTCCCAATGACGATGAGCGATATTTCGCACTTCTTCGGCGAGTACGGGTTGATGATGGCCATCATTCTTGGTCTGATCGTCATATCCGCATTCTTTTCTGGTTCTGAAACCGCGCTGACGGCGGTTTCGCGGGCGCGCATGCACACGCTCGAACAACAGGGCGACCGGCGCGCGGGCTTTGTCAGCGTGATGATCAGCCGCCGCGACCGTCTGATCGGCGCGCTGCTGATCGGCAACAATCTGGTCAATATTCTAGCTTCGTCGCTGACGACGACGCTGTTTCTGAAAATTTTCGGTGCAAACGGCGTTGCCTACGCCACGCTGATCATGACCGCGCTTCTGGTGGTCTTTGCCGAAGTGCTGCCGAAAAGCTGGGCGATCTCGGCAACCGACCGCTTTGCGCTGACCGTCGCCCCGCTGGTGCGGGTGCTATTTTTCGTGATCGGCCCGCTGTCGAGCCTGGTCAACATGATCGTTCGCGCCATTCTCGGCATTTTCGGGGTCACCCTGTCCAAGGGCGGCGGCATGCTGACGGCGCATGAGGAATTGCGCGGCGCCGTCGATCTGCTGCACCGCGAGGGCTCGGTGATCAAGGCCGACCGCGACCGGCTCGGCGGCGTGCTCGACCTCGGCGAACTCGAAGTCTCCGACGTGATGATCCATCGTACCGCCATGCGCGCCGTCAATGCCGATGACCCGCCGGAAGTGGCCATCAAGACGGTACTGGAAAGCCCTTATACGCGGCTTCCAGTCTGGCGCGGCTCGATCGACAACATTATCGGCGTGGTCCATTCCAAGGACCTGTCGCGGGCGCTGGCCGAACCGCACGCAGCCCCTTCCACGATCGACATCGTCAAGGTGGCGCAAAAGCCGTGGTTCGTGCCCGACAGCACCAATCTGAAGGATCAGCTCAACGCCTTCCTGCGCCGCAAGGTGCATATCGCCGTCGTCGTCGACGAATATGGCGAGGTACAGGGCATCGTCACGCTTGAGGATATTCTGGAAGAAATCGTCGGCGATATCTCCGACGAGCACGATCTGGAAATTTCCGGCGTGCAGCAGGAAGCCGACGGCTCGATCGTGGTGGACGGCACCGTGCCGATCCGTGACCTCAACCGTGCGCTCGACTGGACGCTGCCGGACGAGGAAGCGACCACGATTGCCGGCCTCGTCATCCACGAAAGCCAGACGATCCCCGAAGAGCGCCAGTCCTTCACCTTTTACGGCAAGCGCTTCATTGTGATGAAACGGGAAAAGAACCGGATCACCAAGCTCAGGATCCGTCCGCTTGGGGGCGCGGCGGCAGAAACGGCACCGGCGGAGTGAGGCGGGAAACGGCAAGACGCTTCGGCGTGTCGACAAACCTATCCCCACACTCCGCGTCATCCTCCGGCTTGACCGGAGGATTCAGAGCCACACGATGCAGGTCAGTAAATCAGCCCTGCCGCCGGAGGCCTTGAACGGAATGGATACCCGGGTCAAGCCCGGGTATGACCCATATGGATGGGGCAACAGAAACGGCAACGTCGCCAGCGGAGTGAGCGTTAAAAGTCGTGCGGCAAGACGCCTCGGTGTGTCGACAAACCCATCCCCGCACTCCGCGTCATCCTCCGGCTTGACCGGAGGATCCAGAGCCACACGATGCAGGTCAGTAAATCAGCCCTGCCGCCAGAGACCTTGGACGGAATCGATACCCGGGTCAAGCCCGGGTATGACCCATGTGGATGGGGCGGAGGGCGACACGAACCTCCGGACCGCGCAGCTCATCAGCAGTCCTCAACCGGAAAGCCGCCCCTTACCAACGCGTTTTCTCGCCCGGTGCTGCCGCCTCGATGGCCAGCGCGTGCAAACCGTCGGCGATTTCACCGGCCAGTGCCTCATTGACGGCACGATGACGTGCAACACGGCTTAACCCTTCGAACTTGCCGGACACGATCCGAATCCTTAAATGGGTGACTTCGGGGGCGTTCGGCTCATGATAGTGGCTGGCATGCCGGGCACTTTCGTCCATCAGCACCAGCCGTTCGGGGTTGAAAAGGCTTTTCAGCCTGTTTTCGATTTCGGCGGTTGACGACACTGTCTGCTCCTGATTTCTGTCCCTGCTTCGCGCTTTGCGCGTTAACGGTTCAGGAAGCCAGTAAGAAATCCCGTTGTCAATTCTTGTTGTGACGGGGCCACAAGGTCATAATCAAGCACCATGAATCTTGACTCCAAATATTTCGATCGTCTCCGCACGAAGCGCAAGCGCCCGGCATCGGCCAAGACCGAGGCGGAATCCGCTGCCGCTATCTGCCAGTGGGACGGCTGCAACAAGCCCGCCAAGCACCGCGCGCCTGTGGGCCGCAATGCCGAGGGGCAGTTCTTCATGTTCTGCTTCGAGCATGTGAAGGCCTACAACAAGGGCTACAATTATTTCGATGGCCTGTCCGACGGCGAAATCGCCCGCTACCAGAAGGAAGCGCTGACCGGCCATCGCCCGACCTGGACGGTCGGCGTCAATGGCGATGCGCGCAAGACGCCGATCAACGGCTCGAAAAAAGCCGGCAGCACCGCGTCATTTTCGCACATGCGCGACCCCTTCGGCTTTGTCGATGACGACAAGAGCGGCGCACCCAAACGCCCGCGGCATCAGCGAAAGCTCAAGACGCTTGAGTCGAAGGCCTTCGACACGCTGGGGCTGACCGGCGAAGCAAGCCCGGACGACATCAAGAAACAGTACAAGGCACTGGTCAAGAAGCACCACCCCGATGCCAATGGCGGCGATCGCGGTTCGGAGGAAACTTTTCGCTCCGTGGTGCAAGCATACCAATTGTTAAAGCAGGCCGGCTTCTGCTAGACCGCTATTGATCGAGAAGCAGCACAGACGTTTGAGCGGCTTTTTTGAAAGGCCGCGCTGGAGACATGATGAGCAAGATTGAACTGGACTATTCCAACGGACCGGACACAACGGTTTCGGTTCGCGAGACATTCGGCATTGACGTCGACCTGACCGTTCCCGCCTATTCGACGGACGATCCCTATGTGCCCGATCTCGACCCCGACTATCTGTTCGACCGCGATACCACGCTCGCCATTCTCGCCGGCTTCGCGCATAACCGCCGCGTCATGGTCTCCGGCTATCACGGCACCGGCAAGTCGACCCATATCGAACAGGTTGCCGCCCGCCTGAAATGGCCGTGCGTGCGCGTCAACCTCGACAGCCATGTCAGCCGTATCGACCTGGTCGGCAAGGACGCCATCGTGGTGCGCGAAGGCCTGCAGGTCACCGAGTTCAAGGACGGCATCCTGCCCTGGGCCTATCAGCACAATGTCGCGCTCGTCTTCGATGAATATGACGCCGGCCGCCCGGACGTGATGTTCGTGATCCAGCGCGTGCTGGAGTCCTCCGGCCGTCTGACGCTGCTGGACCAGAGCCGCGTTATCAGCCCCCACCCGGCCTTCCGTCTGTTTGCCACCGCCAATACGGTCGGCCTCGGCGACACCACCGGCCTTTATCACGGCACGCAGCAGATCAACCAGGCCCAGATGGACCGCTGGTCGCTGGTGACCACGCTCAATTATCTGCCGCATGAGCAGGAAGTCGCCATCATCCTCGCCAAGGTGAAGAGCTTTGCCGCCAGCGAAGAAGGCCGCGAGACAATCTCCAACATGGTCCGCGTTGCCGATCTCACCCGTTCGGCCTTCGTCAACGGCGATCTTTCGACCGTGATGAGCCCGCGTACCGTGATCAACTGGGCTGAAAACACCGAAATCTTCGGCGATGTCAGCTTTGCTTTCCGGGTCACCTTCCTCAACAAGTGCGACGAACTCGAGCGCACGCTGGTGGCCGAACAGTATCAGCGCGCCTTCGGCGAGGAACTGACGGAAAGCGCTGCCAACGTCGTCATCAGCGCCTGAGGATAAGTCCATGGCTGGCCCCGGCGACAATCGAAAGTCCAACCCTTATGCGCCTGTAGACCTCGAGCCGCTGCACCGCGCCGTTTCCGGCTGCGTGCGCGCCGTCTCCGGCGACAGGGACGCAGAAGTGGTGTTCTCGCGCGACCGGCCGGGCATGACCGGCAGCCAGATCCGGCTGCCGGAATTCTCCAAGCGGCCAACGGCAAGCGAACTGGCCGTGGTGCGCGGGCTTGGCGATTCCATGGCGCTGAGGATGGCCTGCCACAACCCGGTGACCCATGCGCAGATGTCGCCCGGCGGCGCCGATGCGCAGGCGATTTTCGATGCGGTGGAGCAGGCGCGGGTCGATTCCATCGGTGCCAACCGCATGCCCGGCATGGCCAGCAACCTTGCCGCCATGCATGCGGAAAAATATGACAAGGCCAATTTCGCCACCATCGACCGCAAGGAGGACGCCCCGGTTTCCGAGGCCGTCGCCATGCTGGTGCGCGAAAAGCTTTCCGGCGAAAAACCGCCGGAATCGGCCGGGCAGGTGCTCGATTTCTGGCGCGATTTCATCGAGGAAAAGGCCGCCGTCGATCTCGACAGGCTGAGCGAAACCATCGACGACCAGCACGCTTTCGCGCGCACCATCCGTTCGATGCTGTCCTCGATGGAGCTTGCCGAGGATTATTCCGACGAGGATATCGAGAGCGAAGACGAACTGGACAATGTTTCCGAGGAAGAACAGCCGCGCTCCGAACGCCAGAATGACGAGCAGTTCGACGAGGATGCGGGCAATGATTCAGCGCCCGCAGACGAAAGCGACAATTCCGACGAGGAGATGGATCAAGGCGAGCTTGACGGCGCGGAAGTGGCCGACACCGAGCTCGACGAGGACGCCGACCCCGACAGCGAAGTCGCCGGCGAGACCCAGCGCCCCAATACGCCGTTTGACGAGCTGAACGAAAAGGTCGACTACAAGGTCTTCACCGAGGAATTCGACGAGGAAATCCGCGCCGAGGAACTGTGCGACCAGGAAGAGCTGCAGCGCCTGCGCGCGCATCTCGACAAGCAGCTTGCCCATCTTCAGGGTGCCGTCGGCCGGCTGGCCAACCGCATGCAGCGCCGCCTGATGGCCAAGCAGAACCGTTCCTGGGATTTCGATCTCGAGGAAGGCTATCTCGATACCGCGCGCCTGCCGCGCATGGTCATCGATCCGATGCAACCGCTTTCCTTCAAGATGGAACGCGACACCCAGTTCCGCGACACCGTGGTTTCGCTGCTGATCGACAATTCCGGCTCGATGCGCGGCCGTCCGATCACGGTTGCCGCCACCTGCGGCGATATTCTGGCGCGCACGCTGGAGCGCTGCGGCGTGAAGGTCGAGATCCTCGGCTTCACCACCAAGGCCTGGAAGGGCGGTCAATCGCGCGAGAAATGGCTGGAAGAGGGAAAACCCGCAACGCCGGGCCGCCTCAACGATCTGCGCCACATCATCTACAAGTCCGCCGACAGCCCCTGGCGGCGCTCACGCGCCAATCTGGGCCTGATGATGCGCGAGGGACTGCTCAAGGAAAACATCGACGGCGAGGCGCTGATCTGGGCCCATGACCGGCTGATGGGCCGTCCAGAACAGCGCCGCATCCTGATGATGATTTCCGACGGCGCGCCGGTGGATGATTCCACACTTTCGGTCAATCCGGGCAATTTCCTGGAAAAACATCTGCGCGCAGTCATCGAGCATATCGAAACGCGCTCGCCAGTGGAGCTTCTGGCCATCGGCATCGGTCACGATGTCACCCGCTACTATCGCCGCGCTGTCACCATTGTCGACGCTGACGAACTGGCAGGCGCCATGACCGATCAGCTTGCCGCCCTGTTCGAGGAGCAGGCAGCCGGCATTTCGCAGGGCAGAAGACGGACCAGATGAGGGCAGTCTTCGCCTTTCTGGCGCTGGCGCTTGTTGCAGCACCGGCTGCTGCGGCCAGTGTCACGGTCAATGCCGTCCAAATCGAAAAATTCGCCGCGGAAAAGGACACCGACCGCTTCGGCCGGCTGCAGTTTCTGGGCGGGTTGAAGCTCACCTCTCCCGATCCCGAATTCCAGTCGCTGTCGGCAATCCGTTTCCTGCCCGACGGCATGCATTTCATCGCCGTGGCCGATACCGGCGAATGGGTCGACGGCACAGTGACGCGCGACGCTTCGGGCGCGCTTTCGGGCCTTGCCGATGTCACCGTGACGCCGATGAAGAACGCCAGAGGCGTGCATGCCGGCAAGAGCGGCATGGATGCCGAAAGCCTCGCCATCCAGGACGACCACCTCTATGTCGGCTTCGAGGGCCGCCACCGGATCGACAGCTACCCGCTTTCCGGCCATGATCAGGCAAATGCCTCCCCGGGACCGGATTTTCTGATCCCGACCTATGAACTGAGACGCAACGGCAGTTTCGAGGCGCTGGCGACCGCGCCTGACGGCCGCATGGTGGTGATCGCGGAAAACAGCATCGACACGGCAGGCAACCTGTTCGCCGCCGTCATTCGCGGTCCTGACCGGGGCATCTTCAAGGTGGTCAAGCGGGAAGGCTATGATGTCACCGATGCCGCTTTCCTGCCGGATGGCGACCTTCTGGTGCAGGAGCGACGGTTCTCGCTGCTTTCCGGTGTTGCCATGCGCATCCGCCGCCTGCCGGGCGATGCTGTCCGGCCCGGTTCCACCGTCGACGGCCCGACGATCATGCAGGCCTATGGCGGCACGCACCGGATCGACAATATGGAGGGCATGGATGTTGTCCGGGCCGATGACGGCGCGCTCCATGTGATCCTCGTTTCCGATGACAATGATTCCCCACTGCAGAATACGCTGATGCTGGAATTCAGGCTGGTCGACTGAGATTTTCGGCAGGCGCGACCATGGCGCGGAGCATGGCGAGGCCTTGCGCGTTGATGCGCTGCGCTTCATCGGCAGCCAGAGCATCCCAGTTTTCGGCAAACCACCGGTCCAGCGCGCGGGCAGCAGAAAACAGCATGTCCACAATCAGCCTGCGCGGCATGTCAGCGCGAATGGCGCCAAGGGCCTGCCCATGTTCCACCAGAAGCACCGCCCCGGCTCTGAGGCGCTCAAGCGGCGCTTTCAGGGCCGCTTCGGTCTGCGGCCCCTCATACATGGTGCGGGCCAGCGCGGCCAGAACCGGGTCCGCGATCAGCAGCCCGGCCAGTTGTTCGAAGGCAGCGTTGAGCGCTGCCCAGAACGCCTGAGCGTCGTGCGCACCAAGGGCGGCTGCAAAATCGATGCGCCCGGTCAGGCCATCCAGCGCACGGGCGATCACCGCAGAATAAAGATCGGCCTTGTCATGCACATAGTAATAGACCTGCCCCTTGCTCATCTCCGCCTGCTTCAGGATCGCGTTCATGGAAGCGCCTGAAAATCCGCGTTCGGCAAAGGCATTAGTCGCAGCATCCAGCAATTGGGCCCGGCGCGCCGGCGGCAGCGTTGTCAGCCGTTCAAGCGCCGTTTCGCCCTCTGCCATCGGCTTTGCATTGTTTTTTGCCGCCATCGACTCACTTTCATTGACGAAATTAGACCACTGGTCTAATACCGGTTTTCGATCAGGAAAACGACGGCCTTGCCACCGTCGATGTTAAAAAAGGAGATGACCGATGCGCTGGCGGGGTGTCAATCATGTTGAGTTTTCGGTGATCAACTATGAGAAGTCGATCGCGTTTTACGACCAGATGTTCGGCTGGCTCGGCTACAAGAGCTTCTGGACCATGGATATCGGCTATCACTCGACCTATTACATGACCCGGTTCCCCTTCCCCCACAGCTATATCGGTTTTCAACCTGCCAGAACCGGCGGCAAGCTCGATCACGAGGCGCGGGCAACCGGCATTCACCATATCGCGCTGTGGGCGAAAAACCGCAAAGAGATCGACCGGTTCCACACCGAGTTTCTGGTCTGGAATTCGGTGCCCGTCACCGAGACACCCGCCGAATACCCGGTCTATGCGCCGGGTTATTACGGCGTCTTCTTCGACGATCCCATCAACGGCATTCACTGGGAACTGGCGCATATCCCGAAAATCACCACACCCGGCGCCTATCTGCGCACCATGCGGGCCTGGAAAGAGGCGGAAAAGGACCATCCCGAATGGAATACCGGCTCCACCAAAAAAGCCTTTCGCACACTGCCGCGCGGCTGATCTCCGCAGGGGCCGCACCGCCGGAGCAATTGCCGGCGAAAATCGTCAGAGGCTGTCCTCACGCACCCACACGCAGACACTGCCGCCGTTTACCGGAAACGCGGCGCGGCCGTCATCATCCGTGACGACCATGTCGGTGCGATGACCGAGAAAATCGCAAAAACGCGCATTTGCATGGCCTGAGCCAAGGTCGACCGCCTTTGCCGTCTCCTCGCCATTGGTCAGCACGGTGACGGAACCTGAAGCCGCCTGCGTGCCATGACGGATGACCGCCAGACAGTGCGGGTCGTCAAAAAGGATCGTCTCGGCGCCATTGGCGAAGCGCTGCCGCGCCCGGATCAGGGCCGGCAGGCATTCGATCTTCGGCATGTCGATATCGTATTCCTCGCCGTCGCTTCCCTTGTCGCGGTACTGCGTGCCGTAAAGGTCGGCATAGAAGACGCTGGGCACGCCCTGTTCGCGCATCAGGATCAGCGCATAGGCCAGCGGCTTGAACCACGGCTCGACGACCGCCTCCAGCGATTGCAGCGGCTGGGTATCGTGATTGGCCACCAGCGTGACGGCATGGTCCGGCACCGCGGCAACCAGCGTGCCGTCGAAGATCGTGCGCATGTCGAATGCGCTGCCTGCCGCCGCGGCATCATGGAAGCGGTAATGCAGACCGACATCGAACAGCATCAGTTGCCGGTCCACCAGTTCCAGATAGGCCTTCAGCGCATCGATTTCGGGATGCCAGTACTCGGCAACGACGAACATATCCGCCTTCACGGTTTCGCGCATGTGGGCGATCCAGTCGCGGAAGAACCATGCGGGGATGTGTTTGGCCGCATCCAGACGGAAGCCGGCCACCGGGATCTGCTCCGAAAACCAGCGCCCCCAGTATTTCAGTTCCTCGCTGACCGCCCGGTTGCGGAGTTCGACATTGGCGCCGATGAGATAGTCGTAATTGCCGTTTTCGTCATCAACCTCGTCATTCCACTCGCCCGCGCCATATTCGTTGACGAGGCGAAAGACGCCCTTTTCATCCGGCTCCTCGATATGATCGACGCCGGAGAAACACTTCTGTGTCCAGATGAATTCGGAATATTGTCCCTGCCGCCCCGGAAAGGTGAAACGGGTATAGGCCAGCGCGCCAAAGGCCTCGTCCTCGATTTTCGTGCGGTCCTTCGGATCGGCGCGGCGGACCTTCACCTGCTCCTTCTCGTCAGCGCCGATCTTGTGGTTGAAAACCACATCATGGATGGCGCCGATGCCATGGCCGGCAAGGGTGTTGCAGGCGTTTTCCAGCGCACCGCGGTCGCCGTATTTGGTGGGCACGGTTCCCTTCTGGTCGAACTCGCCGAGGTCGAAAAGGTCATAGGTGTCGTAGCCGACCGAATAACCGCCGGCAGCGCCCTTGTAGGCCGGCGGCAGCCAGAGGTCGGTAATACCCATTTCGGCCAGTTCCGCGGCCTTGCCCGCGACCTCGTCCCAGAGCGTTCCGCCCGCCGGGTAGTACCAGTGAAAAAACTGAAGCAGTACACGGCCGGCCATGGCGCCCTCGCAGATTGTCGTGATCCGACGGGAAACGGCCGCCTGATCCTAAAGTTCCTTCCCACGGCGCGATTGTGAACTCAAGCGCCTTTGCGCCGGCGGCGGATTTATGCAAACAAGACTTGACGGGTGTCACCCGCCGCAACGATACCCTCCCCGCGGCGATCACCGGCGATCAGAAGGAACAACCGATGCAAGAGACAATCATCCGCGCCAATCCGCAATTCGACACGGCGGCCCTTCGCCCGCGCATCTTGCATATCGGTTTCGGCGGTTTCGCCCGCGCCCACCCGATGGTTTATCTGCAGGAGGGCATGAACAAGGCCGACGGCGATTTCGGCGTGGTTGCCGTGCGGCTGAATTCCGGGGCGGAAGAACTGACGGCGCTGGATGAGGCCGGGCACAGCTATCTGATTGCCGAAATGGACGCCGAAACCGTGACCGCGCGGCAGATAGGCGTGGTCGTCGGCACCTGTCACCCCAAACGCGACGGCATCGACACGCTGCTCGACCTGATCGCGTCCGAGCCAATGGCGATCATCAGCCTCACCATCACCGAAAAAGGCTACTGCGTCAGAAACGGTCATCTCGATCTTGAAAACAAGGGGATCATCGCCGACCTGGCAAATCCGGAAGAACCCGGCACGGCCATCGGCGTGATCGTCGAGGGCCTGAGCCGACGCCGGGAGGCCGGACGCGACGGGCTGACGGTGCTGTCGTGCGACAACCAGCCGGACAATGGCAAGCTTGCCCGCGCGGCGGTGCTTTCCTATGCCCATCAGCGCGACACGAAGCTTGCAGACTGGATCGACGCCAACGTTTCCTTCCCCTCGACCATGGTCGACCGTGTGGTTCCGGCGCTCGATGATTATGGCCGCGGCGTGCTGCGTTCCCTCAATGACGGCAAGGAAGACGATAACGGCATCGTCTGCGAACCCTTCCGCCAGTGGGTGATCGAGGACGACTTCGCCACCGCCCGCCCGCCATTCGAAGAAGGCGGCGCGATGATGACGGATGATGTCCGCCCCTTCGAGATGATGAAGCTACGCATGCTCAACGGCGCGCATACCTTCCTCGCCATGCTGGGCAGCCTCTCCGGCCTTGAAACCGTGTCGGCCTGCATGGAGGACGAGGTGTTCCGCAAGGCCGCGCGCCAGTTGATGCTCGACGAGCAGCGCCCCACCCTGCCGGCCATCGAAGGCGTCGACCTTGAAGAATATGCCGATGCGCTGATCCAGCGCTTTTCCAATCCGAAGCTGAAACACCGCACATCGCAGATCGCCTGGGACACCAGCCAGAAACTGCCGCAGCGCCTTCTCCACGGTATTGCCGAAAATGTCGAAAGCAGCAATCCCTGGCCGCTTCTGGCGCTGGCGGTGGCCGGCTGGATCCGTTTCGTCAAGGTCACGGCAGATGAAGGCGGCAAACTGACCGATCCGCTCTCGGAAGAACTGCTGGCGGAAGCGAAAGACTATGACGGCGACCAGCTTGTCGACCGCATCCTCTCCAATGAAGCGATCTTCGACGAGCAACTGCGCCGCGAACCGGACTTCCGCTCGGCAATCACTGGCGCCTATCGCTATATCGTGGAGAAAGGCCCGCGCGGTGCGGTGCGGGCTGTTTTGAAGGAATAGAGTGGACGCTTTGCCGCCGAAGCTTTCTGGCTCCGGCTGACACGGATCTTTTTCTCTCCGTCATGCCGGGCTTGCGCCGGCATGCAGAGCAACTTTCACAGACGAATGTGGTGCACGTATATCGAACCGAAGGGCCCGTCGGATGGCCCTGGATCCCGGCTCAAGGCCGGGATGACGACGAGATGTGCTGAAGGGAATGTGGCAATACTGCCAAACGGGGGCCGCCGGCCCTTACGCATTCACCGGGCGCATCGGCCTCAGCCAGGTCATCAGCGCGCCGTAAGGCAGCAGCATGATCAGGCTGAAGGCCAGTTTGACCGAGAGGTCGCCAAGCGCCCAGGACACCCAGCGCGGCACGTCCATGAACGGGAACACGCCGAAGAGCGGTGCGACACCGAGCGCGAATTCGTCATTGGCGCCGATGAAGGCGAAGACGGCGGCAAAGCTGATCGAGAAGAACAGCACCGTATCCAGGATAGAGCCGAACAGCGAGCCGACAAGCGGCGCCTTCCACCAGCTCTGGCGGCGCAGCCGGTTGAACAGCGTGGTGTCGAGAAGCTGGCCCACCAGAAACGCCGTGCCCGATGCAATCGCGATCCGCGGCATAGAGGCGTAGAAGGAAAAGGCAACGCCGACGATAAAGCCTGCAATCACCACCTTGCGCGCGGCCGTCGGGCCGAACTGGCGGTTGGTCAGGTCGTTGACCAGAAAGGCGAACGGGTAGGTAAATGCCCCCCAGGTCAGAAGGTCGGCAAGCGAAATGCCGTAGACCGTACCCTGAACCGGATACTGAACCAGAATGTTGGAGGCGAGAACGACACCTGCCATCAGCAGGCTGTAAAGAATAACAGATTGCGACTGTCGCATTTTTTTATCCTGGGTGATGCCACCAGTTGGCGATAGCAATAAAGAAAGCCTTACTGCGAAACAGCAAGGCTTTCCAGTTTGATAAAGTGCCTGTTGATCAGGCGGCAGCCTGTTCGGCCGTCTTCTTGATGATTTCCTTGCGGATCAGACGGGCGCGCGGCGAAAGATCGCCTTCGCCGGACTTGATCAGGAATGCGTCAAGACCACCACGATGTTCGACCGAGCGAAGTGCGGCAGCGGAAACGCGCAGGCGATAGCTCTGGCCCGTGGCTTCGGACATCAGCGTCACGCGGCACAGGTTCGGCAGGAACTTGCGGCGGGTCTTGTTGTTGGCGTGGCTGACATTGTTGCCGGACAGCACGCCCTTACCAGTCAATTCACACGTGCGGGACATGATTTCACCTATACTCGTCTTCAGCCAACGGCTTACAACGGGACGGCCTAGTCCCGCGATCCAATTGGCGGCTAATTGGAAAGTTGCGGTTCTATAATCGCGTGGTGCCCAAAGGTCAAGGCAAGTTCGGGTATTTTCACGGGGACGCGGAAATTTACCGCTGTTTTTTTGTGCCTGCCTGAGACATAAACGGATGAGCAGGAACGACCGGATCAAGGGTACGAGAGAGCGATATGAGAAAAACCGCCATTTATCAGATTGTAATTGCTTTGGTTTTTCTTGCCGGAACGGCCGCCGCCAGGGCCGAGGACATCACACAGCAGACCGTCTATACCATCGCCTTTTCCGGGATCAAGATTGCCGACGCTGTCTTCGACACCACCGTGAATGACGGCGACTACCGGATCCGGGCCGATATCGAGGCGGCGGGAATCGGCAATCTTTTCACCTCCATTGCCGTAAAGGTCGATGCACAGGGCGACTGGAAGGACGGCCGACCGGAGACCAAAGCGTTTCAGCTGAGCTACCGTGACGGCGATTATGCTCGCGACTACGGCGCGGAATTTTCCCGCAGGCGCGTGGTCTCCTCGACAATCGAGCCCGATCCCGGCCCGCGCGGTAATGACTGGGTCGACGTGACGGCAAAGCATCTGCGCGGCGTCATCGACCCGATCTCGGCGCTGCTGCTGCCGCCGTCAAACAACCCCTGCCAGGGCAAGATCGCGATCTTCGACGGGGAGACGCGGCTCGATCTGGAACTGGCCCCGGCAGGCACCAAACCGTTTTCCACCAAGGGCTTTTCCGGACGCGCCGTCGGCTGCGCCATGCGCTTCCGCCCGATTGCCGGTTACGAGCGCAAGGACGACGATATCCAGTATCTCGCCAACACCCGGGAACTGGTCGTCTGGTTCGCCTTCAACGAAGAGCTCAATGTCTATGCCCCGGTCACGGCGCAGATCCCGCTGAAGATCGGCCGGCTGACGATCTACGCCTCGAAATTCGGCGTCTGACCTCCAGCACACGGGTTTTCCATCATGCGCGCAACACTGATCGGCTTTTCAGCCGTCATCATGTGGTCGTTTCTGGCCCTGTTCACCGCGGCCTCCGGCCAGGTGCCGCCGTTCCAGCTGTCGGCGATTGCCTTTGCGATTGCCAGCCTTCCCGGCATTGCCGTGCTGATTGCCCGGCCGGAACGCCGCCATGCCCTACGCCAGCCGGCAAAGGTGTGGATCGCGGGCATTACCGGGCTGTTCGGCTACCACTTCCTGTATTTTACCGCGCTGCGCAACGCGCCGGCCGTCGATGCCGGGCTGATCGCCTATCTCTGGCCGTTGCTGATCGTCGTCGGCTCGGCCCTTCTGCCGGGCGAAAAGCTGAAACTGCACCACGTGGCAGGCGCTGTGGCCGGCTTTGCCGGAACGGCGCTGCTGATCACGCGCGGCGGCGGGCTGACCGTCAGCGGAGACTACACGCTCGGCTACATCGCCGCCTTCCTCTGCGCCTTCACATGGTCGGGCTATTCGCTGATCTCGCGGTCCTTTTCCAAGGTTTCGACCGATGTGGTGACCGGCTTCTGCCTGGCGACATCGGTGTTATCGCTCCTCTGCCATCTGCTGCTTGAAACCACGGTCTGGCCGCAATCGCCCGGCCAATGGCTTGCCGTCCTGGGGCTCGGCCTGTTTCCGGTCGGCATTGCCTTTTATGCGTGGGACTACGGCGTGAAGAAGGGCAATATCCAGGTGTTGGGCGCTGCAAGCTATGCCGCGCCGCTGCTTTCGACGATCATTCTGCTGGTGGCCCGGTTCGGCGAGCCCGGCTGGCGGGTGATCGTCGCCTGCCTGCTGATCACCGGCGGCGCCATGCTGGCCGCCCGCGACATGATCGCCCGCAAGAAGCGTTAACCGGCGGGCGTCCAGTCCGGTGCAGCAAGCTCGAAATCATCGAAAACGAAACCGGGTGCGACCGTGCAGCCCACAAGCGTGAAATCGCCGGTGGTTTCGGCCGCCTGCCACTGGCCGGCGGGAATGACGCATTGCGGCCGCTCGCCGGCAATGACATCCGGCCCGAGCGTCATGGTCTTGCTTGCCCTACCATCTGCCGAGATCATCAGTTTCAGCGGCGCGCCGGCATAATAGTGCCAGATCTCCACGGTGGTCAGCAGCCGGTGCCAGTGCGAGCGCTCGCCGGCCTTCAGCAGGAAATAGATCAGAGTCGAAGCGCCGCGCCCCGGTTCGCCTGCCATATCGCGAAAGGTTTCGACAAACCAGCCGCCTTCGGGATGCGGTTTCATCCCGAGCGTATCGATCACGGCCTCTGCGGTGATTGCGGCAGGCACCGCCATCAGAAACTGTCCTTCAACCGGCGGATTTCACCCAGAACCTCGGCATCGCTCGCATCTTCCATGCCGAGCTTCGCCCGGATTGCCGGATCGGCGACCCTGAGGAAGGGATTGGTCTTCTTCTCAAGCCCAATCGTGGTCGGGATGGTGAAATCGCCGGCGTCCCGCAACGCCGCCACCGCTTCCGCGCGCTCCTTCAGAACCTGATTGTCCGGGTCGACCGAAAGCGCGAATTTCGCGTTGGTCAGCGTATATTCATGACCGAAATAGACTTCCGTTTCATCCGGCAGCGCCAGAAGCTTTTTCAGCGACGGCCACATGTCGGAGGCAGGGCGTTCGAACAGGCGACCGCAGCCCATGGCAAACAGCGTATCGGCGGAAAACAGCAGGTTGTCATCGATGAAGTGGTAGCAGACATGACCCGCCGTATGGCCCGGCGTCTCGATCACATCGACGGTGCGTCCGGCAAAATCCAGCTTGTCGCCCTCGCCGACGGCAAGGTCCAGTCCCGGAATGACCACGGCCTCTTCCACCGGCCCGACAATCCGGCAATCATAACGTTCCTTCAGCAGAAGATTGCCCTCGACATGGTCCTTGTGGTGATGCGTGGTGAAGACATCGGTAATCACCCAGCCGCGTTTTTCGGCCTCCGCAATCACCTTTTCGCCATCGGGGGCATCGATACTGACCGTCTTTTTCGTGTCCGGGTCGTGCACCAGCACCCCGTAATTGTCGGAACGGCACATGAAGACGGCGATTTCCAGTGAACCCATTTCAAGCCTCGCGATTGCTTACCCATTCGGCTTCAATGTAGTACTGTGCGGTCTCAAGTCCAACCGGGGCAGTCTGAACTTCGCTCATGAACGCCGATATCGTTGACCTTCGCGCCTTTTACCACACACGGCTTGGACGGCTTGCCGCCCATTCCATTGCCATGGCGCTGGCGCCGGTCTGGCCGAAGCTGCCGGACGAGCGGCTTTTGGGCCTTGGCTATTGCCTGCCCTATCTCGACCGCTTCGGCGCCGATGCCGAGCGCGTCATGTCGTTCATGCCGGCAGCACAGGGCGCCATAAACTGGCCGACCTCGGGCGCTTCTGCAACCGCGCTTGTGCTGGACGACGAACTGCCGCTGCCCGATGCCTCGATCGACCGGGTGCTGATGGTCCACGCGCTGGAATTCACCGAAAGCCCGCGCGAGACCATGCGCGAACTCTGGCGCATCCTCGCCCCCGGCGGCCGCCTCGTCATCGTCGCACCCAACCGGCGCGGGGTCTGGGCACGGCTGGAACACACCCCGTTCGGCAATGGCCGGCCCTATTCCAAGAGCCAGATCACCGAGCTTCTGCGCGAGACCAACTTCACCCCCGGCGCCTTTGCCGAGGCGCTGTTCTTCCCGCCGTCGAAAAGCCGGGCCGTGCTGAAATTCCGCTCCAGCTTCGAGCGTTCGGGCCGCACCTTCTGGCCGGCCTTTTCCGGTGTCAACATCGTCGAAGCGCAAAAGCGGCTTTATCAGGGCCTGCCGGTGGCTGCCCGCGCATCGCGCAAGGTGCTGGTGCCCGCCCTTGCGCCGCAGGGCGTGCCGACAACCCGCAGCCGCCATCAAACCGGGCGGCACGGGGCCTGAGCGCCCTCGACAAAGCCGGCAATCCTGATTATTCCTTCTCCCGTTCAAAACGGCCGTCTGGGCCACATGTTGTTTTCGAGGTTTTCTATGCCTGACCAGTCGATGAAGCCGACACCCCGCCCCGGTGTCATGGAGATTGCCGCCTATGTCCCCGGCAAGGACCATGTGGAGGGTGTTGCGAAGGTGCACAAGCTTTCGTCGAACGAGACCCCGCTCGGGCCGAGCCCGAAGGCGATCGAGGCGATGCGGAACCTTGCCGAAACCCTTGCGCTTTATCCCGACGGCCAGGCGACCGCGCTGCGCGAGGCGATTGCCGCCAAATACGGTCTCAACACCAAGAACATCATCTGCGGTAATGGTTCGGACGAACTGCTCGGTCTCCTCGCCCACATCTATCTGGGCGAAGGCGACGAGGCGATCATCACCGAGCACGGCTTCCTCGTCTACAAGATCCAGATCATGGCGAACGGCGCGACGCCGATCACCGTGAAGGAGAAGGATGCCACGGTCGATGTCGACGCCATTCTGGCCGCCGTCACCGATAAAACGCGGCTCGTCTTCATTGCCAATCCGGCAAATCCGACCGGCACCTATATCCCGTTTTCCGAGGTTCGCCGCCTGCATGCCGGCCTGCCGAAGAATGTCATCCTGGTGCTTGATGCCGCCTATGCCGAATATGTCCGCCGCAACGACTATGAGGCCGGTCTCGAACTGGTTGCCGAAAGCGCCAATGTGGTGATGACCCGGACATTCTCGAAGGTTTACGGACTGGCGGCCCTGCGCGTCGGCTGGCTTTACGGCCCGCTGGAAATCGTCGGTGCGCTGGATCGTGTGCGCGGCCCGTTCAATCTGAATGCCCCGGCCATTGCAGCGGCAACCGCGGCCATTCAGGATGACGGCTTTACCCAGCACGCCATCGAATTCAACGCGGAATGGATCGAGACCCTGACCCGGGAATTTTCCGCAATCGGTCTCAAGGTCACGCCTTCGGTTACCAATTTCGTGCTGATCCACTTTCCCGACCGGGACGGTGCGCGCGCAGCCGACGCCGACCGTTACCTTTCTGCGCGCGGCTATGTTCTGCGCGCCGTCGCCGGTTACGGTTTCCCGAACGCGCTGCGCATGAGTGTCGGCACAGAAGAGGCCAATCGCGGCGTGATCGCGGCCCTGAAGGAATTCATGGCCGAAAACAGCGAAACGGATGCGGCATGAGCGGTTTTATGTTTGAACGCATCGCCCTGATCGGCATCGGGCTGATCGGTTCCTCGCTTGCCCGCGATATCCGCGCCAAGGGGCTTGCGGGCGAAATCGTGGTTTCGACGCGCTCGCCGGAAACGCTGCGGCGCGCGGAAGAACTCGGGCTCGGCGACCGTTACACCGCTGCCGCCGAAGATGCCGTGCGCGGCGCCGATCTGGTGATCGTCTCCGTGCCCGTCGGTGCGTCCGGCGCGGTTGCCGAAAGGATCGCCCCCAATCTGAAGCCCGGCGCGATCCTCACCGATGTCGGCTCCACCAAGGCCTCGGTGATTGCGCAGATGGCGCCGCATGTGCCCGACGGCGTGCATTTCATTCCCGGCCACCCGATTGCCGGTACGGAACGCTCCGGACCGGATGCGGGCTTTGAAGGCCTGTTCGTCGACCGCTGGTGCATCCTGACCCCGCTTGAGGGCACGAACGAAACGGCAATCGACAGGCTCAACGCATTCTGGCAGGCGCTGGGTTCGACGGTCGACCGGATGGAGCCGGCACACCATGACAAGGTGCTGGCCATCGTCTCGCACCTGCCGCATATCATCGCCTACAACATCGTCGGCACCGCCGATGATCTGGAGACGGTGACGCAATCCGAAGTCATCCAATATTCGGCCTCGGGCTTTCGCGACTTCACCCGACTGGCGGCCTCCGACCCCACCATGTGGCGGGATGTGTGCCTGCACAACCGGGATGCCATTCTGGAAATGCTGGCGCGGTTTTCCGAGGATCTTGCCTATCTGCAGCGCGCCATCCGCTGGGGCGAAGGCGACAAGCTGTTCGAACTGTTCACCCGCACCCGCGACATCCGCCGCTCGATCATCGAAGCCGGCCAAGATGTCGACGCCCCCGACTTCGGCCGCCACGGGCTCGACAAGAAGGACTGAGCCCCCTTCTGCGCCCCGTCAGACCGGCGGGATCTGGCCGAGCGGAATGAAACCGATCCGGGCCCGGCCATGGTCAACGCGGACATCGAGCGACATGGTGCGCTGACCGCCGGTAAACGACTTGATCAGCCCGGTCACCGTCGCAACGGGATTGGCGGCCTGCGGAAACGCCAGCTGAATAACCTGCGAGATACCGTCGATACCGGTCAGCTCGACGCTGAACCGGCCGTCCAGATAGCCGTCCTGATCGAAGGAAAACCGGCCGGAGACGGCGAAATGCGATTCCTGTTCGCCAATCGCAAGCGTTGCCTGGTTCAAAATACCGCTCTTGCCGCGAAGGGCGCTGGGACGGATTTTCGTTGCCAGCAGCGATCCGCCGTCGTCAACCGTGGCGAGCAGATTGACCGAAACCGCCGGCAGGGCTTCGGCATCGTTTTGCGGCCGCAAGACCCCGTTGGTTACCGTGAGGGCAAGATCGAGATCACCGTCATCATTGCGGACCAGCCCCTCGGCATATTCGGCCGTCAGCGTTCCCTGCTGACCGGCCGGCCCGGCAAAACGGGCCGTCAGCCCCTCAAGATCGTAGGAAATCAGACGCGGCGCCGAACGTCCGTAAATCAGCTTGCCGCCGAGGTGTTCCCATTCCGTCCGCAGCAGCATGCCGGCGTCGTTGTCGAGTGTGGCGGGTCCGGTCACCGTTGCCATCACGGACCAGGGCGCATAAACCGGCGCTTCGGCCAGAAGCTGCGGCGTATCGAACACTGCGTCGGTTTTACGATCGCGGACATGAAGACCATCGCAGAAGAAACCGAACCTTGCGGGGAAGCCCTGATAACCGATATCCTCGCAGCTCACGACCGTATTGCGCCCGTCCTGGCCTTCCAGAAGCTCGAACATCCGGGCCTTGACGGTGCGGGCAATGAACAACCAGCCCAGTGCATAGACAGCCAGGAGGATGACCAGCACGATGAGTGACCACTTGAGAAATTTTCGCGTGCGGGTTGAACTTGCCATGAAAGCTTCCCATTCTGTCCTTCGTTCCAAACGACGTCAGGCATAGCATATGGACGAATTCTGGGTATTTGGCTACGGCTCGTTGATGTGGAACCCCGGTTTCCCGAACCACAAGCGCGTGAATGCACGCCTTTCAGGCTATCATCGCAGCCTGTGCGTCTATTCCCATGTTCATCGCGGCACCGCGGAAATGCCCGGCCTTGTGCTCGGTCTCGACCGCGGCGGTTTTTGCGAGGGCGTCGCCTTCGCCGCCAAAAGCGACGATGAAGAGGCGGTGATGGATTATCTGCGCGCCCGCGAACTTGTTACCCGGGTCTACCGCGAACTGGTTTTGCCGGTCCGGCTTGAAAACGGCTCCACGGTCCCGGCGGTTGCCTATGTCGTCGATCATTCCCACACGCAATATGCGGGCAAGGTGGCGCCCGAACACGCCGCTGAACTGGTGCGCAACGGACATGGCCAGTCGGGCGCGAACCGCGATTACGTTCTCAACACGGTCGACCATCTGCGCCAGTTGCAGATCGGCGACGCGGCACTGGAATCACTCGCCAGACTGCTGCGCAATGAACAACCACGCCCGAAATTCGGCGACGGCCCCTGAAACGCCGCCCCTGTCCTAAGACCCGCCGGACTTCAGTGCCGCAACGCGCTCCTGCGTCACGGCTGGAAGGTCGAGATGCGGGTTTTCGGCAACGGTTTCCACAAGCAGGCGGTCGCTTTCCCGCTCCATGGTCTCCACAAGCTCGGCAAAAAACGCCTTGGGCGGTTTGCCCGGCGCAATGGCCGGCAGGACCCTCACCTTGAAATGGCCTTTCTGGCGGCGGAAATTGCCGCGCGGCCAGAACAGCCCCGGATGCATGACCACCGGCACCACGGGAACCGCAAGTCCGCTGTAGATGAGCTGAATGCCGCGTTTGTAATCCGGTTCAGCCCCCGGCGGACGCCGGGTTCCTTCCGGAAAGATGATCAGCTGCCGCCCGGTCTCGACCTCAGCCTTGGTGCGCTTGATCGCATCGGCCATGGCCCGGCCGCTTGCAGCGCGGTCGACGGCAATCTGGCGTTGTTTTTTCAGATACCAGCCGAAAAGCGGCATCTGGATCAGTTCGCGCTTCAGCATGAAGACCGAATCCGGCACCCACGGCAAAAGCATGATCGTATCCCAGGCCGACTGATGCTTCGGCGCGATGATGCAGGGACCGTCGGGCAGATTTTCCAGCCCCTCGATCTCGAAGGTGGTGCCAACCCAGAAGCGCATCTGGCGATTGACGAAACGGCCCCAGCCCTGAACCACCACACGATAGGCATTCTTGCGCGAGGCGGAAAAATAATAGGGCGACTGGACGATCATCCTGAGCGCCGTGCCGACGTAAAAGGCGGTATTGAACGCAAGAGAACGAAGAACGCCCATGTCTCTATTTTTCCTGCCCTGCGGGGCTCAGCACCCTGAGCCCGGTCACCGCGCGCACATGCGCCCCGATGAATTTGAGATATTCCGACGCCAATACCTTCACATAACGCAGATTGCCATACCAAGGGCCGTCGCCCTCGCCCATCTGCACAGGATAGCCGACGAATATCGTATCCGGATCGATATGCCGCAATTCGAACAGACTGCGCGGCAGGTGGTAGGCGCTGGTGACGACCAGCACGCGCCGATAGTCGTGTTCCTCGATCCATTTGCGGGTTTCCACCGCATTGCCATGGGTATCCAGCGCCTCGTAGCCGACATCGACACAGCATTCGAACAACTGGCTGTCGCCGCCGGTCAGAACACGGATGCTTTCCGGTGTGGTGGCGGGATTGACGCCCGAGATCAGCAGACGCTCGCCCGCACCTTCGGCCAAAAGCAAGAGCGCCTCGTCGATACGGCGCGATCCGCCGGTCAGCACGACAATGGCATCGGTTTCGTAAAGCGCAGGCGGCCTGGTCGTCATCACACTGACCGAAAACCACAGGAACCCGCCGCCAAAGGCGATGACGACGGCAACAACGGCGGCCAGCAAGGCGCGCAGCAGAAAACACCCACGCGAAGTCTCACCGCTCCGCGCACCGTCCCCGTGCCCGCTTGTTCCAGGCGACTTGCACACCCGCTCCGCCATATCCCTTCCATTCCAGCCGTTTTCCAGCCGCAGTTGCCGGTTGTTTCCGGCAGGACAACATTTCAGCGACTGTCCGAATCAACCGGCCGCCGGTTCTCTATACATGACAGACGATATAGCTGAAATTCAGGCGGCAGGGCGACACCGGATAGGTTGCAAATCGGACCGGTCTACAGGCTGTCTGTGCGCTCCGGGTCCGAGCGGATATGATCGATTTCCCGGATCGTGCGGATCACCGTCAGCCGGGCGGTCAGCGTGGTCAGCGCGGCGATGATGACAATGGTCAGCAAAATACCCGCATAGGCGCCCCAGCCGATCGAGATCGAGCCGAACAGCGCCGTTGCCTGATCGGCGCCGGGAGTTGCCAGGAAACGCCCCTGCCAGAACCGCGCAATCACGAAGAACAGGCAAGCCAGCGCGCCGCCGAGAAACGCGCCCTTCAGCGCGACATTGAGAAAGTGGTTCTGAAACTGGCGCGCCACGAAACTGCCTTCGGCTCCGACGAAATGCAGCACCTCGACAATATCGCGACTGCCCGAAAGCGCGCCGCGGGTGGCAAACACCACGGTCAGCACCATGGCCGAGAACACCAGTGCCATGACCGAAGCGCCGATTGTGGTCGTCGCATCCGCCATCGCGGAGAGCCGGTCCACCCATGCACGGTGATCGTCGAGATAGGCGCCGGGCACGACACTTTGCAGCGCATCGGCCATCGCCGCGAAATCCGGCGGATTGTTTTCATCGATGGTGACGATCACCAGTCGCGGCACCGGCAGTTCATCGAAATCGAGACCGGTGCCAAGCCAAGGTTCAAGCAGCCTTTCGGTTGCCGCCTCATCCACAACCTGTCCGTCAATCGTGCCGACGAACTGCAGCGCCACATCCCTGGCGTTGAGAAGCGCCTGGTTCATGTCGCGGCCCTCTGCGGGCTTGATCTGGATGGTGACCTCGCGGGAAATGCCGCCCTGCCAGCTTGCCGCCGTGGCCCGTACCATGGAAACGCCGCCAAGTGTCAGACATGCCAGAAACGCCATGATCGCGATGACCGCCATCAGTGCGCGCGACTGAACATTGGAGGGCGGCACGATCGGCGTCGGCTTGCGGCTTCCCGAGCCGGCGATCAGCGGCTTTTTGATGTTGCGTCTCGCGGCGGACACAGCATCGCCCGCTTTCGCTGTTGCCGGGCGCGCCTGCGGCGTGCGTTGCGTTGGCGCGGGCTTGTCATCTAAGGGTGTTTTACGGGCTTCGGCGCGCGGCAGTGGCGGCCTGCCATCGGCAGGCGGGGTTGGCGGCGTTGGCGGCCGCTGCATCCTGGCCTGCCTTTCGACGCGTTCTGCTTCGGCCTTTTCCCGTGCAGCCTTTGCCTCTGTGGCCCTTTGCTGTTCCTGCTCTTTCTGGCGGGCGGCGGCTTCCTGCTGCATCTGTCGTTTTCGCGCAGCTTCGGTCTCGTGCACGCGGATCTCCTCGCGGCGGCGCTCCTCGAGGATCCGCGCCTCAAGCAGGCGTTCCTCACGCGCACGCGCTTCAGCACGGCGGCGTTCTTCCTCGCGCTGGCGCTGAAGACGCTCTTCCTCCAGACGGGGATCGCGGATCGAGCGGGGCGGCCTAGTCATAGATATCGAGCCTTCCCTCCGACAGGATCATCCGCCGTGCAGCGTAACGATCCATCAGTGCGATATCGTGGGTCGCAATCACCACCGCCGTGCCCAGCCGGTTGAGTTCGACAAGCAGGCTGAGAATGCGCCGTGCCATCGGCGGATCGACATTGCCGGTCGGCTCGTCGGCCAAAAGCACCTCCGGCTGGTCGATCAGGGCGCGCGCGATTGCCGCGCGCTGCTTTTCCCCGCCGGAAAGCACCGGCGGGCGCACATGCAGCCGCTCACCGAGCCCGACCCATTTCAACAGCTCGATCACATCATTGCGATAGGTCACTTCCTCCTTGCCGCGCACCCGCAGCGGCAGAGCCACATTTTCATAGGTCGTCATGTGGTCGAGCAGGCGAAAATCCTGAAATACGATGCCGACGCGACGACGCAGCATCGGCAGTTCCTTGTGGGGAATGACGGCGACATCGCGGCCAAACAGACGGATAAGGCCGCGCGTCGGCTGCAATGCCATCAGCATCAGCCGCAACAGCGTCGTCTTGCCGGCGCCCGACGGGCCGGTGAGGAACTGGAAGGAATGTTTCGGGACATCGAATGTCAGGTCCCTGAGGACTTCCGGCCCCATTCCGTACCGGAGACCAACATTTTCAAACTGGATCAATGCCATGGTGAGCAGGCAGCCTCGTCTTCTCGATCAGCGCCATTTTTACGCGATTATGAATAACAGGAGGTGAACAGACCCGCAAAGGTGCATATGGTTCGGGGATTATCCACGGAGAAATGCAGGCTGTGGCAGGCGCTTTCCGGTGTTGCGATTGCCGCCCGCGTGCAAACCCACTAAAACCGGATACTCCCGACAGGCAATGACAGCGGCGCCCCGGCAGACTTAACCGGCGGCGTGCAGACAAGAGGAGCACCCATGCACGTCGTTCGCGGAAAGAATATCGAGGTCCTGTTTTCCACCGAGGAAATCGCCAAGCGCAACGAGGAGCTGGCGCTTGAAATTGCCAAGGGACCGGCAGAGGACCTGCTCGTCATCGCCATTCTCAAGGGCTCGTTCGTCTTTGCCGCGGATCTGATCCGCGCGCTGCACAAGATCGGCCTTGCGCCCGAAGTCGAGTTCATGACGCTTTCAAGCTACGGAACCGGCACGGTCAGCCGCGGCGTTCGCCTCGTCAAGGATATTGACAGCGTGGTGGAGGGCCGCGACGTTCTGCTGATCGACGATATCCTCGAATCCGGCCGGACCCTCAGATTTGCCCGCAACCTGATGCTGGAGCGCGGTGCGGCCAATGTCTCGATCGCCGTCCTGCTCGACAAGCAGAACAAGCGCGAAGAGGTTCTGGAAGCCGATTACGCCGGTTTCCACTGCCCGGACCGCTTTGTCGTCGGCTATGGCATGGATGTCGCCTATGCCTTCCGCGAGCTTCCCTTTGTCGGCATTATTACCGGTGATGCTTAACCAAGATTAAATCGCGGTAACATACCTTGTTAACTACATAAATCGCCATTTTTCGATGTTTACTTCTCGCTAGGAAAGTTCTGGTGATCTCTATGGCAACAAAGCCCGGAACAATGGGCATGCCAACAGGGTTATGACAAGACAGAAAGAACTGGACAGCGCCATGGCGAGGATTTTGATCACGGAAGACGAAGAATCTCTGAGGGCATTTGTCGCCCGCGCGCTCAGGCTCGACGGCCATGAAACGGTCGAGGCCGGCGATGGCGCGGAAGGGCTGGAGTTGTTGTCTGCAAGTGACTACGACCTGCTGCTCTCCGACGTGCGCATGCCGATCATGGATGGCATTGCGCTGGCCCATCAGGCAGCCAGCACCCATCCGGGCATGAAGATCCTGCTGATGACCGGCTTTGCCGAACAACGCGAACGCGCCGACGACCTGATGGAAAAGATCGTCGATGTCGTGCCCAAGCCTTTCGCCCTGCCGGATATCCGCAAGGCCGTGGCCCGGGCGCTGGCAGCCTGAGCATCATCAGAGCCGGCAGCCTGTTTGTCGATGAACCTGTCTTCTGCCTCCGGGGCATCCTCGGGCTTGACCCGAGGATCCAGGGCCACACGACCCGAATTCACGAAAACTCTTCATACTCAAGGGCTTGAGCAAAATGGATGCTCGGGTCAAGCCCGAGCATGACACCTTTGTGGGGGGACGGTGGCGGGTTTCAATCTGCCTGCCTCCGGCTTTGACGCAGTCCGAGCCGCAGCCCTAAAAAAAGGACGACGACCTTCTCGTTCCATCCGCTCGTTTTACTGCGCGGCGTAACCGCCATCCACCAGATGGTAGCTGCCGGTGACGAAGGAGGCGTCTTCCGACAGCAGGAAGGCCGTGAGGCTGGCGACTTCATCCGGCTTGCCAAGTCTCCCGATCGGGTGCAGAGCAACCAGACCTTCGATCTCGTCAGGCTCCAGATTGTCGTCAAGCAGCGGGGTACGGATAAAGCCGGGGCCGACCGCATTGATACGGATGCCGCGTTTGGAATATTCGAGTGCCGCAGACTTCGTCATCCCGATCACAGCATGTTTCGACGCGACATAGGCGGGGGCCGTCGAAAAACCTTTGGTTCCGAGAATCGATGACATGTTGACGATCGAGCCGCCACCAGATGCCTCGATGGCGGCAAGCTCATACTTCATGCAGTAGAACACCGCATGCAGGTCAACATCGAGCACCTTGTGCCACGCCTCGATATCGTAATCGCCGATCGGCTCCGAGGGGCCGCCGATGCCGGCATTGTTGACCGCGCCGTAAAGGCCGCCATAGCGATCCACCGCGAAACGCACCATCGCTTCCACGGCCCCGGCATCACCGACGTCCACGGCGAAAGCCGCGGCCTTGCCGCCGGATTTCTCGACGTCGGCGACGTTTTTTAGCGCATGGTCCTCGTTAAGGTCCGCGACAACCACATTGGCGCCCTCGCCCGCCAGAAGGTGTACGCAGGCTTCGCCAATGCCGGATGCGCCCCCGGTTACGATGATGGTCTTGTTTTCAAATCTCCTGGACATAACGATACTCCTCAATACCGAAGCGCCCATATGGGCGCCTACAAATGAGGTAGCCACGAAGGCCCGCTTTTTAAAGGCATATCGACAGAAAATCAGTTCTGTGACCGGGGCTCCAGCAACCGCTCCAGATAGGGCGGTTCGGAGGGCAGCGGGGCCTGTTCATTGAGGCGTTCGCGGATGGCGTCGAGGATTTCGCGGGCGCGCTCGACGGTAAACTCATCCGGCACCTGAACATCATTGCCGAAATCAAACCCGTCAGCGCCGGGATTGCGGCCGAGCGGATCGCGGCCGGTGTGGCTGCCCCAGCCGGTCTGGCCGTTCGGCCCCTGCTGGCCCTGCCCCTGGCCTTGCGCCATCATCGCATTCATCATCTGCTGGGCGCCCTGGCGCAGCGCTTCCAGCGCATTGCCCTGGCCCTCGAGCGCGCCCGAGCCTTCGCCCTCGCCAAGCGATTCGGCGGCACCATCCATCGCCTCGCCAGCGCGGTCGAAGCCTTCGGCCGGCGGCATGCCGAGTTCGGACAGCTTCTGCTGCATTTCACCCAGCTGTTCCGACAGTGCCTGTTGCTGTTCCTGAAGCTGACGCAGCGCCTCGCGCAATTCCTCCGCCGTCATCTCCTGCGGCGAACGCTCACCGCCATTTTCGCCCTGTTGTTCGCCGTTCTGGTCAGGCGGCGGATCGCCCCATTGCTCACGGTCGCGCAGTTGCTGGTCGAGTTCGAAGGTCTCGTTCATCAGCCGCTGCTGTTCCTGGATCAACTCACCGAGCCTGTCGACCTGTTCGCGCATTTCGGAATTCTGCTGCTCGCCCTGTTGTGCCATGGACGACGGCGGCTGGATGTTGTTCATCATCCGCTGCAGTTCCGACAAAAGCTGCTGGGCGGCAGCCCGGTCGCCGGACCGGGCAAGGTTTTCCAGCTGGTTGAGCAGGTTGTCGAGATCGCGCTGGCGCAATGCCTGCTGCTGGCCCTGCTGCATGTCGGACGGCTGCATCCGCTCGGCCATTTCCGAGAGGTATTCCTGCATCGCCTGGCGCAGTTCTTCCATCAGCTGAGCAATTTCAGCATCGGATGCGCCGTCGCGCAGGGCTTCGCTCAGCGCATCCTGTGCCTCGCGCAGCCGCCGCTCGGCCTCCGACAATTCGCCGTCCTCGATGCCGGTCGCAATCTCCCAGAGGTAATCCGCGGTATCGCGGTAACTTTCCTCGTCACGGGCCAGAAGCATGCGCGTCTGCGCCGACTTGATCAGCAGGTATTGTGTGAGATCGGGGATGGTTTCTTCCGGACGCAGCGTGATTGCGGCGCTGTATTGCAGCGCCTCTGGCATGGCGCGGGTGTCGAGCGCGAAAATCTGCCGCTGTTCGGCAACGGAGCCGGCGAGCAGATTGTAGAACGGGCGCGCGGGCAGCACCGTTTCAAACGGCGCGCTACGGGCAACATGGCCGGCCGCATCTTCCGC
Organism: Martelella mangrovi; assembly: GCF_040545495.1. NCBI lineage: Bacteria > Pseudomonadati > Pseudomonadota > Alphaproteobacteria > Hyphomicrobiales > Aurantimonadaceae > Martelella > Martelella mangrovi. The sequence continues at coordinate 133,772 of NZ_JBEPLY010000013.1, forward strand.
AATCAGCGTGATCGTGACCGGCTTGCCGGAAAGCGGGTGTTCGGTCAGGTTGCGACTGGTAAAGGCGGAATGATCCTCGCTGGAACGCGATGGCATGTTCAGCGGAAATTCCGGCTGCGGATAAAGCGTTTTGGCGTCCTCATCGACATCACCCGCCGGAGCGATTTCGGCACGGGCGGCCGTTACCCCGTAATCGTCGGAAACGGTGTATTCGAGTTCTAGCGCGCCGTTTGCCGCTGCTTTCGGCTCTCCCTTGAAGGCGATCACCGGCATTGCATCCGGCACGACGCCGATCGCCCATTGCCGGCCGGCCGCATCCAGCACGCCGCTTGCAGAAAGCGTGAAACTCGCGCTGCGCATCAGTTCGCCGTCTTCGGCCTCGTCCGGCGCCTGCGCCTGATCCGCCTCATCCGGCGTGAAGGATATCGGCGCATCGGCCCCCTCGCCCGAAAGACGGACCGTCAGCATGGAGCCTTCGGGGATTGCGTCGATCTGATCGGCACCTTCGGCCTGAAGATAGACCGGGGCCTTGCGGGTATAGGGCGGCGGCGAAATCCAGGCATCGAACCGCAATGCCAGCACGGGCGCGCCCTCCTCCTCCGCCGGCGGCAGGAAGGCATCGGCAAGCCTGCCGGACCCCGTCGCGCCTGCATAGAAGAACGCCACAAACAGAAGAAGCGCGGGAACGGCGCGCAAACCATACGGATCAACGGAGGAAAGGTCGGGATGGGCAAGCCCGCTGTCGATGGCGCCGAGTTTTTCGGCCATGCGCCGCTGATGCGCCTGCCAGAGCGCCATGGCCTCGGGCGTTTCGCGCGCGGGCCTGTCGCCGGCAACCGAAATCACCTGATGCGCGAGCCCATTCTCGCCCTCAAGCCGCCGTTCGGCCTCGGCGCGCGTGGGGTTTCTGAAACGGCGCAACGGCCAGAAACCGGCAACGAAACCACCGGCCAACAGCAGAAGAAGAGCGATCCTGAGCGCAAACGGCACGGCATGAAACAGGCCGAGCCATGACAGCGCGAGATAAAGCGCCACAAAGCAGGCGGGCCAGAGCAGCCCCGGCAACAGCCGTTCGACAGCAAGATTGAAGCGGGCAACAGCGCACTTGCGGGCGATACGCCGCATCAGTGCGTCGCCTTCCCGGCCCCGGTCAGGCGCTTGTGTTCCGGTGTCGTGCATACCAGCGGTCATAGGCCCTGTCTGTCGCGCCCGAAGGCGGCGGCGTGAGCGTGAACGTTTCAAAAAACATAGCACGCTTTATGACGATAGCGAGGAGGCCGCGCCAAATTCGTAAAAATCCGCCTTCAAAACTTAGCGAGCGGGATCACATCCAGTCCGGCAGCGAATCCAGTCCGATCAGGTCTTCATAACTGCCGCGCGGGCGGATGACATGATAGCGGTCGCCATCGACCAGCACTTCCGGCACCAGAAGACGGGTATTGTATGTGCCCGCCTGCACCGCGCCATAGGCCCCGGCTGTCGAAACCGCCAGAAGATCGCCCGGTTCCGGCCGGCCCATTTCACGCGAGAGCGCCAGATAATCGCCGGTCTCGCAGACCGGGCCGACGACATCGGCCGTCATCCGCTCAGCTTTCGGGTTTGGCACCACAGGACGGATTTCGTGATGGGCTTCATAAAGTGTCGGGCGAATGAGATCGTTCATCGCACCGTCGACGATCACGAAGCTTTTGGCTTCCGCATCCTTCACATACAGCACTTCGGTGACGAAAATACCGGCATTGCCGGCAATCATCCGGCCCGGCTCGGCGACAATCCGGCAATCGAGACCGGCCAGTTCGTCGCGGATGATCGCGGCATAGGCGGTCGGTTCCGGCGGCGGATCATTGTCGAAATGATAGGGAATGCCGAGACCGCCGCCGACATCGACATGATCGATCGCGTGCCCCTGTTCCCTGAGTTTCAGAACCAGCGCCTTCATCAGCCGAAAGGCATCGCGGAAAGGCACAAGCTCGGTGATCTGGCTGCCGATATGCATGTCGATCCCGGTCACACGAATGCCGGGCAGTTCTGCCGCGCGGGCATAAACAGCCTCGGCACGGGTAAAGGCGATGCCGAACTTGTTTTCCTTCTTGCCGGTCGAAATCTTCGCATGGGTTTTCGCATCCACATCCGGATTGATGCGGAAGGACACCGGCGCGATCATACCCTTCGCCACGGCGCGGGCATTGAGAACCTCAAGCTCCGGTTCGGATTCGACATTGAAGCAGTAGATGCCCGTTTCCAGCGCAAAATCGATCTCGCGCACGGTCTTGCCGACACCGGAAAACACGATTTTTTGCGGGTTCACGCCGGCGGCCAGCGCCCGGCGCAATTCGCCTTCCGAAACGACATCCATGCCGGCGCCGAGACCGGCCAGCATTTTCAGGATCGCCTGGTTGGAATTGGCCTTGACCGCATAGCAGACCAGCGCATCCGAACCGGCAAAGGCTTCGGCAAAGACCTTGTAGTGGCGCGAAAAGGTTGCCGTGGAATAGCAATAGAACGGCGTTCCCACGGCTTCGGCAATCGCCGGAATGGAAACACCCTCGGCATAAAGCACGCCGTCGCGATACTCGAAATGGTTCACGAAAAAAGACCTGGCCTAGTTGATGAGGGAATCGAGAAAGAAGGTATCGGGCTCGCCAGTGGCAGTGGACGCCGGTTCGCTGATGGCGGCGTCCGGCCCGTTATTGATGACATTGTTGCCGGAGCCGTCGAAGACAACCGGTTTGTCGTTCGGCGCGATCTGGATGGCCGGCGTGTTTGCATCACGCGCCTCGCGCTCGGCCTGCTGGGGCGTTGCCGGGGGCACTTCCAGCGGGCCACGACGCCCACAGGCCGTCAGCGCCAGCGCACTTACCAATAATGCCGCAACGGCAATCCTGTCTTTTCTCATGGCGTGTTCCACCGCAAGCCTTTTCAAAACCCGATCTTCTCCCTGATAGCCGATCAGGGAGAACTTGTGCACCCTCAAACGCGCAGGAAATCAAACGTGATCGCGCCACCAGGAAATCTGCCTGCGCACTTCGTCCGGCGCCGTGCCGCCAAAGCTCTTGCGGCTTGCAACAGAGGCCTCGACCGTCAGCACGTCGAAAATCCCTTCGGTGATCGCCGGATTGATCGCCTGAAGCTCTTCCAGCGTCAGGCCTGCAAGGTCGCAGCCCTTCTTCTCGGCAAGGGCAACCGCATGGCCGGTGGCGTGATGGGCATCGCGGAAGGGAAGCCCCGCCTCGCGCACCAGCCAGTCGGCAAGATCCGTTGCGGTGGAAAAACCGGAACCGGCAGCCGCCTTCATGGAGACGGCATTGACGGTCAGGTCGCCGACCATGCCGGTCATGGCGGCGATTGCAAGTTCGAGGCTCTTTGCCGCGTCGAAGACCTGTTCCTTGTCTTCCTGCATATCCTTCGAATAGGCGAGCGGCAGGCCCTTCATCACCGTCAGAAGCGCGATCAGCGCGCCATTGACGCGGCCGGTCTTGGCGCGCACCAGTTCGGCGGCATCCGGGTTCTTCTTCTGCGGCATGATCGAGGAGCCGGTGGAAAAGCTGTCGGAAAGCCGGACGAAATTGAACTGCGGCGTCGACCAGATGACGATTTCCTCAGCCAGACGCGAGAGATGTGTGGCGCAGATCGAGGCTGTCGACAAGAACTCCAGCGCAAAATCGCGGTCGGAAACCGTATCGATGGAATTGCGCGTCGGTCCGCGGGCAAAGCCGAGTGCGGCGGCCGTCATGTGGCGGTCAATGGCAAAGCCGGTGCCTGCCAGCGCGGCAGCCCCCAGCGGGCTTTCGTCCAGATGCTCGATGGCGTGGCGCACGCGCTTGCGGTCGCGGCCAAACATTTCGACATAGGCGAGGCAATGATGGCCGAAGGTGACCGGCTGGGCGGTCTGCAGATGGGTAAAGCCCGGCATCACCGTTTCGGCATGTTCTTCGGCGCGCTCCAGGAACACGCCGATCAGGCGCGTCAGGGCCGCTTCCGTTTTCGTCAGTTCCTTCTTCACCCACAGGCGAAAATCAAGCGCCACCTGGTCGTTGCGCGAGCGCGCCGTGTGCAGGCGGCCGGCCGCAGCGCCGATCAGCTCGCGCAGGCGCGATTCGATATTCATGTGAATATCTTCAAGCTGGCGCGAGAAGGTGAAGCCGCCCTCTTCGATCTCACGACGAATTGTTGTCAGCCCTTCCAGAATTGAGGCCTTGTCCTCTTCCGAAATGATGCCTTTTTCGGCAAGCATGGTCGCATGTGCGATCGAACCGTCGATATCCTCGTTATAGAGAGCCTTGTCGAAATCGATGGAGGCATTTATCTCCTCCATGATCGCATCGGGACCGGAGGCGAAACGCCCGCCCCACATTGTGTTCGAGGTGCTGTTGTCGGAAGCCATGACGTGCCTATCTGGAGAGTGACATGACGAAGAAGAGCCGCAAGAGCCCCATCTCCGCCAGACTTGTTCTTATCGCGCTTGTTGCCGGGCTTATCGCCGGCGCTGTGGCGGTATACGTGAAAAATACCTTTTCTGGCAATGGCGCGAACGAACTGGCCACAGCCGGCGAATGCGAAATGGCGGTCGAGACCGCGGCCGCGCTGAAACCGCTGGCAAAAGGCGAGGTCGCCGCCTTCATTCCCGCCGACAAGCCACGCCCGATGCCAAACCTTGCCTTTCGCAGCGATGACGGCGAAACATCGCTCGCCGCCTTCAAGGGCAGAACTGTGCTGATGAACCTGTGGGCGACATGGTGTGTGCCCTGCCGCGAGGAAATGCCGGCGCTCGATGAACTCGAAGCGACAATGGGGAACGAGAATTTCGAGGTCGTCGCCGTCAATATCGACACCGGCTCCGATGAAAAGCCGAAGAAATTCCTCGACGAAATCGGTATTTCGTCGCTGGCCTACTATCGTGACGAAACCATGGGCGTGTTCAACACGCTGAAAAAGGACGGCCTCGCCTTCGGTCTGCCCTCCACCGTCCTTATCGACGAAAACGGCTGCCTGCTCGGCTCCATGAACGGCCCCGCCGAATGGGCAAGCGACGACGCGAAAGCACTCGTGGGCGCGGCATACGAGCCTTAAACCGCAACATCGGCCATTTTCGGAATTTTCTTGAAAGGAATGGCTAGGGACATGGATTCTCAGTGAAGTCCGATCGAAATCCAAAGCGTTGAAATAAAATGATTAAAATGAGCATCAACCTGCTGTTCTACAGCTTGATGCAACATAAATGCGGTGCAGGCTTCGACCGTTGCCCGCTTACGCCACTTGAGAACTGTTTTCGGATTGATCTCGTAAGTTCGGCTCAACGCCGCGGCCGAAGCATGCGATCGCTTTATTGCAGCTCGGACTATGTGCGTGGTCGTGGCGCTGCCGTGACGTATCTGCCCCATAGCGCTTCCTTCTACTCCAGGGAAAATATCGCACTATCAAACCCTGGGATCAAACATCTAGCTGTCATAAGGTGTCGCTGGACCTTCATTGACCACCCTTTCAGCCGCTGCATAGGCAGCAATGCGCGGTAATCTGTCGCCCGCAAGCCCGCCGGTAGCGAGCATCAAACCAAAGGCCATTACACCTGCAGTAGCTTCGGTTCTGTTTCCCGATATGATGCCGTGCGTCAGCAAAGATGTGCCAATACCCAGAAATATGACTGATACGATCCCGCAAGCAAAATACATGACGCTCGAGAGCCTTCTGTCTCTCTTGTGGTGTCTGTTTTTAAGAGAAAACCAATCGCCGTCGAGTTCCACAAGGTCACCGCCGCGCTTGAAATCCGCGCAAAGAAGCATCGGATTGAGTCCATGTTGCATCAAAGCATCGATTACGTTGACCGGGGCCGGACGCCTATAAACCTCCTTGAACCAGACCTGCTTTTCGCCGACCAAGAGCGAACCATAAGCTCTGTGAAACGTCTTTTCCTTCTCAAAATCGGTTTTTCGAGATTTCTTCCTGTTCGCGGATATCCACGCCACAATACCCAATAGGGCAAGGCCAATTCCAAAGAGCTGGACGAAGAGGGAGAAAGTCTCGGCGCTTAACTTAATTGCTTCCCTCAATGGCGTCCCGTACCAAAAGGCGACCAGGGTTGGCCATGATGGTCCTGCGACCAAAACGGTCCCGGCGCCGAGCAGTGCGCGAGGCATGCGGTCGCTGCGGAGATACTCAAAAATCGGCTTCCTGAACCTACCGATTACGGCAAAAATTGCGTTCAATTTCATAGAGGCACTCCTTTTCAAGGCGTATCGCCAATAGACGTTAGTGGACAGATTTAGAAAATGAGTCAGAAGGGCACTCAACAACCGTTGATCATCGCGGTGATGGCATTCATTCAGGCAGCCTGCCGAGCCGGAAGACCGAAACCCGGTGCATGTTCAGCGCCCGGTTGCCTTGCGCTGCCGCCAGACCGGCGGAACATCGCCGGCCATGATGCAGCCATAGGGATCGATATAGTCCTCAATCTCCGCAAGACCGTAGGACCTGATCTGGGACACAACGTTTTCGGCGCTCTTGTAGCCGGACGGCAGTTCGGAAATGTCGATTCCGCCGGCTTGGAAGCGAATGTCCAAGCCTTCCGTTTCCGCATCCAGCATGGCTTCCGGCGTCGCGCCGTTTGAGCGGCGTCGATGCTCGGAACGGGAAAAGTTGCGTCCCGCGCCATGCGGGCTGAAGCCAAGGCCCGTTTCCGCATCCCTGCCGCGCACCACCAGCACCGGCTCGGACATGTTGAGCGGGATGAGGGTCAGTCCCGTCGCATCGCTTGCATAATCGTTCCAGGCCGGGGTCGCGCCCTTGCCGTGATAGAAAAGGTCGCCGCGCCTGAAGACGAAATTGTGCTCGTTCCAGAAACGCGCGCCAACGTCCTCCACCCCGGCCATCTCGACGGTGGCCTGATGGATGGCGTTGTGGTTGGCCTTTGTCCATTTGCGGATCAACTGCAAGGCCTCCCAATAGTCCTTTCCTTCCTCTGTGTCAGCCGGTATCCAGGCATTCTGCTTCAGGGTCTGCGGCGAAAGCTTCCTGCGGAAACGCTCCGCCGCCGCCATGCCAAGCTTGTAGAGAACAGCGCCCGGGCCGCGCGAACCATGATGGGTTACCATTGCCGTTCGCCCGGTTTTGCGTGAACGGCCCACAAACAGGAAGTGGTTGCCGTCTCCCTGCGTTCCCATATGCTCCTGCGCCATGCGCAAGGCTTTGGGATTGTTCAGAAACGGGTTTTCCCGAAAGGCATCCAGCAGATCAAGCGAAACGGTGAAGTGCTGACCCTGCGGGCGACCGCCCGGGCCAAAATGCGTCACGGATTGCGCGGCATCCAGCACGGTTTTCTGATCTGCATGACCCAGATCGGTCATCATCACCGAGCAGCAGATGTCGGCTGAATGCATGCCCGGATGAATTGCATTGCGCGCAGCCGCCACGCCGCCAACCGGTATCGTGCCGACCGGTCCGGCGGGACAGGCATCGGGCATGACCGCGCCGGCAACGATCGTCGGCGTGCGCATCAGCTCGACCATGGTTTCACGAACCCTGGAGAGATTGTCCTCCTCATCGGTATGAACAACCTGAATGTTTTCGTGAAATGCCAGTTCGCCCGGCGCGCGCAGCTTCAGATGAACGACTTTCTCGCCTTCCAGCGCCTCGCGGATCCTCTCCGCTGACAAACCTTCAGCCTGCATGGCATTGGCGCGTTCAATCAGCTTCGGAAACTGCTTGCCCGGCTCGTGCCCCCATTGTTTCAGGTGGTTTCCGGTGATGGTCTCAATTGCGTTTTCTTCCGTCATCGTCTTTTCCTCGGCATGAGGGAGCATGGGGGACAAGGTTTTGCAAGACATCTTTTTTTCCGCCACCGGGGTGTCCCGGGCTGGAGTTGAACCAGCACAGCATGGTTGCCCATGCCACTCCGAAGAGTGCGTCTACCTGTAGTCCTGCGGGTATTCCCCGCTTTCCGTCCTGTTTCATTCCGAAAAGCCCGTTACGGGCTTCGTGATTTGCGGGGATTTCAGGCCCCTTTGAAAGGAGGTTCCGGCGACAAAAGTGAAGAAACGTTGGGAGGGCCGCCCCGCGCAGGCTTTTGGCTTGCGCGTTTGCCGTCTGGGCGCTGGCGCGAGGGGAGTCGAACCCGTTCACCCTTTTCCCGATTTTGGAGCCATGTAGTTCTTTCAGCATTCGCCGGGATATTCCTTTCAAGTCTTCAGGTGGAGGACAATTGATTGCGAGACGTTGCCTGATTCGAACAGGCTGATACCCAATGTAGTCCCACAGGCATTCCTCCTGTGTCGTTTCGCCTTCCATGGTAAAACCGCGGCGACAAGTGTGTCGTGAAACATATTTGCTCTGCTCTACCCACTGAGCTACGTGGCCAAGACCACGGCGGGACTCGAACCCGCGACCTGGGCATTACGGATGATGTAGTTCCACTGGCATTCGCCGCGCCGTATCTCCTTGAGTGCGAATTGCGGTTTTTCGTTTTCATGTCCCGGCGACAAAAGTGAAGAAACGTCGGGAGGCCGCCCCGCGCACGCTTTTGGCTTGCGCGTTTGCCGTATGGGCGCTGGCCTGGAGGGGAGTTGAACCCGCACACCTTCCCGTATTGTGCCATGTAGTTCCTTCGGCATTCGCCAGGATATTCCTTTCGGTTCTCTTGTCTCAAAATTCAGCCGCGACGGTGTCCTGCGATCGTTTGGACGACGGGGCGGTCTCGCCCCGGCGCGACTCTACCCGCGCATCTCCGAAGGGTTCCGGTCAGGTCTGGCGGACAAGATGTCCATGAGATCGTGTGCAACAGGACAGGATGTAGTCCCATGTGCATTCCGCCAGACCTGTTTTCAAACCTCGATCTTTTTGATCTGTTCCACCCAGTGCTCCGGGCCGTTCTGGCCGGTGGCAAAGGCGGCGATCTGATCGAAGACCGCGTCGGAAAATCCGCCGATGTTCAAGACATCCTCACGGCTTTTCATCTGCGTCGTGCCGTAAGGCGCGATGTCGATGCACACCAGCCGTGCCTTCGGATTGCGCCGTTTCAGGGCAGCCCATTCCTGAGCCATGGCCGTCGTGCGCCCGCCGTCTCCTGCATCCATCCAGGACTGGTTGTCCGAGACGAATACGACGAGATCCGGCGCCTTCCTGCGCGCGTTCAGCCACTTCAGCGGTGCGGAGCAGTTTGTTCCGCCGCCGCCGAGCGCGGCCAGACGTCCGGCATTGGTCAGGATCGTGTCGCGCGGCTCCAGACGTGTTTCCCGCACGTCGAAGTCGAACGGCAGAACCTGGCAGCGCCGGTTTGTCCGCAGGAACGCAGCCGCCACCAGAGCGGCAACATCCACATGGCGCACGGTCGAGGTCGCGCCGGGGCGATATCCCGTCACCGAACCGGTCATCGAGCCCGACACGTCAGGGCATACGACAACCGAACCGTCGATCTTCGGCACGTTCTGCACCGCGATTTCCATCGCGTCATGCAGCGCGTCCACGATTTCGCACGGCGCCTTGCCGATCACGTTGTGCGCCGCCACCATCAGCTGGTAGGGAAACGCACGCGCCCGGGCGATCGCCTGCCGGTTGGCAAGCAGCGCGGCCACATGGTCCACATTGACCTGATCGTTGAAAACGCCGTGGCGCTCAAACGTGTTCAGGTTCTGTCGCACCATCTGCCACGAGCTCTTGCGGGCGATTTCAGCCCATTGCCCGGTCGTAAGATCAAGCTGCGTCAACATCTGGAACGGCACATCCGGCACTTTGCCTTCGCCCGTTTCCTTGAAGGTCAACCATGCGCGAACGGCTTCCGGCAGGAGCGCCACATCGCACGGGCGACCGATGATCCAGGCAAACAGGGCTTCGCGTTCGCGGCTGACAGGCTTCGGGTGAACCATCTTCAGCACATCGGCCAGCGATGGGTTATTGCCGATATTGGCCTGCAGCAATGCGTGGTCCGAAGCGCCATTGAGCCAGTTCTGCACCATGCTCTTGGGCGCCGACCCCAGTGATTTGCGCCCGGTCTGGCCGGAACGAACCACCTGAACGAAATTGCGCAGCATCTTGCCATTGTCCACCACGCGGCCAAAGGCAGCGCGGAAGAGCGCCGGATCACGGCGCGCCAGAACCGCCAACAACACGGCCGGCATGTCCTTCATGTGCCCCTTCTTGCGGGCGTAGATCGCTGTCTGTGCCAGAAAATCGGGGGCGATGCGCTCGGCAACGTCGAGCACCTTGTCCAGTTCGGCCTGTGCATCCTGATAGAAGAGACCGCCGAAAGTGCCTGTAACGGCCAGCTGTGCCAGTGCGTGTTCATCTTCATAGGCATAGGCCTTTGCGCCTTGCATATTGGTGGCCGTTGCCTTCGGGAGCAGCTTTCCTGCGATTGTCGCAAACACGGATTTGTTCGCCATTTGCTTCGTCCTTCCGTTTTGATGACCGAGTTTTGTCACGACGGACGCGCCAAAAAAAGAAAAAAGCGGAAATTACATAACTAACTGAATATAAATAATAATATCTAATTTCTCGGGTTTTGACTTTCTTGATTCATATAAATTATTATAGCATTATATCAAATCGGATACGACCATGAAGAATGTTGTCATCGGCTTCCTCGGAACGCAGCTCGATATGGGCAAGAAACGGCGGTGGCGGCCCACCGTCAGCCTGGTGGAGCACGCCGATTTCCCGGTCGAGCGGCTGGAAATCCTCTACGACATGAATTTCAATCGTCTGGCCCAGCAGGTGAAGCGCTCCATCGAGGAAGTTTCGCCGCACACCGAGGTCATGCTGCGCAATCTGGACCTGAAGAACCCCTGGGATTTCCAGGAAGTGTACGGAAAGCTCTTCGATTTCGCCCGCGCCTATGGGTTTGATGAACATCGCGAACGTTATCATGTGCATCTCACCACGGGCTCTCACGTGGCGCAGATCTGCTGGTTTCTGCTTACCGAAAGCCGCCATGTGCCGGCGCGCCTGCTCCAGACCGGCCCGCCGCGGGAGGATGACGCTCGGCCAAAGCTCGACATTATCGACCTCGATCTCAGCCGCTACAACGCGCTACAACAACGTTTCGACAAGCTGGCCCGCGAATATGGCGACCAGTTGAAGGGCGGCATCGAAACCCGCAACGACACATACAATGCCCTGATCGACCGGATCGAACTGGTGGCGGGCAATTCCGACGAACCGATCCTGCTTCTTGGCGAAACCGGCACGGGCAAGAGCGAGCTGGCCGAGCGTATCTACAATCTGAAGCTCGACCGCCGGCGCGTCAAAGGCAGGCTCGTGCATGTGAATTGCGCAACGCTGAACGGAGGCGATGCCGTCGCCATGCTGTTCGGCCAGCAGCGCGGCTATACCGGACAGGCCGGTTCGGAGCGTCGCGGCCTGTTGCGCGAGGCCGATGGCGGCATCCTGTTTCTCGATGAGGTCGACGAGCTGGGCCTGAGCGAACAGTCTATCATCCTGCATGCCATCGAAACGGGGCGTTTCTATCCGCTGGGCTCGGACCACGAGGTCTCAAGCCGCTTCCAGATCATCGCGGGCGCCAATCGTGATTTGCGCACGCTTGCATCCCAGGGCCGTTTCCGGCCCGATCTGCTGTCGCGTCTCAATATGTGGCGCTTTGAGCTTCCGCCGCTGCGTGAGCGGCGCGAGGATATCGAGGCAAACCTGCTCCATGAACTGGCCCGCGCGGAAAAGGAACTGGGCAACCAGGTGGGTTTCAATGCGGACGCCCGCAACAGATATCTGAAATTCGCAACCAGTCCGGCAACGCAATGGCCGGGAAATTTTCGTGATTTTCGCGGTTCCGTGCGCCGCCTGTGCATTCTTTCGCCACGCGGGCGCATTACCAAAGCGATGGTGGAAACGGAAATCGAAAACCTTCAGCGCGACTGGAACAGCGCAAGCGCCGACAGCGATTTACAACTCGTGGAGGCGCTGCTGGGAGAGAAGGCGGGCGAGATCGACCCGTTCGACATGGTGCAACTGGCTCTGGTCATCCGCACCTGCCGCCAATCCTCAAGTCTCAGTCAGGCAGGGCGCGCGCTCTACGCAAAGTCCCGCGACAAACGGCGCGTCCAGAACGATGCCGACCGTTTGCGCAAATACCTGTCGAAATTCGGCCTCGACTGGAGCATGACTGCAAGCGCTGAAACCACATAAGGCATTTCAAACGTCACTTCTGCCGAAGAAAATGGCGGCTCCGCGCGAAGGATGCCCGGCTTCGTGTCCCATCCGTCACCAGGATTGTTTCAGCGTGACATGGTGACGGACCCGAAAACGGGCAAGCGGCCGATGCCGTCAAGAGGCGCAAGACTTCATCAAGAAAACTTGCAGTTTGTGCCTGTCGGTCAACCGGTTGCAGACGACAAGCCCGAAATATTCAGATCGGATCGGGGATCGCAACGCACACCCATTGATTGCACTGGCGTTTTGAAGGAAACTGGTATCAGGTACGAAGAGGTTTATCTCCATACTTGCGAATCTTTCATCGAGATCCGCTCCAGCGTCGGACGATACCTGACCTTTTACAATTGCCTCCATCGGCATTCACCGCTCTACGGGCAGGAACAGGATGAGACATAATTCTACGCACGGCTGCAATATCAGCGGCAGCATAAATGAAACCGACAACCACTTATCCGCCTGTTTAAACAATCCGAGCCGCTTCACATGACCGTCCAGCAACCCAATTTCGCCAATCTTGGCGCCTAGCTCAGCCAAAGCGTCAACGTATCATCCTGTAGTTTTCCCGCATTCATAGGATCTTCCGGTGTTTAAAAAAATTCGGTCCTTCTTCGAGCCTTCCCAGAAACAATTGCGGGATGTCCGCGAGGCTCCGGGCAATCTCACTGAAGTCGACAAAGCCGCGATCATTGAGGACATGCGTCACGCCAATGCGCTTGAACCGGGGCTTGGCTATGATCTGGCGCGTTATGTGGTGCTGGGCGCGCCGGAAACGGCGCTCTTGCGTTTGAAGTCGCACGTCCAGGCAAACAAAGAAGCGGTCTTTCAGGCACTGAATGTGCTTCCTTACTCCCCGTATAGTTCGAACCCATCTTCTGCCGAAGCGCGAAAAAACGAAGCCGCCTGGAAAGCGCGGGCCTTGCCGCGTGCGCATTTGCTCGTTCTTGCCGAAGGTTGGGATGCGCCTGCCATGCAACGTTTTGCGCACGTGCTTTATGAAGTCGTGCCCAATCGAAGTTGGGGTTATGGCTACTACGAAATAGCAGGTCTGGTGGATTGGCTGAGTGTCTATCTGCGTGAGAGCCACTCCTTCATTCTCTCCGCTGACGTAAGCGAACTTCTCTCGCCCGACAATGAGCGTACCCGAAATCCAGTTGAGAACTTCGGCTCGTCCACCCAATCGATAGAGCGACTGGCGGAGCTTTTTGCCATGACCGGCGCATCGCGGGATCAGCTCTACCAGTTGCTCTATCCGAATGGCGAACTGCGCTACAGCGGGAGAACCGACTGGCAGTACCTGAACGATCTGAATGATTTCATGCTTGCAGAACCGCAGCATTTTGACGCCGCGCTCGACTGGCTGGACGCCAAGGCACGACAGGATATGTTGCGCCTGGCGCTCGAACGCGATTTGTTGAGCGATGAAAAGGCCGGACCGGCCTATCGCGAAATCGCATTCCGTGCCGCCGGCGATGGTTCCCGCAAAGTGAGCACGTCCGCAATCGCCCTGCTACGCAGTGGCGGCGTCGAGCCGCTCAAGCCTCTTATTGAAACCGCTTTGGGCGCGAAGGCAGCGGCAGACCGCAAGCCTGCGATCATGATCCTTTGCGCATTCGGCGACCCGGAATCGCTGCGTATCCTGCGTGAACATGCACCAAACGAAACCGCGAAGGCATTGAAGAAGGAAATCGAAGCGGCGCTTGTCCTGGACGAAACGCTTGCTGTCGCCACTCCTGACACTGCCGGCGCGACGCGCCCGGAAGACGGGCCTGAAGGCTATTACACCTATGACGGTCGGCTGATCCCGACTGAACCACCTCAACCGCGGGACGAGACTCTGGTGGCCGAGGAGGTTCGGGCCGAACTGGCCGATTTGATTGCCGCCACAACCGCACAGGCGAAAATCGACCACGCCGAATGGGTCGAGCGGTCGGAGCGCGACGACATAAAGAAAGAGCCATTCGATGCCCCCTTCCCCGCCGGAGCCGCCGACAAGATGATGGCGCTTCTTCGGGATGAGCCCCTCGACCAAGAGGCGCGCCGAAAGGCTGCATCTCTTTTCACCTACCCTGTCCGTTGGGTATATCGCAAGGCAAGAGAGCAGTATGACGCGGGTATCAAACGGATTTTAGCGCGACCCGACGTGACGCTGGAGACCCTTACACGAATAGTCCTGGCCGCCGATCGGAATTGGGGCTTTTATTCTGATTTCATCGGATCCGCATTCCACGAAAGGGACAATTTATCACACGCTACCCTTGCCCGCGTGGACAGGCTGCGCAAGGGTGAAGACCTGCGCCGCGTTCTCGCTGAACTTCAACGGTGCGGCGTTGATATCGAAGAGCGCCTGCAAAAAGCTTTCGACGAGTATTATATGGGCGGCTCTTGGGATATTGCCAATGCTTCAGCGTGGATGGCACTGCTTCCCTATCTGGATGTCATCGAGAAGCAGTTTCATCGCGGCCGCGGCCAACGCTGTGAGGACAATGCCATTACAATGCTGTGGGTCTTTCCGGAACTGCCCGGCCGCTTCCTCAACCCGGTTCTGACCCGCGCTTATGAAGGCGATCGCTACATGAAAGCGGACTGCCGCGCTCTTCTCGCACCCGTCGACGGCATCACCCCGATCATTGCCCAGGGGTTGACGGACGGCAAAGCGAAAGCGCGTGGCGATGCCGCGCAGTGGCTGGCCGAACGCGGCAGTCAGGATGCTGTCGCGCCTTTGCTGGAGGCTGCGAAGAAGGAGAAGGATGTCGCGACGAAGGCGGCAATCCTGAAAGCGCTGACGCAGCTCGGCCAGGATGTTTCCCATTTCTTCTCGCGGGAGACATTGAAAGACGAGGCCGAAAAAGGGCTCGCAAAGACCAGGGCCGACTATTCGGACCTCTTCGACGCCGACAATCTGCCGGTTCTCCATTGGGAAAGCGGCGAACAGGTCGACGAGACGATTGTCAAATGGTGGTTCGCACGCGCGCACAAGCTGAAAGCGCCCGGCGGCGATCCGCTGCTCAGAATGGCGTTGGAGAAGCTGAAACGTAAAGACGCCGAAACCCTTGGCCAGACAATCTTCAACGCCTGGATTGCTTTCGATACGGTGCACTTCTCCAGCGAGGAGGCCGATGCCGAGGCGGCCGCGAATGCAGCACAGGTCGCGAACTGGCGGAAGAAATACAACCCTGACTTCACGGAAGCCATGGCCTATGCCGAAATCCGGCGGGAGGTTCTGGCGCGCCTGCCGAACTCGGCGCAGCCGCATCGCGGACTTCTGGCGCTTTGCGCCTTCATGCCGGCGGCGGAGATGGCGCGCGTGGGACGCCGCTATCTCAAGGATTATGGCAAGCGCGCGCCGCAAAGCCGGGCCATTCTCGAAGCCATGGCCGCCAATCCCCAGCCGGTCGTCATTCAGGCGCTTCTTGATGTCTCCAAGCGCCACAAGCAGCCGGGCGGGCGCAGGCTTGCCGGCGAACTTGTCGACCGGATCGCGGAGGAAAACGACTGGACACGTGAGGAGATGGCGGACCGCGTGGTACCGACCGCAGGGGTTGACGACGCCGGTCTTCTCGATCTTTCCATCGGCGAGAAGGCCTATGCGGCCCGCCTTGTCGAGGATGAGAAACTGACGCTCAAACTGCAATTGCTCAACCCGCAAGGCAAGCCGGTCAGTTCCCTGCCGATGATCAAGCCCGATCCGGACGCCCCTCCCGCAGCGGAAGGCGAAGAGGACGAGGCGACCCAGGCCAAGGCCGCCAGGAAGCTTCTGTCGGACGCGCGCAAGGAGCTGAAACAGACCGTCGAAAACCAGAAAGCGCGTCTTTTTGAAGCGATGTGCACCGAGCGGCGCTGGACGCGCGACGACTTCGAGTCTTTCGTACTCGGTCATCCGATCATGAACCGCCTCGCCCAGCACCTTGTTTTCGAGGGCCGCGATGCGAAAGGCGAAATCCTGTGCCTGTTCCGCCCGATGGACGATGGCACGCTGACGGATGTCGAAGACGACGCCGTTCAACTCGACACGGTCAACCAGGTTTCCATCGCCCATCGCATGACAGCAGGCGAAGATGCGGCAAGCGCCTGGAGCGAGCATTTCCGCGACTACGAGATTGCGCCGCTTTTCGATCAGTTTTCCCGCAATGTGGAGATCGCCGACGGCAAGGCAACGGAAATAAAGGACCGCGAAGGCTGGCTGATCTCGCTTTCGGCCCTGCGATCGACCGCCGACAAGCTTGGCTGGCGGCGCGGATCTGTCGAAGATGGCGGTGTTTTTTCCAGCTATGAGCGTCACTTTCCGGGCGCAAAACTCGCCGCGGTGGTGAATTTTACCGGCGATCCCGTTGGCGATGCCATTGCTCTGACAAGCCTGACGGCGCTCGAAAATCTCAATTTCGTGCGCATGCGGGGCAATGAGGCTCTCGCCTACTCCAAGCCGCTTCCCCTGAATTCACTGCCAAAGGTGATGCTTGCCGAAGCGATTGGCGATTATCACGCAATGGCGGCGGCCGGGATCGGGTATGACCCTGAATGGCAGAAGAAGACGTGGTGCTGACGATGGATGAAAACGCCGAGGACGCTGTGCTGCGTCAACCCGCCGAAACCCTCCATCGCGAGGAGCTGGAGCGTCTCGCGGAGGCTGATAGCGGCCCGCGTCCCCCCGGTTGGCGTCTTTCGCCAAAGGCCGTCCGCCGTTTCGTGCTCGGCGACGAAGCGCTCGGCATCGCGCGCAAGTTTTACGGCGATGACGCGCTGGTCGAGCGGGCTATCGTTTCACTGATGGGCGAACAGGGACTGATGCTCGTCGGTGAGCCCGGAACAGCCAAGTCCATGCTGGGCGAACTCTTTTCCGCCGCGATTTCGGGGGCTTCCGATCTTTTGATTCAAGGCTCGGCCTCCACGTCCGAAGATACGATCCGCTACGGCTGGAACTATGCTCTCCTGATCGCTGAAGGGCCCAGTCGCCGCGCGCTCGTTCCCTCACCCGTGATGCAGGCAATGGAGGCCGGGCAGATCGTGCGCGTCGAGGAAATTACCCGTTGTCCGCCGGAAATTCAGGACGGGCTGATATCCATCCTTTCGGAAAAGACCATTGCGATTGCCGAACTGGGACGGCAAACGGCGGTGCGCGCGGCCCCCGGCTTCAACGTCATTGGCACAGCCAACCTGCGTGACCGTGGCGTCAATGAAATGTCGAGCGCCATCAAACGCCGGTTCAATTTCGAAACCGTGCTGCCGATCGCCGATCGCGGCTTCGAGCGCGAGCTGATCGGGCAGCGCGTCGCGGCCCGGTTGGTCGGTCAGGGCGTCGAACCTCGCCTGTCGGATGACGTTCTTGACGTGCTGGTCGCCGTCTTCTCGGATCTGCGCTCGGGCAAGACGGCGGAAGGCGTTGCCCTGGACAAGCCAACGGCGGTCATGTCGACGGCCGAGGCCGTCAATGTTGCGCATTCGGCAAGCCTTGAAGCCGCCTATCTGTCGGACGGGCAGGTGACCGGCGCGCATATGGCGCGGCAGATGGCCGGCGTTGTCCTGAAGGACGACGAGGCTGATATTCGCAAATTCCAGTCTTATGTCGATCATGTCGTCAAGGATCGGGCCCGGTCCAGCAAGGCGTGGCGCGAGTTTTACGAGATCGCGCACACCATCGGACGACAGGGCGAACGACAGGGCGGGAGCCGGTGAGCCAGGCGCCATCAAGTCAGGAAACAGACGCCGCATCCGGCAGGCAGGAGAATGCCGATGAACTGCGACAGCGGCTGCAGGCGTATGGAGAACGGCTCGTTGCCGGCGTCGACGGGGTCTTTCATTTTCCGATCCGACACCACAGCCCGGCCTGCGCGCTTCATCTGAAATACGCACTTGAAGAGTTAAAGCCCGCGGCTATCGTCGTCGAAATGCCTGCCGACTTCGAACCTCTGGTGCCGCTTCTTCTACACCCGGAGACGGAACCGCCGGCAGCCATTGTGTCGGTCATGGATCGTGACAGTCAGGACCGGTTTACACCGGCAGTCGTCGGCTACTGGCCGATTTCGGCCAGCGCGCCGGAATGGGTGGCGCTGAAGGCTGCCGCCGAGACTGGCGCGACGCTGCATCTTGCCGACCTGCCAAGCGGCACACGGCTTGCCAGTCAGGGCGATGCGGAGGAAGACAACGGAGAAACGCCGCGCCTTGCGCCACGGGTTCTCGCCGACGATCAGTCGATAACCTATTCGGACTACGCCCGGGGCCTTGTTCGAAGGATCGGGGCGCGGGATTACAATGAAGTCTGGGATCGGCTTTTCGAGGCGCGGTTGGGCGATGGAGACTGGCGCTCCTTCTTCGCCGATGTCGGCCGGGACTGCCTGCTCTGCCGCGAAACGACATCTGCGCGCCAGATCGTCGAAGACGGCACTATTGCGCGCGAAAAAATGATGCGAAGCGTTCTTGCCAAGGCAAAGGAAAAGGCAGGCGAACGCCCGGTTGCGGCGATCTTCGGCGGCTTTCACACACCGGCGCTTGTCGATCCGTCGCAACGCTCAAAAACAACGGATGACACGCTCCGGACAAAGACGAAGAGCGCCGCCCGCTCCTATGTCGTGCGCTATACCGAGGCCGCCCTGGACCGGCTGAACGGCTATGCCAGCGGCATGCCGAGCCCACGCCATTACGCACGGCTGTTCACCATGGCCGAGGGGGATGGTCTTTCCTCGAAAGACGTTGCCTCGCGCCTTGCCGTGGAAACCTTCCTGGACCTGTCGGAGGCTCTGCGCCGCAAGGAAACGGCATTGCCGCCGGCCTTGCCAAGCCTGAGGGAAGCGGTCCGCCACGCCGAGGCCCTGGCGACGCTCCGCGACCTGCCGGGGCCGGGACGTTTCGAGATACTGGATGCGGCGCGCTCCTGTCTTCTGAAAGACGAGGATCTCATCTATGGCTCGCCCGTCCTGGAAACGCTTCACGAACTGATGACGGGTTCCGGCGTTGGAACGGTTCCCAAAGAAGCCGGAGCGCCGCCGCTTCTTGCCGCCGCGCGAAAACGGGCCGAGGCGCTGCGCTTCACAATCGAAGACCCTTCGGTGAGAACACGCGAGCTCGATATTCATCGAAAGCCGCGCCACCGCGCAGCCAGCCGGTTTGCCCATGCCATGGCGCTTCTTTCAACAGGCTTTGCAACGCTGAAGCGGGGACCGGATTTTTCGGCGGCCAACGGCATGAAACCCATACTCTTCGAGGTCTGGTCCTATGCGTGGCTGCCCTCTGTGGAGGCACGGCTGGCAGCACTTGCCGCGACCGGAGATACACTGGAGGCGGCCTGCGTTTTTGTGCTGCGCGATGCCATAACCTCGCTTGAGGATACCGGACGCGGCGATGATTCCGAAGCGGCGGTGTTCCTCCTTGGCGATGCGGCCAAGGCCGGGGTTCTGTCGCATGCTGCGGATATTGTTCCGCATCTGACCAGAGCGTTGACCAAAGATGCAGAATTTTCCCGGCTGGTGCGCACGCTCACCCGCCTTGAAGGCCTGTGGCGCGGCCGCCGGGTGCTTGGCCTGGAGCGAACCGCGGCTCTCGGTCCGCTGCTTGAAACCGCCTATCGCCGCGCCCTTGATCTCATCCCGATGCTTGCCGAGGCCGGCGAGGATGCCATGGCTTCAAACAGCCGGGCGCTCGCCGATCTCTACCACCTCACCGAACGGTTTACCATTGACGCACGGACGGAAGGACCTTCGGCAGGTGAAAACAAGTCCGGCGCTTTGGCCGCTCCCCGCCTGGATCCGGTTGTTCTGGAGGAAAGACTTCGCGCTCTGGCCGCTGCCGTGCCGGGCGGGCCGCTTTCCGGCGTCCTGGCCGCGATCGGTTATCTTTCGGGCTGGCGCTCGGAGCGCGATGTCGCCGATGCGATCCGTCAGGGCTTCGATGCGACCACCCTTTCCCCGGATGAACGCTGCGGTCCGTTTGCCGGCGCGCTGGCCGTCTCGTCGGTCCTGCTGCGCCGGTCGGAAGAGGTTCTGGCCGTGGTCGACGATTTCCTGGCCCGATCCAGTGAAGACGCGTTTGTTTCAATTCTCCCGGCGCTGCGCAAGACATTGAGCGTGCTGAACCCGGATGAAGTCGATGCGCTCGCCGAACAGATCGCGACATTGAAGTCGTCGTCCAGCCCGCTCGATCTTGAGATGAACGGTCTCGACGAACGGGAGCTGCTCGGCAATATCGAACGCGCGAATGCGCTCACGAAGCTGATGGAAGCACGCGGCCTCGGCAATTGGGTCCATGCCGGAATTGAACCGGAGACAGGAAAATGACCGAAAGACCGGATGACACACAGCATAGCCTGCGCCGCTGGCGACTTGCCCTTGGCCGCTTCTCGGAAAATCAACTGAGCACCTGCATGGGCGGCGGGGCATGCCTTACCGGCAGCGACGCGCGGATGGATCACGCCCTCGATCACGTCTATGGCCGTGCATATCGTCAGCGGGGGTTGACGCTTGACCTTGAAAGCGGCCGCAGCCGTGGCAAAAAGCGTTCGGCGGGCCTCGAGCCGACACAGATGACGCTACCGGAATGGCTTGGCGAAATGCGTGATATTTTTCCGCAATCCGTCCGTGAAGATGTTCAGGGCCACGCATTGGAGGCGTTCGGCATGACCGAACTTCTCGAGGACGCACAGGCTCTTGAAGAGATCGAGCCAAAACCGGAGCTTCTGGCAGCGATGCTCTCCTTGAAAAACCGTGCCGATCCTGCGGCGGCAACGCTTCTGCGGGCGATTGCCCGGCGTGTCGTCGAGGATCTTTTGAAGCGTCTCAGGACGAAAACCCTTCCGGCGCTGACCGGTGCGCGGGCACGCGCCTCGACAACGTCCCGCAAGGGTTCGGTGCGCGATATTGCCTGGGACAGAACCATTCGGGCCAATCTGAAAAATTACGACCCCGAACGGAAGAAGCTGATCGTCGACAAGGTGCGCTTTTACGAGCGCCGCAGACGCACCATGCCTTGGGACATTGTGTTGTGCGTCGATCAATCTGGCTCCATGGCGCCTTCGTTGATCCACGCTGCCGTGATGGCGACAATCTTTGCCAGCCTGCCCGGCGTGACGGTTCGTTTCGTTGCCTTCGACACCTCGATCGTCGACCTGTCGGATCAGGTGGGGGATCCGGTCGAATTGCTTCTGGCCGTGCAGCTCGGCGGCGGGACCAATATTGGCAATGCCGTTACCTATTGTGAAAACCGGCTGATCAAGGTGCCGGCCCGCACGCTTTTCATTCTTGTCAGCGACTTTTACGAAGGTGCAGCGCCGGGACCGCTGCTTGCCGCCATACGCCGCATGGCCGGGGCCCGAACGCGGCTTCTGGGTGTTGCAGCGCTTGATGAAACCGGGCGGGCGGACTTTGACCGCAACATGGCCGAACGTCTGGCCGATGCCGGCATGCCGGTTTCCGCATTAACGCCCGACCGTCTGGCCGACTGGGTATCCGAGACAATGCGATGACTGACATTGCCCACCGCCCCTCATCGATACGCGCACGCCTCACCCTGTTCGACGACGCTGCCCTGGAGGCGGCGACATCGCGCGGTCTTCTTCGCCGGGCAGCGCGCGATTGTGAATCGGGCAAGGTCGATCTTGAAGGAGAAAGTTCAACCGAAATCATGCTCGCCGTCGATGGCGAGACCGTCCGTTTTGAGGATGAACGGCTTGTCGCCCAAGGGCTCAACGGCGCAAGCTGTAGCTGTAGCGCGACCGGTATCTGCCGCCATATCCTCTCCGGCATCCTGGCCGTCAGAGCGAGCGCTCCCGATGACGTGGCTCCAAATACGGGTGTGGAACCCGTTATTCAGGAAACCGCGCCAGCCGGGAACGAAACCGGCATCGTCGCCCCGTCCGAGCCGGATATGGCCCCTGACAGGACCGGTGAAACGGCGATTGCAGCGGAAGTTGCTGAACTCCGCTCATCACAGCTTTCCAGGTTCTTCGGCCGTGCCGTGCTGCGCGATGCCGAAACGCTTCTTGCCGCGCTGTCCGAAACAGGCAAGGAGCCAACCATTCGTTTTGAAGAGCGCAAGGCGTTGATAGATGTGCCGGGCGAACCAGGCGTGCACTATATCGCCGGGGGCGGACCGCAGGCGATGATTTCGAAAGGCGATCCGGGTATCCGCGCTACGAAGGTTCGCCATGCCGCAGCCTTTCTTGCTCTGCGACGGCAAACCGGGGCCGAACCGGAGGCACCGTTCCAGCGGGCGGCGGCGGACAAGAGCACGGGAACGGCCGTTGAGGCGAGCGATGCAGGCTTTCTCAATCAGGTCCGCGATGCTCTGGAAAATGCAGCCCGGTTTGGTCTGTCCACGCCATCGGAAGCGCTTGCCGACCGGCTTTTCGATCTTGCGCTTTCGTCGCGCGCCGACGCCCTGCCGCGTCTCTCCCGCGCGGTCCTTCAGGTTGCCGGTCAGATACGCCGCAAGGCTGACAAGGGTGAGTTGGGTGCAGCGCCCTTGGCGGTTCTGGAGAATATCGCCGAGGCCTATGCCTTGGCGACCGCTTTGACGTCGCATCCGGATGATGTCCAGTTGCGCGGCGAAGTGCGGGCGAAGCTGGAACCTTTGGACGACCGGATCCTCGCAGGCCACGGGCTTTCGATCTGGCGAACGGACACCGGCGCCCGCGGCGTGACGGCCTATTTTCGTTCTCTCGATAACGGCGCTGACGCCGCCCCGGTGATTTACACGATCACGCTCGCCCGCGCAGCGGGTCAGGACCCCGGCTTTGACCCGACATCCGCAGCGCAAAGCGAACAGGTCTTCGGACATTCACTCGCCGCACTCGCCACGTCGGTTTTCAGGCTTAGCGGTGCCCGCTGCAGTTCCGAAGGGCGGCTTTCCGTCGGCAATCACGGCAGTGCTGTGAAGCTCGATCAGACGATCGCAGGCGTTATTTCGCGCGAGACCGATGACGTTGCGGAAGGAAGGCAGGAAGAGGCGACGCAAAAAACGGGGTTGCTGCAAGATTTTTCCAGTCTTGCCGCGCTCGTAGCATCTGCTGCCCACCCGGATCGACAAGGCCCCATTGCCGCATTCATCGATGTGGAGACAATCGGCAAGCCTTGGTTCGACCCCCTCGCGCAGGAACTGGCCATTCCGGTGTGCGACGATAAAGGCTTTTGGGTGGAGCTGACTGTGTCGGGCAGCGAACAAGCAATGCTTCGTGCACTTGAATATATCACCTTGGTGCGTGAGCAAGCCGCCAGCAGTGCCATTGCCGTGAATGTGACGGCGGCCGAAGGAAACACCCGATTGACACCACTCGGGCTTCTCGCCCGCGCTCCCAAAGAGGAAAGCGTTTCAGACCGACTGGCAACGTTCGGGCGCAAGTTTATCGGTCAGAAGAACAAGTCGGATGCCATCAGGTTTGATGAACTCGTTCTGTTCGACATACTGCCATCGAATAGCGGAAGCTCTGACAGTACAGGTGACCGGACCGTGTTGGACCAGCTTGTGGAAGGGCTGCAGCGTGGCGGGAAGGCGCTTGTCTACAAACGATACAACGGTGGTCAAAACCTCACGGATCAGTGGATCAAAACTGCGATTGACGATGCTCTGGCTCTCGCTGAACTGGGCGGGCGCATGGCAGATCACCGTCGAATGGCCAGACTCGAAACAGCGGGCGCCCGTCTCGACAAGGCCGGGCTTGCGCCACTTTCAGACGCGCTCCGACGACTTGTGAACTCGCTCGAAGCAGACCGTCCGGCTGCACTTCTGCAATTCGTCTATCTCGCCTCGAGCTTGCGTGACCTCACCCCCACGCTGCCATCTCTCACCGTTCACCCTCAAAATCTGTGATTGAAGAGCAGCATTCTCGCCGGGCATCCGCATGTGAGAACGCTAATGAGGAAGACGGGTAATGATGTGACCTATCGTAAGCGGTGTTTGGGTCCTGTCGATGTCCGTCGTCGAATGATTATGGACAGACCGGGGGCCGGTTATCAGGAGGATAATAGCTCGTCTAGTTTATCGATTGGACCTGTCGCGTATTTGTGCCGCTCCGATTTCTCACTTAAGCTACCTTTCGCTCGAAAGCCAAGGGACTTTTCCATCCTAGGGTTGAGTGGCGACGGCGCCAGGTGTATACGGCACCTTGGTGGAAAACATGGGCGATCATCGGCATCGGCTTCAACCTTATCTGAAGCAATCTGATACCGTTTGTAATACAGTCATGTGTGACACTGCGGTGTGTTTTCTCAGGGAAACATATAAAACTATTTTTAATTTCAATGACTTGAAGATTGATTTGGCTGGGTAACATGGATTCGAACCACGCTCCCCTCACCCGAAAGCGATTGAAGCCAATAAGAAATCAATGGCATAAGATTTTTGTTCAACATTTATGTGAGACATATCTGTGCTCAGAAACCGGGGCACGTTTGACGTCCAAACACGCCCCTGCTCCTGAGATTTTCCTTTTATGACAGATGGCATTCGATCGGAGAGAGGCGTCATCCCATCGGGTATTCAGGCGATGCTTCGAGGAGATCGAAGAGGAACGCACCATAGGCTGTCTTTTTGAACCTCTCAGCATGATTTCTGAGCTGATCCGCATCAATCCAGCCATGACGATATGCGATTTCTTCCGGGCAACCGGACTGCATGCCCTGCCGAACCGAAAGCGTTCGCACGAAATTGCCCGCATCCAGAAGGCTTGAATGCGTGCCGGTGTCCAGCCAGGCATAACCACGTCCCATCCGCTCAACGTTGAGGTTGCCATCATGAAGATAGCTTTCCAGCAGAGTTACGATTTCCAGCTCCCCCCGCGCTGAAGGCTTAACCTCTTTTGCACGTTTCGGGGCTTCGCCATCAAGGAAGTAAAGCCCGGTTACGGCATAATGCGATGGCGGTTTTTCGGGCTTTTCAACGATCTCGCTGACTTTTCCTGCCTTATCGAAAGCAACGACACCATAGCGTTCCGGGTCAGCAACATAATAGCCAAAGACCGTTCCGCCACTTTCCTTCTGATCGGCTTTTGCCAACATCTCCGGAAGGCCATGTCCGAAGTAAATATTATCGCCAAGGATCATGGCTGATGGTGCGCCGTTCAAGAAGTCTTCGGCCAAAATGTAAGCTTGCGCCAGTCCATCCGGCGAAGGCTGAACGATATAGGTAAGCGATAGTCCCCACTGGCTGCCATCCCCCAAAAGCTGCCTGAACTGAGCCTGATCTCCAGGCGTGGTGATAATCGCGATTTCCCGAATGCCGCTCAGCATCAGGACAGAAAGCGGATAGTAAATCATCGGCTTGTCATAAACCGGCATGAGCTGCTTGGAAGTCGCAAGCGTTAGCGGATAAAGCCGGGTGCCGGAGCCACCGGCCAGAATAATGCCTTTGCGTGCAGTCATGCTTTTGCTCCCAGCTTGGTCAGAACATCTTTGAGATCTGCGCGCCAATCCGGCCGAGACAACCCGAATTCGGCAAGTGTGGCGCAATCAAGCCTTGAGTTCATCGGGCGCGCTGCCGGCGTTGGATACTCAACAGACGGAA
The DNA here is from genome assembly GCF_040545495.1 of Martelella mangrovi. Lineage (NCBI taxonomy): Bacteria > Pseudomonadati > Pseudomonadota > Alphaproteobacteria > Hyphomicrobiales > Aurantimonadaceae > Martelella > Martelella mangrovi. Next base: position 159,407 of record NZ_JBEPLY010000013.1, read on the forward strand.
TATCATTGAACGTCATCTCTTTGCCGGCCTCGACAAAGATCGCTCTTGCAAAATCAGCCCAGCTTACATCTGGCCTTCCGGAAAAATGATAGATGCCCGCCTTCTCAGGTGCATTGATCAGCTGGCGAGCCATGGTCATGGCAGCAACGGCGATTGAGTGCGCCGATGTCGGGCCACCAATCTGGTCTGAGACGATGTTCAGCGTGTCACGCGTTTCAGAAAGACGCAGCATCGTTTTCACGAAATTATTGCCAAAACATGAGAACACCCAGCTTGTGCGCAGGATTGCATAAACCGGCCCCGCTTCGGCAATCAGCGTCTCACCCGCCAGCTTGGTCCGGCCATAAGCACCCAGCGGGTTCGTCGCGTGGCTCGGTGAAAACGGCTGATCACCACCGCCGTCAAACACATAATCCGTCGATATATGAACGAAGGGGATGCCTAATTCAGCACAGGCTTTCGCCATCGCACCGGGCGCGGCACCGTTGATGGCATGAGCCAGCTCTTCATCATCTTCAGCCTTATCGACCGCCGTATAAGCTGCTGCATTGATCACCACTTCCGGCTTGATTTCGCGGATCAGGTCCCCGCAAGCCAGTGGGTTGGAGAGGTCAGCTTCTTCGCGTGAAAGAAAGCGAGCATCAGGAACAAGCGCTTGAAGCTCCGAGGCTACCTGCCCGGTTTTACCGAATACCAGTATCATGCCTTTACTCCCAGTCGCTCGCCAACACCGAAACGGCTTTGAAGTGCACGCCACCAGTCCTCATTGTCGAGATACCACTGCACTGTCTTATCCAACCCCTCCTCGACCGTCACTGACGGTCGCCAGCCGAGCTCGTTTCGAACACGTGTCGGATCAATGGCATAGCGCATATCGTGACCGGGCCGGTCAGTCACAAAAGTGATCTGATCGGCGTATGAAGCCGTATCGAGAGGCCGCTTGTCATCCAGAATTTTGCAAATGGTTTGAACAAGCTCCAGATTGGTCCGCTCATTCTCCCCGCCAATATTATAGCTGCGGCCAGGCTTGCCTTTTTCAACGACTGTCAGCAGTGCGTCAGCGTGATCCTCGACGTAAAGCCAGTCGCGAATATTGTCACCCTTGCCATAGATCGGGATCTGCTTTCCAGCGAGCGCATTCAAAATAACCACCGGGATCAGCTTTTCCGGAAAGTGGTATGGACCATAATTATTCGAGCAATTGGTGATCAGCACCGGCAAACCATAGGTCTCATGCCATGCGCGCACCAGATGATCGGAAGCCGCTTTTGAAGCAGAATATGGCGATCTCGGATCATAGGGCGTATCTTCGGTGAACATACCTGTCGCCCCAAGAGACCCGAACACTTCGTCTGTCGAAATATGATGGAACCGGAAATCCGTCGGCTTGTCATTTGAAACCCAGTAGCTACGGGCGGCTTCCAGCATATTGTAGGTGCCGTTGATGTTGGTCCCGATAAATTCGCCCGGTCCATCAATCGAACGGTCGACATGGCTTTCGGCCGCAAGATGCATCACAACATCGGGCTGATGTTCAGCAAAAATCCGGTCAAGTGCTGCGCGGTCACGGATATCGGCATGCTCAAATGCATAAGCCGGGCTTTCCGACACGCTGGCAACGTTGTCGAGACATGCAGCGTAGGTCAAAGCATCGAGGTTAACAACGCTATAGCCCTTGGCAATCGCCGCACGAACAACGGCTGACCCGATAAAGCCGGCGCCGCCGGTAACAAGGATTTTCATAGATCACCTTAGTAAGTAAACGGACTTTCGAAGTCAGCGAAGGACTGTGCTTCACGATCCTTGGCTGAAATCGTGAGTTCAACGCCTGAAAGCGGCCATTCAATGCCGATATCGGGATCGTCAAATCGTACGGAACCATCGCATTCCGGCGCATAGTAGTCCGAACACTTATAAACGATCTCTGTATCAGGCTCGAGCGTCATGAAACCGTGCAGAAAACCTGCAGGAATCAACAATTGCTTTCCATTCTCGAAAGAGAGCTCAACGCCGAACCACTGACCGTATGTCGGCGAGCCTTTGCGCACATCGACAGCGACATCAAGAAGCCGGCCGCGCCCACAACGCACCAGCTTCGCCTGTGCATGTGGCGGCGACTGAAAATGAAGACCACGGACAGTTCCGACCGCGCGCGACAGCGAGTGATTGTCCTGCACGAAATCAATATCGATGCCGGCATCAGCCAGCGTCTTCCTGTTCCAACTTTCCGAAAAGAACCCGCGCTCATCACCGAACCGCTTGGGGGTTAGGAGGATCAGGTCACCGATCTCGGTGTTTTTGATATCCAAATCAACGTTTCCCTAGCTTTTTATGGTCTTCAGGCACTACTATACAAAACAAAGACATGGAACAATAAAAGCTTTTCTATTGGTTTGATCCCAGCGTTTGGACAAAAAGAGACCGAGGGTTTCATGCTCGGCCCAATCCATCAAATGCCGGGACTAAACACACGTATTGCATTTGGTCGAAGGAATTTCTCGAGGCCGGCAAGCGGTGGCTGGCCGACCATGCAGCAGAGGTCGCAAAGACGGATGAGGTGAAGGCATCACGTTGGGAAACACGCGACCTGAAAGAGGTCGCGGCCGAGCAGAGAATGGAACAACTCGCCATTCCACAGCAGACCTTTTAGCGCTGGCGTGGCCGGTTTCAGCGATCTGGCGTTGGGGGCTGGAGGATCGCTCATCGACTCCATCGCCGGTTTGGAACCGTATTCCCGCTGATGTCAGGGGCGACGCGATAAAGCTGGCGCTTCGAGAACCGGAAAGCACGCAGAATCATGCGGTGAGGCTTTTCCACTGGTGATCATCTGTATGGGTGCCGTTCGGAATCGGGACGGTCTCGACTATGCCAGCTGTTTGCGCAATAACGTCGTCATCAATTGGAAACGGGATGCCGGTCAGATTTCGGCGATAGTGCAGCGTCTATGATTTCGAAGAAAATCTTTATCTCGGTTGTGTATTTCAAACCGGCACCGTTGGTCAAAACGGAGTATCTCAACCCCGTGCAGGCTGGGCGAGCGTTAGGGCGTTATGATGTCGAGGGCGCGATCGGTGACGACACCGGCAAGAATATTTCAGAAAAGAATGTCAGCTGGAATGAACTGACAGCGCTTTACTGGATGCGTCATAATGTCGACGCTGAATATTACGGGCTGATGCATTATCGGCGGTTGATGGTTTTCGCCGAGAAAAAGCCGAAAGCTGTTACATTTTCCGATATTACCGAACGCGAGTTCGAGCGCTTTGGCTGGGATGATGCCCTGATCGAGAAGGCCTGTGAGAGCGCCGATATCCTGACCCCGCCGGTTCGCGATATCTATCTGCCCGGTATGCCGGGAGTACTGATGACCGCCAGCGAGTTTTATTCGCATCAGCACCATGGCCGCGACATGGACATCTTGGAGGCGATCGTCAAAGAGCGTTCGCCCGAAATCTATCCTTATCTTGTCCAGATTCTGACGGGCCGGAAGGTCTTTTTCAATAATATCTCTGTAATGAAGAAGGCTCTTTTTCGCGAATATGCCGATTGGCTTATTGATACGCTGGAAGTGGCAGAACAGCGGATTGATCGAGCTGGATATGATGGCTATCAGGCGCGCACCTGGGGCTTTTTGGCAGAATATCTGACAAATGCGTATGTTGCCTATGCAAAGTCGGTCCACAAGGCGAAAGTAAAGGAACTACCTCTGACTTGGGGAACAAGACCCCGACCATCTGTTTCACCGGAGGCCGTGCTCGCCAAGGCCCGCACGAAGCGTCACCGGGAAAGGTTAGCGGAAACGTCTTCCGACAGTAAAATCGAAGTCGTTCTCGCGGTAGATGACAATTATGTTCCTCATTCTGCAGTCACGATGCTGTCCGCGATCAGGACTTCATCCATGCCGGACCAACTCCGTTTTCATGTCCTGAACGGCCGAAATATTACAGATGACAATCGCCGGAAACTGACAACGCTGATCGAAGGTGAAGGGGCAACGCTCAATTTTCTTGATATCGATGACAGCGACTTGCGATGGCTGCCCTTAAACCGTGATTATGTTTCCATAGCCACCTATTACCGGCTGGTAATGCAGGAGTATCTGCCAAAGACGGTAGAGAAGGCTATTTATCTTGACGCCGATACCGTTGTGGTTGATCCGTTGGAAGACCTCTGGATGACTGATTTAGAAGATCATCCCGTTGCAGGCGCGCCTGACGATGCAGGTTTCCAGCAGGCCAGAAGGTTGCAGCTTAGCAGCAGGCATCGTTATTTTAATGCTGGAATCATGATATTTGACGTCGCATCTTTCAGGAAGATGGAGTTGAAGGAAGATATTATTTCAGCCTTCCGCAAGCATGGTTCCTGCATCATTTCGCAGGATCAGGACATTCTCAACATCCTGTTCAGCGAGAATACGAAGATGCTGCATTTGCGGTGGAATGCCGGCTCGCGCATCTACCGGGACAATCCGCTTGAGCCATCTTATGACGAAGAAGAAGCGCTGGAAGCGGCCAGTGATCCGGCGATTGTCCATTTCACCGACAAACGCAAGCCCTGGCATCTTAAATGCACGCATCCATTTACCGAGCTCTACTGGGATTATCGCAATGAAACGCCATGGGCCGAGACTGCGGCAGACCGTATGAAACGCCGGGCTGTTTACTGGCTACGACGGCATCTGCGTGCCCGCGACCGCCGGTTTGATAACAAAGTGGGGCGCTAGGCCGTACCCCCTGACCTGAGACCCGACTTCCCTCCATTTTTCGGGAGAGTCTTGGGTTTTTAATCTGGCCTCAAGCGGCCTGTTTTTCCAGTGCCATTTTCATT
>NZ_JBEPLY010000014.1:0-129245 GCF_040545495.1 Martelella mangrovi
GATCGGAAAACTGATCGACCTCGTCGAGCCTCAAGAGGCCCGCAACTTCTTCACATCATGCGGATACGATCCAACATGAAAGGGAAACGCTCTAGCGTCTTGCGAAGGCGGTCTGCAGCAGATCGATCTGGGCGATGACCTGGTTGTTGGCCGGTTCCGGCTGAACGTGGCCGCGCATCAGGCTTTCATCGAGTTTGCGAATGCGGGTTTCAAGCCGTGTGGCATGGTCTGCCAGATCGCGGAAACCCGGCGGCAGTTCCCGCCAGGCCGAAAGGCCCTCTTCGTCTCCGCCGCCGCCCAGACGCAGCTTGTTGCGCTCCTGGATCACCTGCTCACGGCTCATCTCGCCGGAATTCAGCGATCGCTGCAGCAGCAGCCACGATGCCAGTTGCATCAGGCGCGTGGTGAGCCGGATCGATTCCGCCGAGTAAAGTGCGGCCGCTCTTGCACTGAGCAATTTCGAGGCAGCCCGGCCGGGACCGTCCAGATAGGCGGCTGTCTCCTCGACAAGCGTCATGCCTTCGGCATAAAGGGCATCGAACTGCGGTGAGTTGGCGGCCCGTCCCGCAAAACTGATCGGATGTGCCCCGGTACTGGTCATTTGCATACTCTTGCTACGCCGATTGCCGCGATACGCTTGGTGCGGCAAGTCTTCAACAACGTTGACAACAAATATACCTGTAACGCATTTCCGCAACCCGTTTCTTAACGAAGGGTTAATACCCACTGCCGAATGCCGGGTTGTGCAAAAAAAAGAGCCGCAAAGAGCGGCCCGTAAGTCAAAGGGTGATGATCGGAATAAAGACAGAGATCCCGACTCCGCCAAGCGGATGACCTATAACAACTTGGAAAGGTTAATATCGCGTTAAAGGCCGGCTGCAGCGGAGCGGACTATTTCTTCTTGAAGAAACTTTCGGCCTTTTCGCGCTCGCTGCCCTTCCTGCCGATGGCAGCCTCGAGGCGTTCGATCTCGCGACGCAGCTCCTCGACGAAACCGTTCAGCGCCTCGACCGAATGTTCTTCCAGATCGGCGCCAATGATGTACTGGTTCCTTGCCGGTTTCTTGTCGTCGTTGTCGTCATCAAGCGGCATGATCTTCGCTCCTTTCTTCTTCGTCGTAAACGGAGGTTTCGCGGTTCGGGTTCTTCAGCGCAACCCCTTCGGTGGTGGAAACCGGCGTTGCCGCATCCGGCATGGCCGTGAAGGCCTCGCGGTCGGTGACGGGCACGGCGGCGCGAATGCGGGAACGGACGATGGCATAGGCAAGGATCAGGACATGCGCTGTGGCGGTGACGATGAACAGCGCATAGGGGCCGAAGTTCGACATCACGGGGCCGCCGACAGTCGGGCCGATGATGGTGCCGATGCCGAACAGGAACAGAAGGCCGCTTGCAATCTTGACGTAATCTTCCGGTCGGGCAAAGTCGTTCGCATGCGAGGCCGTGATCGGGTAAAGCACGTTGGCCGTGGCGCCGTAGGTGGCGATCAGGACGATCAACGTGGTGCTGCCGGGCTTGAAGATCACGACGGTGATCGCCGCCGCTGCCGCGATTGCCGCAAGGCCCGCGATCACATAGCGCCGGTCCATCCGGTCGGAAAGCCGGCCGACGGGCACCTGGGCAAGCGCGCCGGCCAGAATGGCGCCGGTTACCAGAAAGGCGACCTGATTGTCGGGAAGCCCGGCGCGGGCGGCAAAGACGGCCACCAGCGTGCCGAAGGCGCCATTGGCAATGCCGGTCAGCAGCACTCCGAAAAAGGCAACGGGCGAGTTGCGGTAAAGCAGTTTGAGGTCGATGCGGACGGCCTGGAGCGGGCGCGGGGAGGCCGCATTCGACACCGTCGTCGGCAGCATGGCGATGCAGTAGACGATGCCGGCAACCATGAACAGGATCGGCGTATTGGGATTGCCGAAGCCGACGGCCAGCTGTCCGCCGACGACGCCGAAAAGCGTGATGCCGGTGTAGAAGGTGAAGACCGTGCCGCGGCTTGAATTGTCGACGCGCTCATTGAGCCAACTCTCGATGATCATCTGGGTGCCCGCCATCGCAAAGCCGGTTGCCGCACGCAGCGCGATCCAGCCGAACTGGTTGACGAATACACCGGTGATCAGCGCCACCATGCAGATGAGGGCGATAAAGCCGGAAAAGGCGCGCACATGCCCGATCCGCATGATCAGCTTCGGCGCCAGCAGACAGCCAAGCACGAAGCCCGATGCCCATGACGTGCCGATAAAGCCGAGCGCTGTATCGCTGTAACCTTCCGCCGTACCGCGCAATGGCAGGAGAAGACTGTGGAGACCATTACCGAAAAAAAGAAAAAGTGTGCCGAGAAGCAGCGCAAAAACAGGAAAAAGATTACGTTTCATCAAGTCGCCCGGATAAATGAAAGACATAAAAAAGGTGAAGGTTCAACGCGGCAACGTCTGCACTTGTTCCCGGATATTACCACCACCCATCCGGAATGCACTGAGGAATTCGGTCCGATGCGGGTGACGCACCGGTTTTCGCGCGCTATGACAAGGGGCGATTGACAACAAACCGCTCGAGGTCGGGCGGGCAGGGACATCCATGGCCAAGCTGATATCGTTGCTTCTCATCGCCGCCATGGCGGTTCAGATCATCAAACCGCTGGGGCTTCCGGGGCTGAAGAAGCGGATGGACTTCTGGAAAATCGCGCCCTTTGCGCTTGCGATGATGGTGCTCGTGCTGATGATCCGCCCGTCCTGAGATTGAAAGAAAAAGGCGGCCACGCGGGCCGCCTCAGACTGTTGATCGCAACTCCAACGATTGGTGTCATCCTCGTGCTCGACACGAGGATCCATCTAGTCCTCGACACGTGGCGCACGTTGTCGGCTTGATGCCCTGATTTATAAACAAAATTCAATCGTTTTCGTGCCGCAACCGCAACTGGATCCTCGTGTCGAGCACGAGGATGACGCCTGAGGCGCGTGGCAGACGCCTTGGCCCGAACAGCCGGTATGTCCTCATGCCAGTCACAAGGTTTACGCGACGTGTGGTCGGTTTTCGAAAACGGGCGGCTCTAAGGCCGCCCTTGTATCCGATCTCTGTAAAGCCGTTACTTCTTCAGAATATCGACGCCCGGAAGGACCTTGCCTTCCATCCATTCCAGAAATGCGCCACCGGCGGTGGAGACATAGCTGAATTTGTCCTTCACGCCGGCATGGTTGAGTGCCGAGACCGTATCGCCGCCGCCGGCGACCGAGGTGAGCTTGCCGGCCTTGGTCTGTTCGGCGGCGAATTTTGCGGCCGAGACCGTGGCGGCATCGAAAGGCTCGATTTCGAACGCGCCGAGCGGGCCGTTCCAGACCAGCGTTTCGGCCTTGCCGATCCATTCATTGACGGCTTTGACCGATTCCGGTCCGACATCGAGCATCATCGCATCGGCCGGAATGGCGTCAATCGCGACCGTCTCGTTTGCAGCATTGGCCTTGAACTCACGGGCAACAACGCCGTCGACCGGCAGAACAATGGCGCAACCGGTCTTTTCGGCCTTTGCCATGATGGTGCGCGCCGTGTCGGCCAGATCATGCTCGCAGAGCGACTTGCCGACATCGATGCCCTTGGCGGCAACGAAGGTGTTGGCCATGCCGCCGCCGATCACCAGCGCATCGACCTTGTCGATCAGGTTTTCCAGCAGGTCGATCTTGGTCGAGACCTTGGCCCCGCCGACGATGGCGACAACCGGGCGCTTGGGATCGCCGAGGCCCTTTTCCAGGGCTTCAAGTTCGGCCTGCATGGTGCGGCCGGCATAGGCGGGCATGTGGTGGCCGAGGCCCTCGGTCGAGGCGTGGGCGCGGTGAGCGGCGGAAAATGCGTCATTGACGTAGATGTCGCCGTTCCTGGCCAGTTCAGCCACGAAATCGGGATCGTTCTTTTCCTCGCCCTTGTGGAACCGGGTGTTTTCCAGCAGCAGGATATCGCCGTCCTGCATGGCGGCGATGGCGGCTTCCGCGTCCGGGCCGACGCAGTTGTCCGCGAATTTCACAGCGTGATCCAGCACGCTTTCGACAGCCGGAACGATCAGCTTCAGCGACATATCGGCAACGACCTGGCCCTTCGGACGGCCGAAATGGGCCATCAGAATGACCTTTGCGCCCTTGTTCGAAAGTTCGAGGATGGTGGGGGCAACCCGTTCGATGCGGGTCGTGTCGGTGACCTTGCCTTCGCTGACAGGCACGTTCAGGTCGACTCGGACCAGAACGCGCTTGCCGGTCAGGTCGGAAAGGTCGTCGAGTGTTTTGAAGGCAGGCATGGATGTCTTCCTCTTTCGGTTGGAAGTGCCGGGAGGCCGGCGCTTCTGGATTGGCTTGCCGGCAGCGGGCTTTTCGAGGCTCCGGCGTGCCGGTCTTGTTATCGGGTGCGGAGCGCACCGCCAAAAACATCTTGGGCGCAACGATTTCTATTCAAAAACAGGGCAAGCGGCAATGACAGAGGTCAGAAAAGCACGTCGGCGTGAATGGTCTTTACGAGGATTGCCGCTCTAGCGCCTGAACTTGAGAAAAAGCCGGGCAAAGCGTGCCCGAATTGCACGGAAAACAAGCGGTGTATTGTCGTCTTCCGGTTCGCGCCAGACACCGATGGACATGACATTATGCGCCTCATCGGCCTCGCGCACGATCAGCGAGAGCGGCCCCAGATGCAACCTGTCGGCGATATGTGGCTTGCCGCCCAGACGTTCCTTGATGAAATCGGCAATCCGCGTTTCCTCCGATCCGGCAGGAATGGCGACGGTCGGTTCGATGGCGCGCAATTCGCCAAGCGGCCGGTCCGGCATCAGGACTTCCGTGCCCAGCAGCGATTCCTCACCGCTGCCGTCGATCGTATCGGGATCTGCGAAAAGCCGGTCCAGCAGATAGGACATGCCCGGCACCACGAAGAGGTAGAGATAGTCTCCTGCCTTCAGATCGCCGGCATAGAAATAGCGCATCGATAATCCGTCGCGAACCACGAGCGAGGGGATGGCCCAGCGCGGAATGAGTGCGCCTTCGAGGACCGGAGCACCTTCGGCAAGGCGATAAACCAGAAGCTCGTGCTTGGCGTTGCCGGGCAGGTCGACCTCCACCGTTTCCAGCGCGCCGCTTGCCCTGGGCCGCACCAGATCCAGAAACCGGGCGACCGGCGCCAGCATCCAGCCCTGCAGGATAAGCGACACCAGCACCATGACGAAGACGATGTTGAAGAACAGTCCGGCATTTTCCAGCCCGTAGATTGCCGGCAGAATGGCCAGCAGGATCGAGGCGGCACCACGCAGGCCGATCCAGGCGATGAAATTCGTTTCGCGCGGACGGTAATCGAAAAGGAACAGGCAAAGCCAGACGGCGACAGGCCGGGCAACGAACACCAGAAACAGCGCCAGCGCCAATGCCGGCAGAAAGATTTCGGGAAATCTGTGCGGTGTGGCCAGAAGGCCGAGCAGCAGGAACATGATGATCTGGGCAAGCCAGGTCATGCCTTCCTGAAACCGCCTGATGGCCCCTGAAAAGCGTACTCGTCTGTTGCCCGCGATCAGGCCGGCGATGTAGACGGCCATGAACCCGCTTCCGCCCGCAGCCCCCGTCGCCGAAAACACCAGAAGGGCAACCGTGAGCACGAGGATCGGCGCAAGCCCCCGGTTCAGCCCGAAGGAGTTTGCGATCAGGATCGTCAACATGCCGCCACCAATACCGAACAGCAGCCCGAACCCGATTTCGCGCAGGAAATGGAGGACCATGTCCAGCGTTTCCTCCGCCCCCGACCCCTGAACGGAGAGCATGGAGACCAGCGTCATGGTGAGGAAGATCGCCATCGGATCATTGATGCCGGATTCGACTTCAAGCGTCGAACTGACCTTGTCGACGACGTGAATGCCGCCGATCCGCATCAGGAAGAACACGGCGGCCGCATCCGTGGAGGCGACGATTGCGCCGAGCAGAAAACCTTCAAGCAGGGAGAAGTCGAGAATGACCGCTGCGGCCACGGCGACAAGCGCTGCGGTGATGAGAACACCCGCGGTGGCAAGAAGCACAGCCGGCGCCGCGATGCGTCTGAATGTCTTGAACGCAGTGCCGAAACCGCTGTCGAACAGGATGACCGCAAGCGCCAGAGAGCCGACATAAAAGGTCAGTGCATCATTGCTGAATTCGATGCCGAAGCCATCGGTGCCGGCCAGCAGGCCGACGCCAAGAAACAGCAACAGCAAGGGGGCCCCGAAACGAAACGCCAGAGCGCTCGAAAGCGCGGCGAGCAGGACGAGTGCGGAGAAAATCATCACCGCGAGGTAAAAAGTCGTCAATCGTCTTCCCTTCCATCCGGCGGTATTGGTCCCACCGGCCCCGCACCCGTCCAAATCTTTTGATTTTCTGGGCTAGGTAGTGCGTGGGCGCAGCCATTTAAAGTCTCCACTATTGGAAGGCTGTGTGTCTGTACATGCATGGCTGCATGAGAATGTTTTTGTTTTGTTCACTTTTCTCTGGAAGCCTGACGACAAGGCAGATAGGGTAATTGCATGGAAAAGACGATTCGTATTCTCGGTATTGATCCGGGCCTCAGACGCACCGGCTGGGGCGTGATCGAGACGCTCGGCAATTCTCTGAAGTTCATCGCCTCAGGCACGGTTACCACGGATGGCCAGATGGATCTTGCCTCGCGTCTCAGGCAGCTGCATGACGGGCTTACGGAGGTCGTGCATGGCTACACGCCGGATGAATCGGCCGTCGAGCAGACCTTCGTGAACAAGGATGCGGTGGCCACGCTGAAGCTTGGTCAGGCGCGCGGCATCGCGCTTCTGGTGCCCTCGCTTGCCGGTCTTCATGTTGCCGAATATGCGCCGAATGCGGTGAAAAAGGCGGTCATCGGTGTCGGCCACGGCGACAAGGAACAGATCCACATGATGCTGAAGGTGCTGATGCCGAAGGTTCAGTTCAAGGGCAGCGACGCGGCCGACGCGCTGGCGATCGCCATCTGCCATGCGCATAATCGTGGCGCAAACCGGATGATGAAGGCGGCTCTGGCCGGATAAGGAACACTCTGCATGATCGGCAAGTTGAAGGGCGTGATTGACGAGATCGGCGACGACCATGTGCTCGTCGATGTCCATGGCGTCTGCTATGTGGCGTTCTGTTCGACGCGCACGCTTTCGCGCATTGGCTCGCCCGGCGAGGCGGTGACACTGGTGATCGAAACCTTCGTGCGCGAGGACCAACTGAAGCTTTACGGTTTCATCAGTGCGGAGGAACGCGGCTGGTTCAACCTGCTGCAAAGCGTGCAGGGGGTCGGGGCCCGTGTGGCGCTTGCTATCCTGTCAACGCTGTCGGCAGGCGAGATTGCCAACGCGGTGGCGCTTGGCGACAAGGCGGCGGTTTCGCGCGCGCCGGGCGTCGGGCCGAAGGTCGCCACCCGGATCGTCACGGAGCTGAAGAACAAGGTTCCTGCCGGGCTTTCGATGGGCGACAGCGAAGGCGTCGCCTTCCGTCAGGAGGTCGGCGAGGGGGCGGCGCCTGCCGCAGTCAGCGACGCGATTTCGGCATTGTCCAATCTCGGCTATTCACGCGATCAGGCCGCCGGCGCGGTCTCTGCCGCGCTGAAAAACGCGGGCGAGGGCGCCGACAGCGCCGTCCTTATCCGTCTGGGCCTGAAAGAATTGGCGACTTGATACCTGTTCTCTATGCTGGTGCGGGACAAGCTGGAAAATTTGGCAGTATGACGAATTATGAATGATGACAATCGCCTGATATCGCCCGAGTCCCGTGCCGAGGACATCGATGCTGCCATGCGGCCGCAGACGCTGGATGATTTTACCGGCCAGGCGGAGGCGCGGGCCAATCTGAAAATCTTCATCGAGGCAGCCAAACGGCGCGGTGAGGCGCTGGACCATGTTCTGTTCGTCGGCCCGCCAGGGCTGGGCAAGACCACGCTGGCGCAGATCATGGCCAAGGAACTCGGCGTCAATTTCCGCGCCACATCCGGCCCGGTGATCGCCAAGGCCGGTGATCTGGCCGCACTCTTGACCAATCTGGAAGAGCGCGATGTTCTGTTTATCGACGAAATCCACCGGCTGAACCCGGCCGTGGAGGAAATCCTCTATCCGGCGATGGAGGATTTTCAGCTCGACCTGATCATCGGCGAGGGGCCGGCGGCGCGATCGGTCAAGATCGATCTGTCTAAGTTCACGCTCGTGGCTGCCACCACCCGGCTCGGCCTGTTGACGACCCCGCTGAGGGACCGGTTCGGCATTCCCGTGCGGCTGAATTTTTACACGGTGGAGGAGCTGGAATCGATCATTCGCCGCGGCGCGCGGCTGATGGGCCTTGGCATGAGCGATGACGGTGCGCGCGAGATTGCCCGGCGCGCCCGCGGCACGCCGCGGATCGCCGGCAGGCTGCTGCGCCGTGTGCGCGATTTCGCCGAGGTTGCGGATGCAAACGAGGTATCTCGGGCCATCGCCGATGAAGCGTTGACGCGGCTTGAGGTCGACCATATGGGCTTCGACCAGCTCGACCGGCGCTACCTGACCATGATCTGCCAGCATTTCGGCGGCGGCCCGGTCGGCATCGAAACCATCGCGGCAGGGCTTTCGGAGCCGCGCGATGCGATCGAGGATATTATAGAACCCTATATGATCCAGCAGGGTTTCATTCAGCGCACCCCGCGCGGCCGGGTGATGACGGCGACCGCCTGGAAACATCTCGGCCTCAACCCGCCGAAGGAAATCGACCAGTTCCGGCTGTTCGACGAGGGCGAGTGAACCTTTCGTCCCGGCGCTGCGGCGTTTTTAAGCTTTAACGCGGGCGTGCGGTCGTCAGCGCCTGAAACCGTCCGGGCGTCATGCCGTAGGTCTTTCTGAAATGCCGGGTCATGTGGCTCTGGTCCGCAAAGCCGGCGGAAAGCGCGGCCTCCGCCAGCGTCTCGCCGCTGGCAATCAACGCCTTTGCCCGTTGCAGCCGCCGTTGCACCAGAAAACGGTGCGGACTGGTGCCGAAAGCCGCGCGGAACTGGCGCGAAAGCGAAAACCGGTCGAGGCCGCAAAGGGCTTCGAGCGTTTCCGAGCCGATATTGGTCTCAACACTTTCGGCAAGATAGTCCCGGCAGCGCAGAAGCGCCTTTCGCGCAAGCGGCCCGCCTGTGCCTTGCGCACCGGCATCGCCAAGGCGCAGCAGGTGACCGGCGATTTCCGCCGTGAGGTCGTCACACTTCAATTCGCCCATTTCGGTATCGAGTTCGCCAAGCGCTTCCGTCAGGCTTGAACACAGGCCGGGATCATCCACCACAGGCGCCTGCACGAAAGGCAGGCTGCGAAACCGCGACATGTTTTCAAGCGCGGCGCTGATCCTGTCCGGGCTGATATAAAGCATCCGGTAGACGAGCCCGTCCTCTCCGCCGGCGCCGCCGTCATGCAGTTCGTCCGGCGACAGGATGATCAACCGGCCGGGCGTCGAAAACCGCGCCGCGCCGCGATACGAAAATGTCTGGACCCCGGCGATCGTCAGTCCGAGCGCATAGGTGTCGTGGCGGTGTGGTGAGAAAACATTGCCGGAAAACCGGGCCTCGATCCGCTCGATCCCGTCTTCGGCCGGTGCGGTGACAATCGCGTCGCGTCTGCACGAACGTTCAAGATCGCCCTCCGCCTGCCGCGCTAGGGTGGCGGTCGATCCATCAAATCCCATTCCGGAGTTTGCATTCATGTTCGACACCAAATTCGTCATCATCGTGCGCGACGATCTTGCCGTCTGGCAAAAGCTCAACGTCACGGCCTTCCTGTCTTCCGGCATTGCCGCGTCTCAGGAGGGACTGATGGGAGAAGACTACAGGGATCGCGACGGCAATGTCTATTTTCCCCTCTGCGTGCAGCCGATCATCGTGCTTGGCGGTGATCAGGCAACGCTTTCAAAGGCGCTGAAGCGTTCGCTCGAGCGGGAAGTGCCGGCCGCACTTTACCTGGAAGAGATGTTCGCAACCGGCCATGATGCCGAAAACCGTGCTGTTTTCGCCAAATTCGCACCCGACGATGCCAAGGTTGTCGGCATTGCCTTTCGCGCGGACAAGAAGATCGCCGACAAGATTTCCAAAGGTGCGAAAATGCACCCCTGATGTTCTCAGACGTCGATCATCTCCACCTTCTTGTCGACAAAGCGCAGCGCGACCTCGCCTTTCAGCAATTGCAGCGCCGGTTCGCCGTAAAGCTTGCGGCGCCAGCCCTTCATCGCTTCCACATCGGCGTCTTCGCCTTCGGCGGCAATCCGGTCGAGATCGTCGGATGAGGCGATCACCCGGGCGGCGACCTGGTTCTGCTCGGCAACGATCTTGAGCAGAACCTTCAACAGTTCGGCGGCAGCGGCTGCGCCATCGGGCAGTTGTGGCTGGCGGGGAATACGCGGAAGGTCGGCTTTCGGGATCTGCAGCGCCGTCTCGACGGCCTCCAGCAGGCCGGCGGCGGCATGCGAGCGTTCCCACCCCTTCGGGATCATCCGCAGTTTTGCAAGCGCTTCCGGCTCCGTCGGGTGCTGCTGGGCAATTTCGTAGACCGCGTCGTCCTTCAGCACGCGGCGGCGGGGCACGTTGCGTTCCCGGGCGGTGTGTTCGCGCCAGGTAGCGACGGCCTGCATCACGGCGAAATCGAGCGGTTTCTTGACCCTCAGCTTCAGCCGCGTCCAGGCCTGTTCGGGCGGCAGGTCATAGGTGGCCGGCGTCTCCAGGATCGCCATTTCCTCGTCGACCCAGTCGGTGCGGCCCTCGCGCGAAAGTTCGTCTCTCAGTTTCAGGTAGACGTCGCGGAGATGGGTTACGTCAGCCAGCGCATAGGAAAGCTGCTTGTCGTTGAGCGGGCGGGCGCGCCAGTCGGTAAAGCGCGAGGACTTGTCGATATGGGCGCCGGTCAGCCGCGAGACCAGCTGGTCGTAGGAAATCGAATCGCCGAAGCCGCAGACCATCGCGGCCACCTGCGTGTCGAACAGCGGCGCGGGCAAAAGCCCGCCCATGTGGTAGACGATTTCCAGATCCTGGCGGGCGGCGTGAAACACCTTGACCACGGACGGGTCGGCCATCAGGTCGAAAAACGGCTTCAGGTCGATGCCTTTTGCCAGCGGATCCACGAGCACTTCAACATCGGGACTTGCCATCTGGATCAGGCAGAGTTCCGGCCAGAACGTGCTTTCGCGAATGAATTCCGTATCGACGGTGACAAATTCGGATTTGGCGAGCTTGGCGCAGGCCTCTTCAAGAGCGGAAGTGGTTTCGATCATAAGGTCATATCGGTCGTTTGGTTTCGACATCTTTCCTTGGCCTTTGGGGCGGTGATGTCAAGGCGCGGAAGAAAAACCGGCAGGGAAAAGCCTGTTCGGAGGGATCGCAATGGCGGTAAAGCTTGCTGTTGATCGCCTGATGTGGTTTAGCAGCCTGCAAACGGGCTTTGCCTTGACAAAGAGGGCCTGCCATGCGCTTTTCCGCCGGAATTCACCGCGAAGTCCGGCGCGGATATCCGCCTGCCTGCCTTCCAAACCCTTTTACGGATAAGAATATGCATCGCTACCGCAGCCATTCCTGTGCCGCCCTCAACAAGTCCGACGTTGGCCAGACTGTCCGCCTTTCCGGCTGGGTCCACCGCGTACGCGACCACGGCGGCCTGCTCTTCATCGACCTGCGCGACCATTACGGCATGACCCAGGTTGTTGCCGACCCGGACTCCAATGCCTTCTCCACTGCGGAAAAGGTTCGCGGCGAATGGGTGATTCGCGTCGACGGCAAGGTGCGTGCGCGCACCGATGAGACGGTGAACCCGAACATGGCAACCGGCGAGATCGAACTCTACGCCGAGGAGATCGAGGTTCTGTCTGCAGCCAAGGAACTGCCGCTGCCGGTGTTCGGCGAACCGGAATATCCCGAAGACCTGCGTCTGAAATACCGCTTCCTCGATCTGCGCCGCGAAACGCTGCACGCCAATATCGTCAAGCGCACGCAGATCATTGCCGAAATGCGCAAGCAGATGGCCGACGCCGGCTTTACCGAATATTCGACCCCGATCCTGACGGCCTCCTCGCCGGAAGGCGCGCGCGACTTTCTGGTGCCGAGCCGCATCCATCAGGGCAAGTTCTACGCCCTGCCGCAGGCGCCGCAGCAGTACAAGCAATTGCTGATGGCCTCCGGTTTCGACCGCTATTTCCAGATCGCCCCGTGCTTCCGCGACGAGGACCCGCGCGCCGACCGCCTGCCGGGCGAATTCTACCAGCTCGACCTGGAAATGAGCTTTGTCGAACAGAACGACATTCTCTCGACCATGGAGCCAGTGCTGCGCGACGTCTTCAAGGCGTTTGCGGACGGCAAGCCGGTGACCGAGGAATTCCCGCGCATTCCTTACGATGTGGCGATGCGCAAATATGGCTCCGACAAGCCGGATCTGAGAAACCCGATCGAGATGGAGGCCGTGACCGAGCATTTCGACGGCTCGGGTTTCAAGGTGTTTGCCGGCATGATCGCCAAGGACCCCAAGGTCGAAGTCTGGGCCATTCCGGCCAAGACCGGCGGTTCGCGCGCCTTCTGCGACCGGATGAATTCCTGGGCGCAGGGTCAGGGCCAACCCGGCCTCGGTTACATCTTCTGGCGCAAGGAAGGCGAGGACCTCACCGGCGCCGGTCCGCTGGCCAAGAATATCGGCCCCGAGCGCACCGACGCGATCCGTCAGCAGCTTGGGCTTGACGAGGGCGACGCCTGCTTCTTCGTTGCCGGCCGCCCGGACCAGTTCGCCCGCTTTGCCGGCGAAGCCCGCACCCGTGTGGGCGATGAACTCGGCCTGACCGACAAGGACCGTTACGCGCTGTGCTGGATTGTCGATTTCCCGTTCTACGAATGGAACGAGGATGAAAAGAAGATCGACTTTGCCCATAACCCCTTCTCCATGCCGCAGGGCGGTATGGATGCACTGAAGGCGGCCGATGGCGATGAAGGCCTGCTGGCGCTGAAAGCCTATCAGTACGACATGGTCTGCAACGGCTTTGAAATCGCTTCCGGCGGTATCCGTAACCATATACCGGAAACCATGGTGGAAGCCTTCGGCCATGTCGGCCTTGGCGCGGAAGTGGTCGAGGAACGCTTCGGCGGCCTTTACCGCGCCTTCCAGTACGGCGTTCCGCCCCATGGCGGCATGGCGGCCGGTATCGACCGTATCGTGATGCTGCTCGTCGGTGCGAAGAACCTGCGCGAGGTCACGCTGTTCCCGATGAACCAGCAGGCCCAGGACCTGCTGATGTCGGCGCCTGCCGAAGCCGGCGCGGCGCAGCTGCGCGAGCTTGGCCTGCGCATCCTGCCGCAGAAGAAAGACTGAGGCATTTGTTCCGTTCATTGAAAAGCCCCGGCGAACAGGATCGCCGGGGCTTTTTTTGTCAATGAAAGTGGAGGGGCGAACCGCGCCGGGAAGGGCGCTTATTCGTTCGCCGTGACCTGCAGGTTCAAAAGCTGCGGGATCGACTGCGGGGCAGCCGCACCGGCCATGATAACCGCGAGAACCGGCATCTGCATTTGCGGTTTGATGCTGATCTTGAAGGTCTGTGGGTCGGCGAAATAGGTGCCGACGGCCGTTGTCACCATGTCTGCAAGGCCGGGAACGTTCATCGCATTCAGGCTCGTGCCTAGGTCGACTTCGATCTTGTCTGCCATCTCTTCGGCAATCATGCCTTCCTGTTCGGCCGCATATTGCAGCACCCGCGTGGTGATGGAATCGTCTGCAAAGCTGATCGCGAATTCGGAGATGCCGATCTTCTGGCCAATCTCGAGAAGCTGCGCCTGATAGGGATTTACGGCTTCTTCCTCGCCTTCGCTTGCTTTCATCGCATCCGTATCGGGCATTTCGGCGGAAAGCTGCCGCAGGGTCTCGACGGTATCGAGCGTCAGGCCGGTCATGGTGAAATTGATGGCCAGCGTGCCGACATCCTCGACTGCAATATCATAGGTCAGAATATCCAGATCGCCGGACTGGGAATCCCATACGCCGCTGAAGGTTGCGCTGGAATGCGTTTCCATCAGATCAAGCGCTGTCAGGGCATCGCGCACATCGTCTTCCATGTCGTCGATGCTCGAAAGGTCGAGCGTGACGCCGGAGACATCGCCACGGAAGCTTGCCGTGCCGTTGTCTTCGTCGAAGCGCTGCGTGCCGGTTGCGTTGTCGATGGCCAGTACCTGATGGCCCTCGGTTGTCACCGTGATGTCGCCGACCTCGGTGTTGCCGGCATAGCTCCAGCCGGCGAAAGCGCTCGCATCCGGCGTTGCCGGCACTGCGATATCGCTCTGGACCAGCGAGCCGACATTGATTTCCAGATCCTCACCGGTAAAGACCATGTCTGCGGCGGAAACCCGGTCGATCGAATAGCTGCCGTCCTCGTTTTCCGTCACCCCTTCGAAGTCGAGCGTCATCGGTTCGGCCTGCTTCAGTCCGCCGAGTGCGTCATCGGCTTCGGGCGCGATGCTGTAGACCACGCCGGTGACCGTGAGATCGCCGTTGTCGCCCTCCTCGACATCGTCATAGGTGAAGGTGACGTCGCCCTGCGCCTTTGACGCGGCGTTGAGCTTTGCAAGCATATCCTGCGCATCGAGGGCGAAGGCGGGCGCGGACGTTGCTGCCAGAAAGCTGCCGGCGAGAAGAAGGTGGCGGAAAGGCGCTTTGCGCATAAGGGGCTCCCGGTATCTGTTCCGATTCTGGTTCAAGTTATTCGGCATATAAGACAGAATTGCAATCTTGCCACCATGACGTTGGTGTCAACCTTGTGTCCGATGCGCGTCACTCGTGCCATTTTGAGCACGAGACCCCCGTGTTTTCAGGGGATTGGCCGCCCATGCGGCTTGCGGGAGAAGGTTGCATACTCTAACAAAGCGCCATGGGAAACGAAATCATTCCGCCGGATGACGGCGACAACCACATCGATGCCGTGGACCTGCGCAAGGCGCTGGAAGAACGTTACCTCGCCTATGCGTTGTCGACGATCATGCACCGCGCATTGCCGGATGTGCGCGACGGGCTGAAACCCGTTCATCGCCGTATCATTCACGGCATGAGCGAGATCGGCGTTCGCCCGGGGTCCGCTTACAAGAAATGCGCCCGTATCGTCGGCGATGTCATGGGTAAGTTCCACCCCCATGGCGACGCCTCAATCTATGATGCGCTGGTGCGCCTGTCGCAGAGCTTTGCCCAGCGCTATCCGATGGTCGATGGCCAGGGCAATTTCGGCAATATCGACGGTGATAGCGCTGCGGCTATGCGCTACACCGAGGCGCGCATGACCGATGTGGCGGCGCTGATGCTGGAAGGCATCGGCGAGGATGCCGTCGACTTTCGTCCGACCTATAATGAGGAGGACGAAGAGCCGGTGGTCATGCCCGGCGCATTTCCCAACCTGCTCGCAAACGGTTCGACCGGGATTGCCGTTGGTATGGCGACCGCCATTCCCCCGCACAATGCCCACGAGCTGTGCGAGGCTGCGATCCATCTGATCAAGCATCCCGACGCCACCGTCGAGGACCTGTTGACGCTGCCCGGCGCCGACGGGCCGAAGGCGAACATGATCCAGGGGCCGGATTTCCCCACCGGCGGCATCATTGTCGAGGATTTCGACTCCATGGTCGAAACCTACAGGACCGGGCGCGGCGGCTTTCGGGTGCGCGCCCGCTGGGAAAAGGAAGACCTCGGGCGCGGCAATTACCAGATCGTCGTCACCGAAATTCCCTATGGCGTGCAGAAGTCGCGGCTAATCGAGAAGATCGCCGAACTGCTGATCGCCCGCCGTCTGCCGCTTCTGGAAGATATCCAGGATGAATCGGCCGAAGATATCCGCGTCGTGCTGGTGCCGAAATCGCGCGCCGTTGACCCGGCGCTGCTGATGGAATCGCTGTTCAAGCTCACCGATCTGGAGAGCCGTTTTTCGATGAACATGAACGTGCTCTCCCAAGGCAAGGTGCCGAAGGTGATGGGCCTTGTCGATGTTCTCACCGAGTGGCTCGGCCATCGCCGTGAGGTGCTGCAGCGCCGCTCGCGCCATCGTCTGGCGGCGATCGACCGGCGGCTGGAAATCCTCGGCGGTCTTCTGGTTGCCTATCTCAACCTCGACGAGGTGATCAGGATCATCCGCGAGGAAGACGAGCCCAAACAGGTGATGATCGCGCGTTTCGAGATCACCGATGTGCAGGCGGAAGCCATCCTCAACATGCGGCTGCGCGCCTTGCGCAAGCTCGAGGAAATCGAGATCCGCAAGGAGTTCGACGCGCTGACGGCGGAAAAGGCCGGTATCGAAGCGCTGCTCGCATCCGAAGACAAGCAATGGCAGACGGTCGGCTGGGAAATCGGCGAGGTCAAGAAGACCTTCGCCAAGGCGACCGAACTCGGCCGCCGCCGTTCTACCTTCGATCATGCGCCCGATACCGATATCGAAGCCATCCAGCAGGCGATGATCGAAAAGGAACCGGTCACGATCGTGATCTCGGAAAAAGGCTGGGTGCGGGCGCTGAAGGGCCATGTCGAAACCTCCGGCCTGTCGTTCAAGGATGGCGACAGCCTCAAGCTTTCATTCCCGGCGCAGACCACCGACAAGCTGCTGATCGTCACCACCGGCGGCAAGGCCTATACGCTTGGTGCGGACAAGCTGCCGGGCGGACGCGGCCATGGCGAGCCCTTGCGCATCATGGTGGATATCGAGGCCGAACAGGATGTCGTCACCGCGTTTGTGCACGAGCCGGGCCGCAAGCTCCTGATCGCATCGACCGCCGGCAATGGCTTTGTCGTCGATGAGGACGCGATGGTCGCCAACACCCGCAAGGGCAAGCAGGTGATGAATGTGTCGATGCCGGTGGAGGTGAAGCTGTTGACGCCTGCTGCCGGCGATCATGTCGCCGTCATCGGTGAAAACCGCAAGCTTCTGGTCTTCCCGCTGTCGCAGGTCGCCGAGATGACGCGCGGCAAGGGCGTGCGCCTGCAACGCTACAAGGACGGCGGCCTGTCGGATGCCAAGTGCTTTGCGCTGGAAGACGGCCTCACCTGGACCGATAGCGCCGGTCGCACCCATACCCGCAACGTCGATGAACTGATGGAATGGCGCGGCGACCGCGCCATGGCCGGCAGGATCGCACCGAAGGGGTTTCCGAGGAACGGTACGTTCCGGGGGTAGGGGAAAGCTTGCATTTCGGCCGGCCATCCATTGAACCGCAAGGCCGGTCATGGCTATGTTGCGGGCGGGTGTTACAGTTCAAGACAGGTGAGCCCGCCGCATTCGGGCAGGCGGTTCGACCGCAGCTTTCTGGTTTCACTCGATGACATTTTAATCGGACTCCAGCGGAGGCAGGAATGAGTGATATCAGCGACAGCGAAAAAGAAGTGGCGGCCCAGGAAGAGCGGCTGGTGTTCAAGACCTTCAGCGAGAGTGACGCCTGGGATCTCGGCCAGCGGCTGGTTGGCCGGGCGCTGGCGCATGAAGCGCCGGTCGTCATCAATATCCGCACGCCGAACCGCACGCTGTTTCATGCCGCCCTGCCGGGCTCTGCGCCGGATAACGACATGTGGGCGCGACGCAAATCCAACGTCGTTTTTCATTTTCATCACGCATCTTATGCAATCGAGCTTGCGCACAAGCGCAAGGGCCGCACGATCGGTCCCGAAATCGGCCTCGATATCAAGGATTTCGCCGATCATGGCGGCAGTTTTCCTGTCCGCATCAAGGATACCGGCGTGTTCGCCGCCATCACCGTTTCCGGTCTTGCCAGCGCTGATGATCACGGTCTGATCGTGGCGGTTCTCGAAGCCTATCTCGCTTAGTGATCCGGTCGCGAGACATTTCGCCACCCGGAGGAGCAACGGTATTTTCTTCGGCTGAGGATTGTGCTACAGCCACGCCACGGTCAGCAGTTCACCGAGGCGTCGCTGTTCCCTTTGGGATGCTAAACCTGCTTATCTGAAGACGACACCTGACCAGATCACCGTGCCGCCTCGCAAGTCAGCGACCAGCGATGAGACAATGAGCGGCATGTTCGGGATCCAGTCATGTCGAAACAGAAAATCCCTCTTCGTGCGGATGATTTGTCCGCTTTCACCCGTGCGCTTTCGCATCAGCTCGGCGATAGCGAGGGCGCGCCCTCTCACCTTTCGCTGATGAACATGCTTGCCCGCTCCGGCGGTTTCCGCAATGTTCAGCATCTGCGCGCCGCCTATGCGGCCGAGAAGCGTCTCGCCCGGCAGGCGCAGCCGGTGGTTGCGGATTTCCGGCTGGTGGAGCGCACGCTCCATCAGTTCGATCATTGCGGAAAACTGAAACAATGGCCGTCCCGCCGGACGGTGCAGAGCCTTGGTCTCTGGGCTTTCTGGGCGCTGATGCCGGCCTCCTCGGATATGTCCGAACCGTCGATGAACGCGCTGTTGAACGCCTATCACCTGTTTGGCGATGCCCCGCAATTGCGGCGAAGCATGGTGGAACACGGGCTGGTGACACGCAAAAGGGATTGCTCGCTCTACCGGCGCGTGGAACAAAGGCCAACGGTGGAAGCCGAAATCCTCATCGCCCGCCTGAAAGCACGGCGGACAGCCGGCTGACGGTTCAAGCCAAGGAAAACCTTGCCTCAGGCTGACGGGGCGGGCGTTGTCCTCTGTCCCGCCGGGCAGGGCTTTTGCATCAGGATCAGAGGATGCGGCAGGCCGTTGTCATCGGTTTCCCGGCGGCGGACCCCGCAAAAGCCGTGGCGGCGGTAAAACGCGACGGCGCGATGATTGGCGGCATAGACTTCGAGCGCGAGTTTCCCCTTCAGGGCGAAAGCGTGATCGAGCAGCATGCTGCCAATTCCCGCGCCCTGGCTTTCCGGCGCCACGAAAAGGCCGCCGATGAACTGATCCATCAGCCCGATGAAGCCGATGGGGCCGTTGTCGTCGACCGCCACCCAGGTTTCCGTCTGCGGCAGATATTTCTCGGCGATTTCCTGGCGTTGCCGGGCAAGCAGGTCTTCTGGCAGGAAGGGATGGGAAAGGCGCGAGGCGGCATACCAGATTTCGGTCAGCCGCCGGTTGTCATCCGCCTCGAAGGGACGGATGACAATGTGGTGCTCGTTTTTCACGGTGCTCGACATTCCGGGTACGCAATACATGGCACCCATGAAAAACAGACAGCGGTAAAGAAACCGCTAAGCCTGGGTGCCGCCGACGGTGACCTGATCCAGCCTGAGATGCGGCTGACCGACGCCGACCGGCACCCATTGGCCGGCCTTGCCGCAATTACCTATGCCGTTGTCGAGCGCAAGATCATTGCCGACCATCGAAACCCGCTTCATGGCATCCGGGCCGTTGCCGATCAGCGTTGCACCCTTGATCGGCGCGCCGATCTTTCCGTTTTCGATCATGTAGGCTTCGGTGCAGGAGAACACGAACTGGCCGGAGGTGATATCCACCTGACCGCCACCGAAGGTGACGGCGTAGATGCCCTTCTTGACCGAACCGATGATCTCTTCCTTGGTCTTGTCGCCGTTGAGCATATAGGTGTTGGTCATGCGCGGCATCGGCAGGTCCGAATAGGACTGACGCCGCCCGTTGCCGGTGGGCGCAACGCCCATCAGCCGGGCGTTGAGGCGGTCCTGCATATAACCGGTCAAACGTCCGTTCTCGATCAGGACATTATAGTTCGATGGCGTGCCCTCGTCATCGATGGAGATCGAACCGCGCCGGTTTTCAATCGTACCGTCGTCGACAATGGTGACGCCGGGGGCGGCGACCATTTCGCCGACCAGACCGGAAAAGGCCGAAAGCCCCTTGCGGTTGAAATCGCCTTCCAGTCCGTGGCCGACGGCTTCGTGGATCATCACGCCCGGCCAGCCATTGCCGAGCACCACATCCATGGTGCCGGCCGGCGCTTCGATGGCTTCCAGATTGACGAAGGCCTTGCGCAAGGCTTCGTCGGCACCTGTCTGCCAGTCCTGCCGCGCGAAAAGATCGCTGAAACTCTGCCGTCCGCCAATGCCGAAGGAGCCGGTTTCCAGCCGGTCGCCATCGCCGACGACGACCGAGATGTTCAGCCGCGTCATCGGGCGCACATCGCCGACCCGGTAGCCGTCGCCACGCAGGATATCCACCACCTGATGGCTGGCGGCAAGCGAGGCGGAAACCTGGCGCACACGCGGATCGCGCGCCCGCAGATAGGCGTCGATTTCGCCGAGAAGCTTGACCTTTTCCTCGAAACTCGGCGCGCCGATGGGGTTTTCGTCGGAATAAAGCCTTGTATTGGTGCCGCGGGGCGGCTCGGCATGGATGCCGGTGTGACCGTGGGTCACGGCCTTGGTCGTGGAAGCGGCGCGCTTGAGCGCGGCAAGCGACAGTTCCCCGGCATGGGCAAAGCCGCTGGCTTCGCCCGCCACCGCGCGCAGGCCGAAGCCGTGGCCGGTGTTGAACGCGCCGCTCTTCAGCCTGCCGTCATCGAAGCTCAGCGATTCGCTCTGGCTGTATTCGACATAAAGCTCGCCGTCATCGGCGTCGTGAAGCGTATCGGAAACGATGTCGCGGATCGTGGTTTCATCTGCGTCGAAATGGCTGATCAGGTCGCGGTCCGTCATTCTGGCTGTCGTCCTTCTTCTTGTCCTGAGGCCTATATAGGAAGTGTCAGGGGCAATATCAGGGCAGGGCGTCGAAGCCTTCGCCAAAGCCGGAGAGGTCCACCGGAATGCCGATCGTGTCCTGATCGATGGAAAAATTCAGCGTGAATACGGCCTCTTTGCCGGCGCGCAGGATGTTCATGAGGTCGTCGTCGATATCGACCTCGACATAGCAGCCATCGAGATAGCAGCGTGAAAACGAGGCTTTTCCGATATTCACGCCATCGACGAAAAGCCCCATGCCTTCGGGCAGGAATACCCCGAGAGGGGACAGGATGCGCAGCAGCGTCGCCTGGCGGTCTGCCGTCTTCAGCACCGCGATCGAAAGGCCGATTTCCGGGCGGTCGTCGGCGATCACGTTTTGCATCAGGGCGCATTGTTCCAGCGTGGCGCCCGGCGGCTGGTCGCAGATCATCGACCATGCACCGTGGTTTTCGCGCACCATCGTCGGGTCCTGTTCGCTGCCCATCTGCGGTCCGTCACCGGCTTGCGGCGCGGTGTTCTCCTGGGCATTGGCCGGGATGACGGCAAGCGCTGTCAACGCGGCTGCAAGCACCAGTCTTGCCGCAGCGGGCTTTACGCTCGACAGCACGTTTTGAGGAAAAGAGGGCATGGGCGGGAATCCTGCATGAACTGAAACGTGATTTTTCCGAAGTGGTTGTGCAGGTTTCAAAAGCAATTTTCAACGCCCGACAGGCGCTGTCGGCAAAACCCGGTGGGAAACAGCGGAATATATTAGGTTTGCATGAGACAATTTGACGCTTCAAATCGCCAAATGCTATGGCATAATTGTGACTGAGGGAGAAAACAGGCACACCAACTGTAAAGCGCGGCGCAAACAGGGAGTGCGTCTACGTGAACAGGTGTTATCATGACCACAGTGCGCTTCAGGTCTTATAGGCGTATAGCGCAGTTGAAAAAGGTCCGGTTTGACCACGGTCAAACGATGGAGGGAGAATTCAACGTGATGAACAAGACCAGAGCATGCCTGACAGCTTTTCTCTGTCTTGCGGGCTTTGGCAGCGCCTTTGCCGCGCAGCCTCAGCCATGGGAAACGGGCATGCAGCCGGCGGCCTCGCCGATCATGCATCAGATACGCTGGTTCGAGCAGTATACGCTCTGGTTTATCGTGCCGATCGTGCTTCTTGTCCTGGCGCTGCTGATCACCGTGATGGTGCGCTTCCGGGCGTCGAAAAATCCCGAGGCCTCGCGCACCAGCCACAATACCGTCATCGAAGTCGTGTGGACCGTTGCGCCGGTGCTGATCCTGCTTTTCCTGGCGGTGCCGTCGTTCAATCTGCTGACGGCCCAGCTGACCATGCCGGAAGACCCGAAGCTGACAGTCAAGGCGACGGCGACGCAGTGGCTGTGGACCTATGACTACCCGGAAATCGAGGATGGCGCGATTTCCTATTCCTCCTACATGCTGACGGACGATCAGCGCGCCGAATACGGCAAGGAAGACAAGGCCGTCTATCCGCGCCTTCTGGCCGTCGACAACGAAATGGTGGTGCCGGTGGGGGAAACGGTGCGCCTGCTCGTGACCGCCGCGCCCACGGACGTGATCCATTCCTTCGCCATGCCGTCTTTCGGCATCAAGGTCGATGCCGTTCCCGGACGTCTGAACGAGACCTGGTTCAAGGCTGATGCGGAAGGCATCTACTACGGCCAGTGTTCCGAACTCTGCGGCAAGGATCATGCCTTCATGCCGATTGCGATCCGCGCCGTTTCGGCCGAACAATTCGCCACCTGGCAGGCATCGGCTGCAAGTGATGTGGAAGCCGCCAATCAGGCGCTGATGGCCAGCATCGACAATGCGAAGCAGGACGCCGATCTGCTGGCAGACAAAGACTAAAAGGGGGAGGGAGACGATCATGGCCGAAGCAGGCATTCACACCGCTCACGACGACGACCATAAGCCCGGCTTTTTCGCCCGCTGGTTTCTGTCGACCAATCACAAGGATATCGGCACGCTCTACCTGATCTTCGCCATCTGTGCGGGCATCATCGGTGGCGCGCTCTCCGTTGCCATGCGCATGGAGCTGCAGGAGCCCGGTATCCAGATATTCAACGGGCTGGCCTCCATGGTCTATGGCGATGCGGGGGCGGCCGCCGTTGACCAGGGCAAGCACCTCTATAACGTGTTCACCACGGCGCACGGGCTGATCATGATCTTCTTCATGGTGATGCCGGCGCTGATCGGCGGTTTTGCCAACTGGATGATCCCGATCATGATCGGCGCGCCGGACATGGCGTTTCCGCGTCTCAACAATATTTCCTTCTGGCTGATCGTTCCGGCCTTCCTGCTGCTGCTGCTGTCCATGTTCGTGGAAGGACCGGCAGGTTCCAATGGTGTTGGCGGCGGCTGGACCATGTATCCGCCGTTTTCAACATCGGGAATGCCCGGGCCTGCGGTGGATCTGGCGATCTTTGCGCTGCATGTGGCGGGCATTTCCTCCATTCTCGGTGCGATCAACTTCATCACCACCATCCTGAACATGCGCGCGCCGGGCATGACGCTGCACAAGATGCCGCTGTTTGCATGGTCGGTGCTGGTCACCGCCTTCCTGCTGCTGTTGTCACTGCCGGTTCTGGCGGGCGGCATTACCATGCTGCTGACGGACCGTAATTTCGGCACCACCTTCTTTGCGCCCGATGGCGGCGGCGACCCGATCCTCTACCAGCATCTGTTCTGGTTCTTCGGTCATCCGGAAGTCTACATCCTGATCCTGCCGGCCTTCGGCATCATCAGCCACATCATCTCGACCTTCTCGAAAAAGCCGGTCTTCGGCTATCTCGGCATGGCCTATGCCATGGTCGCGATCGGCGCCGTCGGCTTCATCGTCTGGGCCCATCACATGTATACGGTCGGCCTGTCGCTCGACACGCAGCGCTATTTCGTGTTCGCCACCATGGTGATCGCGGTGCCGACCGGCGTGAAGATCTTCTCGTGGATTGCCACCATGTGGGGCGGGTCGATCACCTTCAAGGCGCCGATGGTCTGGGCCATCGGCTTCATCTTCCTGTTCACCGTCGGCGGTGTGACCGGGGTGCAGCTTGCCAATGCCGGTCTCGACCGGTCGCTGCACGATACCTATTACGTGGTGGCGCATTTCCATTACGTGCTGTCGCTCGGTGCGGTCTTTGCGATCTTCGCCGGCTGGTATTACTGGTTCCCGAAGATCACCGGCTACATGTATAACGAACGCGTCGCGGTCATCCATTTCTGGGTCATGTTCGTCGGTGTGAACCTGGTGTTCTTCCCGCAGCATTTTCTCGGTCTTTCGGGCATGCCGCGCCGTTACATCGATTATCCGGATGCCTTTGCCGGCTGGAACGCGGTTTCGTCATACGGCTCCTATATTTCCGCCATCGGGGTTCTGATCTTCCTCTACGGCGTGTATGAGGCGTTTGCGAAGAAGCGGATTGCCGGCGACAACCCCTGGGGCCCGGGCGCGACCACGCTCGAATGGCAGCTTTCCTCGCCGCCGCCCTATCACCAGTGGTCGGAACTGCCGCGTGTGCGCTGATCTGGACAACTGGACAAAAACATGAGATCGCGCGCCCGACGCATGAGCGAGGCGCGCGCGGGCTTTTTTAAATAAGTGAGACAGAGCAGATCATGACAGTATTGGACAGCGAGACCGGTCTGGCGCATACCGATATCGGACTTTCGGAGGCGACGGCGCGCGATTATTTCGCACTGCTGAAACCGCGTGTGATGTCGCTGGTGGTGTTTACCGCCTTTGCCGGGCTCTTCCTGGCCCCCGGTTCGATCAATCCGGTCATGGGTGCCATCGCCATCCTGTGCATCGCCACAGGTGCGGGTGCGTCCGGTGCGCTCAACATGTGGTATGATTCCGATATCGATGCCGTGATGTCGCGCACCGTCAAACGGCCGATCCCGAGCGGACGGGTGACCCGTCAGGAAGCGCTTGCCTTCGGCATCACGCTTTCCTGCTTTTCGGTTGCGACGCTTGGTCTTGCGATCAACTGGTTTGCCGCCGGCCTGCTGGCGTTCACGATCCTCTACTATGCCGTGTTCTACACGATGTGGCTGAAGCGTTCGACGCCGCAGAATATCGTGATCGGCGGGGCCGCCGGTGCGTTTCCGCCGATGATCGGCTGGGCGGCGATGACTGGCAGCATTTCGCTCGACAGCATCATCCTGTTTTCGATCACCTTTCTGTGGACCCCGGCGCATTTCTGGGCGCTGGCGCTCTACAAGATGGGCGATTATGACGATGTCGGCATCCCGATGATGCCGAATGTTGCCGGCGAGAAATCGACCAAGAACCAGATGGTGGTCTATGCGGCGCTGACGGCATTTGCCGGCGTTGCGCCCGCGCTGACCGGCCTTGCCAGCCCCTTCTATGCCGTGTTCGCCGGGGCGATGGGAGCCTATTTCGTGTTTGCCTCGCTGAAGGTGCGGGCGATGCCGGAAGGTGACGAACGGATGCTGCCGGCGAGAAAGATGTTCGGGTTCTCGATCATCTATCTGTTCGCGATCTTCGCGGCGCTGATTGCCGATCGCGCCGTTTTCATGATGTTGGGTTGAGGTGTTCATGATCGAGACAGTCAAGCTGAGCGACAAGCAGAGAAAAGCCCGGCGCGGCCGCAATATCGCGCTTGGCGTGCTGCTGTTCGGTCTTGTCACGCTGTTCTATATCATTACCATGGTCAAGTTCGCAGCGGTCTGAGGAGGCGTGCACGATGACAGGGGAGGGGAAACAGCGACCACGCAATAACGGCGCCATCTTGTTGATGTGCCTTGTTTTCGTGGTCGGCATGACCGGCATGAGCTTTGCCGCCGTGCCGCTCTACCGCATCTTCTGTCAGGTGACCGGCTATAACGGGACAGCACAACAGGTCGACCAATATTCAAGCGTCGTTCTCGACAAACGCATCAAGGTCACCTTCGATGCCAATGTCGCGCCGGGGCTCGACTGGGAGTTCAAGCCGGTTCAGCCTTCCGTTTCGCCGAAGATCGGTGAAACCGTGCAGGTCATGTTCAAGGCGCACAACAGTTCGCGCGAACCGGTCAACGGTCAGGCGATCTTCAATGTGACACCGCTGCAGGCCGGCGCCTATTTCAACAAGGTCGAATGTTTCTGCTTCACCGAAACCACGCTGCAGCCGGGTGAAACGCTGGAAATGCCGGTGGTGTTTTTCGTCGATCCGGCAATCGTGGAGGCGGAGGAAACCAAGGATATCAGGGTGTTGACCCTGTCTTATACATTTTTCGAGCATGAAAAGCCCGCTTCCGACCAGGCGGCGGCGCTGAAAACCGATACGGCCGGCAGAAAGAGCTGAGCCGCTGTCCGGTTTGCGGTCGGTTTTGCGGCCGATTTGCGGATTGTCATCCGCAGGGATTGATTCAGGCAGCAAATTCGGCCCTTATGCTGCAAAGGGAGAGGAAACGGGGACCATCCATGGCGGAGACGCAACACAAAAATCACGACTACCATATTATCGACCCGAGCCCGTGGCCGCTGGTCGCCTCCATCGGCGTGTTCCTGATGGCTTTCGGCGGTGTCGGCTACATGCGCTATCTCAGCGGCGGCTCGTTCAAGATTCTGGGGCTGGAACTGGCGCAGCCCTGGCTGTTGCTCATCGGTCTGGTCGTCGTTGTCTACGTGCTTCACGGCTGGTGGTCGGATACGATCAAGGAGGGGCAGGAGGGCCATCACACGCCGGTGGTCTCGCTGCATCTGCGCTACGGCATGATCATGTTCATCGCCTCGGAGGTGATGTTCTTCGTTGCATGGTTCTGGGCGTTCTTCGATGCCAGCCTGTTCACCGGAGAGGCGATCCAGGCGGCCCGTGTCGAAGCCACAGGGGGAACATGGCCGCCGGAGGGGATCGCGGTTGTCGATCCCTGGCATTTCCCGCTTTACAATACCGTGATCCTGCTGCTTTCCGGCACCACGCTGACCTGGGCCCACCACGCGCTGCTGCATGGCGACCGCAAGGGGCTGATCCAGGGGCTGACGCTGACGGTCGTTCTGGGGCTGCTGTTCACCGGCGTTCAGGCCTACGAATATTACGAGGCGCCGTTCGCCTTCAAGAACTCGATCTATGGCGCAACCTTCTTCATGGCCACCGGCTTTCACGGTTTCCACGTGATCGTCGGCACGATTTTCCTGATTGTCTGCCTTGTGCGTGCGGCGCGCGGTGCGTTCACGCCGGAGCAGCATTTCGGTCTCGAGGCGGCGGCCTGGTACTGGCATTTCGTCGATGTCGTCTGGCTGTTCCTGTTCTTCACGATTTACATCTGGGGCGGCTGGGGCGCGCCGCTTGCCGAAACAGGTCACTGATTTTTTCAAACCCGGCCGCCGTCTGAAAAGCGGCGGCCGTTTTTCATGAGGTGCCGCTATCACTGTTCAGGAAGAAAAGACCGCTTCGGGCGGTCGCTATTTCGTGGTTGTGGATGGCCATGAGGCCGAGATGACCTATTCGCGGGCATCCGAAAAGTTGGTGATTATCGACCACACAGGCGTGCCGGATGCACTGCGCGGCCAGGGTTACGGCAAGGTTCTTGGCGAACATGCGGTGGCCGCGGCCCGCGAGGGCGGCTGGAAGATCGTGCCCTTGTGCCCGTTCTTCAAGGCGCTCAGCATCCGTCATGAAGAATGGCAGGATGTCATCCAGTAAGAGGCGCCGGGCCGGTTTGCGGCGGTGGCGAGCAATGCCATGTCTGAAGACGAACACAATCACGAGCCTGTCAATCTGATCCTCTCCGGCCTTGCCGGGCACTGCCCGCATTGCGGCAAGGGGAAACTGTTCGATGGTTTTCTGACGCTGAAGCCTGCGTGTGAAAACTGCGGTCTCAGCTACGCCTTTGCCGATTCCGGCGATGGTCCCGCCGTTTTCGTGATGATGGCCGTCGGTTTTGTGTTGATCGCGCTGGTGCTGTGGACCGAGATTTCCTATGCGCCGCCGCTCTGGGTGCATGCTCTCATCTGGGTGCCGGTTGCCATTGCCCTGTCGCTCGGGGCGCTTCGGGCCTTCAAGGGTGTTCTGATCGGCCTGCAATATCGCCACAGCGCCGCCGAAGGCGTGATCGACCGCTCCGATGATGCCTGAACGACTGTCGCCACTTCGCGCCATTGGTCTGGTGTTGGCGCTGGCAGCCTTTGTCTGCCTGATCCTGCTCGGCAACTGGCAGGTTCGCCGCCTGCACTGGAAACAGGACCTTCTGGCCACCGTTTCAGCCCGTCTTCAGGCGCCACCGGTTCCGCTTGCCGAAATCGAGGCGCTTGCGGCCGAAGGCGGCAATATCGAGTACCGCCCGGTAACCGTGAGCGGCCGGTTCGAGCATGACGGCGAGCGCCATTTCTTTGCGACCTTCGAAGGCCAGTCCGGCTATTACGTCTATACACCGCTGAGGCTTGCAGACGGGCGCGCCGTATTCGTCAATCGCGGCTTCGTGCCCTTTGACATGAAGGCGGTGGAAACGCGGGGGGAAGGCCAGGTTGAAGGCACGGTGACGATAACCGGACTTGCCCGGGCGCGCCTTTCTGAAAAGCCGTCCTTTCTGGTGCCTGAAAACGATGTGCCGCAAAATATCTTCTACTGGAAGGACCTCGACAGCATGACGGCCTCCGCCGGGCTCGATGCGCAGAAGGTTCTGCCCTTTTTCATCGATGCCGATGATGCGCCCAATCCCGGCGGTCTTCCGGCCGGGGGCGTCACCCGCATTTCGTTTCCCAACAATCACCTGCAATACGCCATCACCTGGTACGGGCTGGCGGCGGTGCTTGCCATCGGTGTTGCGGTTCTCGTTTTCAAAGGGCGCAGGCGTGATGATTGATCTTCTTTCGCCCGGTCTCGATATCGTTTTCTGCGGAACCGCCAAGGGCACGATTTCCGCCCGCACGGGGTCTTTCTATGCCAATCCCTCGAACCGTTTCTATCGCATCCTGCACGAGATCGGTTTGACGCCGGTGCAGATCGCGCCCGCCGATTTTCGCAAACTTGCCGACTACGGCATCGGGCTGACCGACCTGAACCAGCGCGAAAGCGGTATGGACCGCGCGCTGACACCTATGCATTTCGACCTGTCCGGCTTTCGTGAAAAGATGTTGTCTTGCCGCCACGAAACTCGTGGCGTTCACCAGCCTGAATGCAGGGCGGATTTTCTTTTCCGACAAACGCGTTGTCTGCGGTCTGCAGCCGGTCGGCATCGGCGATATTCCCGTTGTGGTGCTGCCATCCACATCCGGCGCAAACGGACATTGGACAAAGGACTGTCATCATTGGTATCAGTTGCCCGGATTGATTTGATGCGCCGAAGCCCCATTTGGGGGCAAACGCCGCAAGGCGACGCAATGACGAACATACGAAAGAGCCGGACATGACCAAAGGGCCACTCACCATTCGCCTGTGCGGGCCGCGCGGCTTTTGCGCGGGCGTCGACCGGGCCATTCAGATCGTGGTGCTGGCGCTGAAGCGTTATGGCGCGCCCGTTTATGTGCGCCACGAAATCGTTCACAATCGCTATGTGGTCGAGGGGCTGGAGGCTTTGGGCGCGGTCTTTGTCGAGGAGCTTGACGAAATCCCGGCCGAACACCGCGAGCAGCCGGTGGTGTTTTCGGCCCACGGTGTGCCGAAATCGGTGCCTGCCGATGCCGAAAAGCGCAATCTCTTCTATCTCGATGCTACATGCCCGCTGGTTTCCAAGGTGCACAAGCAGGCCATGCGTCATCAGCGGCTCGGCCGTCATGTGGTGCTGATCGGCCATGCCGGCCATCCTGAAGTGATCGGTACGATGGGGCAATTGCCGGAGGGCGCGGTCTCGCTGATCGAGACAGTGGAGGAAGCCGAAAACTACGTCCCCGCTGATCCGGACAATCTCGGCTACGTCACCCAGACCACGCTTTCGGTCGAGGACACGGCGGCGGTTATTGCCAAGCTGCAGGAGCGTTTTCCCAAGTTGATGGCGCCGGCGGCCGATTCGATCTGCTATGCCACCACCAACCGGCAGGAGGCGGTGTCTGCCGCCGCCCCCGGCTGCGATCTGTTCATCATCGTCGGCGCGCCCAATTCATCGAATTCGCGGCGTCTGGTCGAGGTTGCACGCCGCGCCGGGGCCAGCGATGCCATTCTGGTGCAGCGCGCCACCGAGCTTGATTTCGAAGCCATCGGCAATATCGGCACGCTTGGCATTTCGGCCGGTGCCTCGGCCCCGGAAGTGGTGGTCAACGAGATCATCGAAGCCTTCCGCGCGCGCTTTGACGCACGGCTTGAACTGGCCGAAACCGCCATCGAAAACGAGCATTTCCTCGTCAATCGCGAACTGCGCGATATGGAACTGACGGTCGAGGATATGGCCTTTGTGAACGGGCGGTAGACCTGCGGTTTGCCGTTGTCGGGTTAGCCTGTCGAAAGAGCGAACAATGCTGGCGCGTGCCGGAAAGAATATTGGGGCTCGCGGTTCTTCATCGGCATGCGTTTGCTTGACAGCGGCGCGGGCATCGTGAAAACCAGCAGCAGATTTTCCATCGAGGAATTGCATTGGCCGTCTATACCGATATCAACGAGGTTGACCTGAAGGACTTTCTTCAGGCCTACGACACCGGTGAGTTGCTGTCCTTCAAAGGCATCGCCGAAGGCGTCGAGAACTCGAATTTTCTCCTGCACACGGACCGGTTTCCGCTGATCCTCACGCTATATGAAAAGCGCGTCGATGAGAACGATCTGCCGTTTTACCTCGGTTTGATGCAGCATCTGGCCGAGCGCGGCATTTCCTGCCCGCTGCCGTTGCCGCGTTCCGACGGCGCGCTTTACGGCCAGCTTTGCGGCCGGCCGGCGGCGTTGATTTCGTTTCTCGAGGGCATGTGGCTGAGAAAATCGGAAGCACGCCACTGCCGCGAACTTGGCGTGGCGCTCGCCCGCATGCACATCGCCGGGCAGGATTTTCCGCTTCGCCGCGAAAATGCGCTGTCGCTGAAAGGCTGGGTCGATCTCTGGGACAAATCGGCAGCCCGCGCCGATGAGGTCCAGTCGGGGCTTGAGAGCGAAATTTCCGAGGAACTGGCGCTGCTGGAAGACCGCTGGCCCGTGGACCTGCCGGAAGGCGTCATCCATGCCGACCTGTTTCCGGACAATGTGTTTTTCATCGGCGATACGCTTTCCGGCGTGATCGACTTTTACTTCGCCTGCAATGATTTCCTCGCCTATGATCTGGCGGTCTGCCTGAATGCCTGGTGTTTCGAAAAGGACCGTTCGTTCAACGTCACAAAGGCGAAAGCGCTGATCGAGGGCTATCAGAGCGTGCGCCCGCTGAGCGCGGCCGAGATCGAGGCATTGCCGCTTCTGGCGCGCGGTTCGGCGCTGCGGTTCTTCCTGACCCGGCTTTACGACTGGCTGACGACGCCGGAAGGCGCGCTGGTGGTCAAGAAGGACCCGCTTGAATATCTGCGCTATCTCCGTTTCCACCGCTCGGTCAAAAGCGCCGGCGAATACGGGCTGTCGTGAGCATGAAGAAGGTCGAGATCTTTACCGACGGGGCCTGTTCGGGCAATCCCGGCCCCGGCGGCTGGGGTGCGGTGCTGCGCTATGGCGACAAGGAGCGCGATCTTTGCGGCGGCGAGGCGCAGACCACGAACAACCGTATGGAGCTGATGGCGGCGATTGAAGCGCTGAAGGCGCTGAAACAGCCTTGCGCGGTGTCGCTTTATACCGATAGCGTCTATCTGAAGGACGGTATCGGCAAATGGATCCATGGCTGGAAGAAGAATGGCTGGAAGACGGCCGCCAAGAAACCGGTCAAGAATGCCGAGCTCTGGCAGGCGCTTGAAGCCGAGCGTAATCGTCATGATGTCACGCTCTACTGGGTCAAGGGCCATGCCGGTCATGAAGAGAACGAACGCGCCGACGAACTGGCGCGTCAGGGGATGGAACCGTATAAAAAACAGCGGTGAGGGATGATGCCCGACCGTTTTCCCGGAGGATTGTGATGATTTTGCATTGTGTTTTCATACGTTTTCAACAGGAAGTCACGGTTGCTGAAAAACAGGCCATCTACACCGATATCGCCGCGTTGAAGGATGTTGTGGACGGGATCGTCGATGTGAAGGCCGGGCCGAATGTTTCGCCGGAAGGGCTGGACAGCGGTTATGTCGACGGCTTCACCGTGACCTTCGAGAATGCCGCAGCGCGTGACGCCTATCTCGATCATCCCGACCACAAGGCCGTGTCGGAAAAGATCGTGGCTGCCGCAGCGGGCGGCATGTCGGGTATTTTCGTCTTCGATATGAAGGTCTGAAGATTTACACTATCAGGCGGACAAGCAGCCGGCCGAACGGCAGCAGCGCGATCCGCCATCCAAGCCGCAGCAGGCGGAAGCCGAAATAGGCTGCTCCTGCAAGCCAGAGGACCAACGACATGGTCCAGCTTGCCGCAGACAGAAAAAGGCCGGTGAGTGTCACGGCGCCGGTTCCCAGAAGATAGAGCACCGCACGGAAGCGTTTTCCGATACGCGCCGACAGCTTGCCGAGTTTGGTGAGGTCGGCGGGTGTATCGGCGACTTTCAGCATGTCGGTGCCCGCGCGCAGGCCCTGTCTGGTCATCACCTTGCCGACACCGGTGGCGGCATCCTGCATGTGCATCAGCGGCTTGGTATTGAGCGAGGCGGCCAGTGCCCGGCTGGCTGCCGGTACGTTGCCACGCTTGAGCAGGGGGAGGGCCGTTCGCAGCGCCGGCGCGTTGACGGCCTGGCGTGAAAGGCGGGTGAATGCGCGCCTGAGCGGCCGTGTCAGCGCCCCGGTCTTGCCCGCAACCTTCAGCGCGCTTGCGCCGACCTTCGCCGGTGTTGTCGAGCCTGCCGTCAGAACCACCGTGCCGGTTATGGCAAGGCCCGCCACCGACAGGCCGAGGATGAAGGCGTCGTAGTCTTCGCCTGAAAGATAAGCGCCGCCCTCGACAATGATATCCCGAACATCGCCAATGGTGGTCAGATCGGTGGCGATCGTGCCGACAAGACCGGCGGTGCTGTCGGGACGGCCTGTAAGCGCCCCTTCAAACAACTCCGAAACCTGTTTGCCGAGGCTGTTTTCGATCGAAACCGCGATTTCGGTCCGCTCGCGCAACACGCCGTCAATGCGCACGCCACGACTGTCGGCAAGGATCATGATGCTCTCGGCAAGTTCGGGATCGTCAGCCGTCAGGGCCTGTCTGATCGCGGCCTCATATGTTTCCGGGGAAAGGCGGTCGAGCCGATAGTCCGTGATCGTGACCGGGTCGTTGTACGCGGCAAGCAGCCTTGCCGCGCCGAAACCGTTCGGCACGATAAAAGGCGCCGTCACAACCAGTGCCGCGACAAGGATTGCCGTGCTGATGGTGCGCACCGATTTCCAGGATACCAGCGTCATTGCAGCCATACCGTTTGCTGCACCTTAAATCAGTTCACGCCGGAAATGAACTGGCCGGCAGAAACTGCCGGCCAGAGGGTATGCGTTATTATGATGCCGGCGCCGGCGGCAATATCATCCGGCGCGCTGAAAGGATCAAAGCTGGCCGAGAATGGTGGCCGCTGCGGAGACCGTGGCCTCGCCGGAATTATCCTCGACATTGAGTTCTTCCACCACGCCGTCCTTGACCAGCATGGAGTAGCGCTTGGACCGGGTGCCCAGTCCGCCACCTGAAAGATCGAGTTCCATGCCCAGCGCCTTTGCAAAGGCGCCGTCCGGGTCCGAAAGGAAACGGATCTTGCCTTCGCCGCCCGTTGCCTTCGCCCAGCCTCCCATCACGAACGGATCGTTGACCGCAATGACGGCGATTTCGTCGACGCCGCGCGAAAGGATGGCATCGCGGTTTTCCAGATAGGTCGGCAGGTGGTTGATCGAGCAGGTGGGCGTGAAAGCGCCCGGAACGGCAAACAGCACGACCCGCTTCGACTTGAAGAATTCATCGCTTGCGACTTTCTCCGGCCCGTTTTCCGTCAGTTCCATGAAGGTGGCGGACGGCAGGGTATCTCCTTTGGCAATCGGCATTTTGAAATCCTCTTCCTTTTGTTGAAAAGACCTCATGACGACTTAGGGACGCTAGGGCGTGATGACAAGCGGTGTTTCCATGGCGCGGCCATCGGATTTGACCAGAAGCAACCAGTCGCCGTCCATCGGATCGGCATCTTCGGGCAAGGCCGAAAGCGGGATGTCGACGACAAAACCGCCGTCTTCAAAAGGACGCGCCTCAGCTTCGACAATGAAGCCGTTGCTGTTGGCAAGGGTGATTTCGTTTTCGCCCGACCCGTCGGGAAGCGTGAGCAAAATCCGCATGCCGCTGTCGGTCAGCATGGCATCATCGGCATGAAAGCCTTCCGAGGGCTGTTCGGGAAGTCGCGTGCGGGCAACGGCCAGAATGGCCTTGTCGACCGGGGTTTCGGCAAAGGCATCGGCGTCTGCCGGGATTTCGAAGGTCGTCTGGAAGGGGATGCAGATATCCTTGCAAAGACCGATGAAGGCGTTGACGCTCAATGACGGGAGCGCGCCGGGATCAGTCTTCAGGATCAGCGGGAAGGTCACCGGCGCATCATAGCCCATATCGGTCATGCCGGCGACGCTGAGCCGTTTCGGCACGGGATATTCGATGGTTTCAAGATGCGCGTTTCCGGTGCCCGAAACGGTGATCTGCGGCGGAATTCCGCTTTCGCCCGGCTCGCGCCAATAGGTGATGAACCCGTCTTCGGGCTCCACCTGAAGGGCGGCCTGGATCGTGCCATCGTCGGCGGGTGGGCTGACGATAAGGCGCATGCGACCGCCGGCGTCTTCCGCCCAGGGCGTGGCAGCGGCATAGGCCTGTCCGGCCGTGGCGACGGCAGCCAGAAGGGCGGCGATGGTAAAATGATGCAACAAGCGTTTCATGGCGCGTTATCTAGCGCAGGCTTGCGCCCGCCGCCATGCGTGGCGCGCGCTTTTCGGACAATTTCATTTGAACATTGCGTGACCTTGCCCCATGTTCAGAACATGCCTAGGATAAATTTTGAAAGCGGCGAAAACACCTTGCTGGAGGCCGACTTGTTTGAAAACCTGATGACAGAACGTGAGCGCGGCCCGTTTGACGGCCAGTTCCTGATCGCCATGCCGCAACTGGCGGAGAGCGATTTCGAACGCAGCGTGATCTACATCTGCGCCCAGTCCGAAGAGGGCGCGATGGGTTTTGTCATCAATCGCGCCCAGTCGGTCACCTTTCCCGAAGTGCTGGAACAGCTTGATCTTGTCGGCGATGTGCATCCGGAACTCAATGCACCGGGGATCGGGGATTTTCCGGTTCTGTGCGGCGGCCCGGTGGAACCCGGCCGCGGTTTCGTTCTGCATTCGGATGACTATGCCGGCGACGGCAGCATTCCCATTACCGACGATCTGTTCATGACCGGCACGCTTGACGTGCTGCGTTCGGTGGCCGCCGGCAAGGGGCCTGGCAAGGCCATGCTCGTGCTTGGCTATGCCGGCTGGGCGCCCGGGCAGCTGGAAAGCGAAATCGCCAACAATGACTGGCTGACCTGCCCCGCAATCGAAGACCTGCTGTTCGACCGTGACCTCGACAGCAAGTATGAGCGCGCGCTGTTCTCCATGGGCGTGCGCCCGTCGTCGCTGTCGACCAATGTCGGGCATGCCTGAAACAATTTCTTGGGCCTATCCGTTAACCGGAAGCTGACGGCCGCCCGGTGGGGGCGGCTGCAGGTGTGAGGCTTACATGAAATTATTCGAGTGCGATCATTGCGGACAGGCAGTCTATTTTGACAATGAGGTCTGTGTCGCCTGTGGCCATCGTCTGGGTTTCGACCCCGCCACGGTCGCGATGTATGCGCTGAAAACGGAGGATGCGCAGACGTGGCACAAGGCGGACGATCCGGCGGTGCGATTTCGCTTCTGCACCAATGCCCAATTCAATGTCTGCAACTGGCTTCTGCCGGAAGGCAGCGATGAGGCGTTCTGCCCGTCCTGCCGGCACAACAACCTGATTCCCGATACCGCAACCGAGATTGGCCGCAACCGGTTCGCCCGGATTGTCGCGGCGGAGCGCCACCTGTTCTACTCCCTGTTGCGCTGGGGCGTTGATACGCCGACGCGCGCCGAAGACCCTGAAAACGGTCTGGTCTTCGACTTTCTGGAGGACACCATCGATCAGAACGGCAATCTCCAGCCTGCCATGACCGGCCACGACAATGGCGTGATCTCGCTGCGTGTCGCCGAGGCCGACGATGTCACCCGCGAGATTGCCCGCAAACAGATGAACGAGCCCTATCGCACGCTGCTTGGTCATTTCCGCCATGAGGTCGGCCATTATATCTGGGACCGGCTGGTTTACCGCGGTGACCGGCTTTCTGAATACCGGGAAATTTTCGGCGATGAACGGGAGGATTATCAGGCCGCGCTGCAACGCCATTACGAAAACGGACCGCCGCAGGGCTGGCAGGACAATTTCGTCAGCGCCTATGCCTCAACCCATCCCTGGGAGGACTTTGCCGAAAGCTTCGCGCATGCGCTTCACATCGTCGATACGCTGGAAACGGCACGGGCTTTCGGGCTGGTGGTGGACGATGCCAATCTCGCGCCGCTCGGTGATCCCTATAAATGTGCAAGCGGCAAACGGCTGGCGGATTCGTGGGTTCCGCTGACCATCGCGATGAATGCCATTCACAAGTCGATGGGGCAGCAGGATTTCTATCCCTTCGTGCTCACGCCGGAAATCATCCGCAAGCTCGATTTCGTTTTCACCCTGTTGATCGTACAGCAGGACGACGGGCACGCCTGACGGCGTATCCCGCACCCAAGGGCGATATCAGGCCTCTGCGGCCGCGACTTCCTTCAGCAGGCGCAGTGCGACGGGCGCTGCCACGGATGTGCCGTAGAGCGGCCCGCTGGCATAGGTGCAGCCGGCATCGGCAATGGCCTTCGCGTCGACCTCGCTGCCGACGTCGGTGACGCCGACGGCCGTGCCCAGTCGCGAAGCCAGGTTGGTGAACGCCTCGATCAGGTCGGTCTGGGTCTCCTGATTCTGCTTGAAGACCGCATTGTCGATGTAGGCTGCATCGAAACGGAAGCCCTTGAGCAGCGTCAGTGATCCCTGGCCGTTGCCGAAATCCGACAGCGTCACGCCGGTTCCGATGGTGCGCAGATACTGAAGCGCGAGCTTGGCCTGTTCCGGAGCCTTCTGGATCACTTCTTCGGGGATCGAGAAGACGACCTGACGCGGCGCGTTTTCGGACTGCCGGACGAGGCTTTCCAGCTCGATCAGCGTACTGGTCCTGAGCATTTCCGTACAATTGAGCTCGATCGAAACGAAGGGACGGGCCTTCGGCAGAGCCTGCTGCCATGCGGCAAGGTCTTCCAGCGCCTGCCAGACGGTGTAGAGCACCAGTTCCGACGAACGCTCTGCCTCGCGGCTGATCTCGAAGATTTCGCCGGTTGAAATTTCGCCGCGCTGGGGATGTCTCCAGTTGAGCACGCATTTGAAGCCGGCCACCTTGTGACTGTCGGCGCGCATGACCGGCCGGTAGAACACCGACATTTCCTTGCGGTCTATGGCTCTGGCGAGATCGGCTTCCATGCGTTTGCGCTCATCATCGAGCATGCGCAGAGCCGGCCGGTAGGTTTCGACGGTGTTGCCGCCCATGCGCTTGGCGCGCTGCATGGCGAGCCGGGCATCCTCCAGGAACGTCTCCGCCGATTCCTGACCGTCGTGCCACGGCGCAATGCCGATCGATGCCGTCAGTGCAATCTCCCGGTTTTCGAATGTAATCGGCACATCGATTGCGGCAACCAGTTCATCGGCGAATTCGGCAACGGCATCGGGATTGGTCTGTGACTGCAGGATGATGGCGAAGCTGTTGCCGGAAAGCCGTGTCAGCGTGTCCTGCGGCTTCAACAGTCTCTGTATGCGACGTGTCAATGCAATCAGGATGTTATCGCCGGCGGCAAAACCAAGCGTTTCGTTGATATCGTGGAACCGGTCGATATCGGCGACGATCAGCGTCGGTTGCATTGCCGGCACGGTTGCCGACATCGTCACCAGGCATTGCAGCCGGTCGATGAGAATGGTGTGGTTGGGAAGCCCCGTCAGGTTGTCGACAACGGCATCCTGCAACAGGCGCTGGGTGCTGACCTTGTGGTCGGTCTGGTCCGTCAGCGTGCCGACGCAGCGGATCACTTCGCCATCGGTGCTGAGCACGGGGCGGGCGCGGATCAGCATCCAGTGGTAATGACCGTCATTGGCGCGAATGCGAAATTCGAGCTTCAGCCGGCCGCGTCGCCATTCGAGAAACAGGTCGAGTGTCGACCGGAACCGGTCGCGGTCGCCGGGATGCAGGTATTGCAGCCAGGTGCGGGCCGGACCGTTGAGCGCGCCGGGGGAAAGACCCAGTTTCGGTGCGAAATCCGGTTCGGTGACAATCCGGTCACGCCCCACATCCCAGTCCCAGACCGTCGCTTCCGTTCCCAGCAAAGCCAGCGCCTGACGCTCCAGATCGGAGAACAGGCCGGGTTGATAGGCCCCGCCGGCGAAGGAATGCTGGATGACGGTAAAGCCGAGCAGCAGCACGATCAGGACGAGACCGCCGGCAAGCGCGGGCTCGACAATGTCGTTGTCGATGCGGCCGGTGACTGTCATCCAGGCTGCAAACAGC
This sequence comes from Martelella mangrovi, assembly GCF_040545495.1. NCBI lineage: Bacteria > Pseudomonadati > Pseudomonadota > Alphaproteobacteria > Hyphomicrobiales > Aurantimonadaceae > Martelella > Martelella mangrovi. The sequence goes on from NZ_JBEPLY010000014.1 coordinate 38,221, forward strand.
CAGGCGACAATCAGCGCCCAGGCCGGCATCAGCAGGATGGCCCGGTCATAGCGGCGCAGGCTCAGATAGATCATCAACACGATGCCGGCGACCACGGTTGCCGCAAACGAGATCCGGGCAATGCCGGCCGCTGCCGGCGGATCAAACAGCGCCAGCGCAAAAAGCGCCATCAGCAGCACACCCCAGGCGGCTGCCGCATAGCCAAGCTGGGCATGCCAGCGGGCCAGATTGAGATAGGTGAACAGGAACACCACAAGGCTGAAGGCGACGGCGACATCGGCGCTTGCCCGCCATATCCGCAGGTCGCCGGGCGACAGCGGGATCAACTGGTTGAGGAAATTGAAATCGATCGCGACAAACAGAAGAACCGACCATGCCAGCATAGCCGTTGCCGGCAGGACTGTCGTTCCCTTCACCACAAACAGGATGCTCAGGAAAACCGCCAGAAGCCCGGCAATGCCGAGCACCACGCCGTGATACAGCGTGAAGGCGTTTTCCGTGTCCTTGTAGGCGTCCGGCTGCCAGAGATAGAGCTGCGGCAGCTCCGCCGTGTTCAGCTCCGCCACGAAGGTGATGACCGCGCCGGGATTGAGCGTGATTGAAAACACATCGGCATCGTCGCTTGCGACACGGTTGAGCGCAAAGCCTTCCGAGGGCGTGATTGCCGCAATCCGCGAAGACCCAAGATCGGGCCAGAACAGCCCGGAGGCGGGCAGGCGGAAATGCGGTGCAACGATCAGACGTTCGAGCTGCTCATCGGAAATATTGGCCAGCGAAAACACCGCCCAGTCGCCGGGGTGATCCGCATCGCTCGAGCGCACCTCGATCCGGCGTCTGATGCCGTTGGCATCGGGAACCGTGGAAATCTGAAGGACATTGCCTGCGTTGGGATAGAGATCGATCTGATTGGTGAGGTCGATGGCGATATCGCCGCGTGACACCTCCACCGGCTCGACCGCGAATGTCTGGGCTGGCGCAGACAGAAACACCAGTATCAGCGCGAGGGTGGCAAGGACGTATCGGTAAAACCGGGAAAGGTTCAGGGGCACTCGCATCTCAGCTCTTCAATTCCGTTTGGCGCGATGGTCATCTTTGAGCAGGGCATAAAGATGGTGATCCTGCCATTGGCCGTTGATGCGAAGGTATTTTTGCAAATGCCCCTCCTTGGTGAAGCCTGCTTTTTGCAGCAGCGAAGCACTGCGCCTGTTTGAGGGGATACAGGCGGCCTCGATGCGGTGCAAGCTCAACTCCTGAAAGATATATGGAATTACGATCTGAAGCGCTGCAAACATGTGGCCCTTGCCGGCATAGGGCTCGCCCATCCAGTAGCCCAGCGTGCACATTTGTGCGACGCCCCGACGGATCAGCCCGATGGTTATGCCGCCGACAAGCGTGTCGGTTTCCTTCAGGAAGATGAACAGCTGAATGCTGGTGCCCTCGTCGAAATCCTGGTTCAGGCGATCGATGCGCCGGCGAAAGGCGCGCGCGCGCATGTCGTCGACGTTCCACAGCGGCTCCCATGGCTGCAGGAAGGCGCGGCTTTGTATCCGCAATTGCCGCCATGCCTGATAGTCGGAGGCGCGGGGCAGGCGCAGCAGGTGCGTCTCGGACTGTATGGCGAAACCGCGTCGCCTGAGCGCCTTAGGCGCAGCAAAAAGGGCGAACAACCGACTGTCTCCACTCATCAGGACCGCCGTTGCCGGGCATAAGGGCGAATTGGCGTCGTTCGTTCGCCATCACACTTTCAAAGGCCCGCCGGGGCGGTTTCCTTCTCCTGAAGGGCGAGGCTTTGGACGATTTCGTCAAGCGGCGCGAGCTGCTCGATGGGGCCGACGGCCGACAGCGTCGGCGTGGCATCGTAGAACGCGCGACCGGCAAGATCCGTCAGTCTCCTGGGCGTGATGTTCTCGATCCGCATCATCATTTCCTCGTTGGGGATCGGACGTCCCCAGAGCATGACCTGGCGGGCGATCTGTCCGGCGCGGGCGGCCGCACTTTCCTGCCCCATCAGCAGTTGCGCGCGGATCTGGGCGCGCGCGCGCTCGATTTCCGTCGGATCGACCTTTTCGGCCGCTTCGCGCAACTCGTTGATGATCACCGGAACCAGTTCTGGCAACTGGTCGCCACCGGTTGCCGCGTGCACGGCGAAAACGCCCGAATCGGAAAAGCCCCAGTGGAAGGCGTAGACCGAATAGCAGAGGCCGCGGATTTCCCGGACTTCCTGAAACAGCCTGGACGACATGCCGCCGCCGAGCACATTGGCCAGGATCTGCGAGCAGTAGAAATCCTGGGCGTGATAGGCCGGTCCCTCGAAGCCGAGAATCACCTGCGCATCGGAAAGGCTGCGCATTTCGCGGGCCTCGCCGCCGGTATAGTTTGCCGCTTCCACCAGCGGCGGTGTTGCGGGCTTTTGCGGCAGGGCCGCGAACCGGTCTTCCACAAGGCGGGCGAAGGCGTCATGGTCGACAGCGCCGGTTGCCACGATATAGATTCGGTCGGTCGTGTAGTTGCGGGCAAGATAGCGGCGGATATCGTCCGGCGTGAAGGCCATCACCGTTTCCGACGTGCCCAGGATCGGCCGGCCGATCATCTGGTCGCGGTAGGCCGCACCGGCAAAATTGTCGAACACCACGTCGTCGGGGATATCGTTGGCTGCGCCGATTTCCTGCAGAATGACGTTTTTCTCGCGCGCCAGTTCTTCCTCGTCAAAGGCCGAACTGGTCAGAATGTCGGCGAGGATATCCACGGCAAGCGGCAAGTGGTCCTTCAGAACCCGCGCATAATAGGAGGTCGTCTCCGTCGAGGTCGCGGCGTTGACCTCGCCGCCGACATTCTCGATTTCCTCGGCGATCTGACGCGCAGTCCGGCGCTTGGTGCCCTTGAAGGCCATGTGTTCCAGAAGATGGGCGATGCCGTGCTCGTTCTGGAGTTCGTTGCGGGATCCCGACTTGATCCAGGTTCCGATCGCCACGCTCTGGATATGAGGCATGTTCTGGGTGACGACGGTCAGCCCGGAGGGAAGCCGGGTGTACTCTACTGTCATGCGATCCTGTTTCCTATCATTGGCGTCCAGTGCTCAATCCGTTGCGAACGAATGCTTCCACCGCGTCGAGTTCGGGGGGAAGGACACTGAAATGCTCCTCCTTGTCCATCAGGCCAGCAAGCCATGCCGGGAGCGCCGGGTCAATACCACAAGCCGATTTTACGGCGGCGGGAAACTTGGCGGGGTGCGCCGTTGCGAGCACCACCATCGGGTTTTCAGACTGATGCGCCCGCGCAACCGACATTGCGACAGCCGTGTGCGGATCAATCACGACGCCGGTTTCTTTGAGCGTGCGGGCGATCTCGGCTGCGGCATCCTGCTGATCGGTGCGCCCGGCGGAAAATACGGAGCGGATATGCTGGAGCGTTTCTTCTTCGATGTCGAAGGCGCCTGACTGTTTCAGCCCGGCCATGGCCCGGCGGATATAACCGGCGTCGCGCGCGCTTGCCTCAAACAGCAGGCGTTCGAAGTTGGACGAGATCTGGATGTCCATCGACGGCGAGGTCGTTGCCTCAACGCCGCGCATTTCATAGCGGCCGCTTTCAAGCGCACGTGCCAGAATGTCGTTTTCGTTGGTGGCAATCACCAGCCGGCCGATGGGCAGCCCGATCTTTCGCGCGACATAGCCGGCGAAGATATCGCCGAAATTGCCGGTCGGAACGGTGAAATCGACCGCGCGGTCGGGCGCTCCGAGCGAGACGGCGGCGGTGAAATAATAGACCACCTGCGCCATGATGCGCGCCCAGTTGATCGAGTTGACGCCGGAAAGCTTCACCTCGTCGCGAAAACCGCCATCGGCGAACATCGCCTTGACCAAGTTCTGGCAGTCGTCGAAATGCCCTTCGACGGCAATCGCGTGGACATTCGGCGCGCCGAGCGTGGTCATCTGCCGCTGCTGGACCGGCGAGACCTTGCCGTGCGGAAACAGGATGAAGATGTCGGTGCGCGTGCTTGCCGAAAAGGCATCGATTGCCGCCCCGCCGGTATCGCCCGATGTTGCGCCGACGATCGTCGCGCGTGTGCCGCGGGCTTCCAGCGCATAATCCATCAGCCGCGCCAGAAGCTGCATGGCGACATCCTTGAACGCCAGCGTCGAGCCATGGAACAGTTCGAGCGTGAAGCGGTTTGCCCCGCTCTGGACAATCGGCGTTACTGCCTCGTGCCGGAAGGTGGCGTAGGCCTCGTCGATCATCGAGCGCAGGCGGTCATCGGGAATTTCGCCGCCGACAAACGGCTTGAGGATGATAAAGGCGATTTCCTGATAGGACTTGCCGCGCAGCGCGCGAATATCTTCTGTGGACATCTGCGGCCATTCGCGCGGCAGGTAAAGACCGCCGTCAGATGCCAGTCCGGCGAGAAGCGCGTCGGAAAAACCGAGGGTCGGAGCATCGCCCCGCGTCGAAATATAGTCCACGCAAAGCCCCTTTATGCTTGCCAGGTGTCGTAAAATGTCTAGCTTGTGGCACGCTCAGGCCTTACCGGTTGTCTCGGGAAGGCTTCGGGCGTGGCGCGTGGCTGCGGGTCATGCCAGACAATCGAATTCTTGCGTTTGCGCTGATATAGAACAAAGCCGGAGGGCTTGAAAAGCCCTTGAGAGAGGAAAGGAATACTCGCCGTGTCATTTCGCACAACCCGCCGTCTGGCTGCTGCTTTGGCCCTTGTCGGGCTCGCGGCCTGTTCAACAACCGAACCTGAGCCGGAACCCGCGCCGGCCCAGCCGATCACGCCGGGCATCAATCTGACCGCGCTTTCGCGTATCTGCCCGAAGGCCATGCTGGATGACGACCAGACCTTCAAGCGTATCTATTCGCCTTCGAGTTCCGATGATGCGGACGATCTGGCCTATCAGGTTTCCCTGTCGGAATATACACGCACCTGCTCTGTGGCGCCGAGCGGTGATCAGCTGTTGCTGCAGGTCGCCGTTGCCGGCCGCCTGATCGGCGGTCCGAAGGCAAGCCCCGGGACCTACAAGGTGCCGGTACATGTCGAGCTGGTTGACGGCTCCGTCGCGCTTTACGATCAGGTCATCACGCAGGAAGTCGAGCTGCCCGCCGAGGGGCTTTCGACGCAGTTCCTGTTCAAGGCCGACAATATTCCGGTGCCCCCCACGGCAGGCGAGAATACCCGCGTGAGGGTCGGCGTTAACTGAGCCTGGAGGATGCGGGCGCCGTTAAACGGCGTCCCGGTTTGTTGATAAACCTGCCCCTCACTCCGGGTCATCCTCGGGCTCGACCCGAGGATCCAGGGCCACACGATGTACGCTTTCTTGAAACCCTTTCTTGTCAAAGGGCTGAGTGGAATGGATGCTCGGATCACGTCCGAGCATGACACCTGTGGGGACGGCTGACGGAGGCAACAACCCGTACGTCTTCGGGTTTGTCAGCAGTCTGGGGCGCCGTTAAACGGCGTCCGACCATTCCAGAAGCGCGGTTGCCACTGCCGGCAGGTCTTCCATCCGGTGGATCACGGTTTCCGCACCGGCCTCGGTCAGCTGATCGGCATGGCTTGGCGTGGTATGCGATGCGCCCGTAAAGCCGATAACACGCATGCCGGCTGCCGTTGCGCCGGTGATGCCGTGAACGGAATCCTCGATCACCAGCGTATTTTTCGGTTTCGCCCCCATTTTTTCAGCGCCGTGCAGGAATATGTCCGGCTTCGGCTTGACCCGGTCGGGCCCAAGGCTTTCGGCGGAAAAGATGTTGGGCTCGAAAATGTCGAGCAGGCCGACCTTGGTCAGCATCATCCTGATCCGTTCTTCGCTCGAATTGGAGCATATGCAGCGCGGTTCGGAAAGCTGGGCCACGGCCTCTCTTACGCCGGGGATCGGTTGCAGTTCGCGTTTCAGACGTTCATCGAGAATCGTTTTGGACTCGTCGATCAGCGTTGCCTGCAGCGGAATTGCCGCTTCTTTTTCGACCGCCAGCAGGATGTCGCGCCAGGTCATGCCGGCAAACCGTTCGCCGATTTCGCCGGCCGTGATCGGATAGCCGGCCTCGGTCAGGAGTTTCGATTCCACCTGCGCGGCGAGAATTTCCGAATCGACCAAAACGCCGTCGCAGTCGAATATGATGAGGTCAAAGCGGCTCATTGATAAATCCTGTTGGTCATTGATGTCCCGGGGTGTGGGACGATAGCACGTCGCACATAGTATTGATCGGCGGTCAGATCAATTTCATGAATGCTCGCGGCCGTCCTGCCGGGCCAGAAAACCCTCGACCAGCGTTTGCAGCGTGGCGCTGAAAAGCGGAATGCCGCCCGTGCGCCAGCCAAGCGCATTGAGCCGGCTGGTCGCCATCACATTGATGCGGTCATGATCGGCGCGTGCGGGGAGCGGGTGAGGCGAGGCGAGCGCCGCCTTCAGCGGCGCAAGGATCGTGTGGTTGTCGACCACGATATCGGAGACGTGGAGCGCTTTTCCCGAAACCTTGGGGATCGGCGCGCCGAGAACGGCCAGAACCGCGTCCGCAAGATCGCGTCCGTGCAGTTCGCTGCCTGCTCTTGGTTCGATCGTTCGGCCCGCGAGATAGTTTTCGAAAAGTGCTTCCCACTTGTTGGGAAACAGGTCGCCGTAAATGCCGGTGGCGCGCAGGCTCACCGGCACGAAGCCGGGTCTGGCAAGGGCTGCAAGCGCCTTTTCGGTTTCGAACTTGATGGTGCCGTAAAGGCTTGCCGGATTGGGCACAAGGGTCTCCGGCAACGGTGTTGCATCAGGGTAGCCGTCAAACACGGCACGGCTCGACAGAAAAACGCAATGCCGCACCCCGGCCGCCCGGGCAGCCTCGAACAGGGCAATGCTGCCATTGACATTCAGCTTCACGAAACCGGCCGGATCGTCTCCCTCGCCGCCGCGATAGCGTCCCGGCACATGGGAGAAAGCAGCGTGGACGAATGCGTCGATATCTTCAAACAGCTCGTCGGAGACGCGCTCGGCCGAAAGGTCGAGCGGCCTGTAGCCGACGGCGGGTGAAAACAGCCCGTCTGGCGGCGCGGAACGGCCGGCGACGGAGACCTGATGGCCTGCCGCGAGACAACCTTCCACGATATAGCGACCGGCCAGACCGGTGCCGCCACTGACGAGAATGTGCTTCATGCCGGTTTTTTCGGGTTTTCGAGCGTTGCGATATCCGGAATCTTGTCGCCGTCGAAATAGGCCCACCAGAGATCGATCAGCGGTTTCAATTGTTCGGCGCGCGGGTGGTCGTCCTCCCACGGCTTTTCATACTGGTAGTGCAGCACGCCGATATCGGACCAGTTCCAGAGGTCCGGCAGGTTGAACCAGACATATTGCAGCATGTTCATGAACACCGGCAGGCCATGCCAGTCAGGAAAGAATTCCTGAAGGAAGGTCTGGTCGGTCCGCCGCCAGAAGGCATCCGGCGCATCGAGCGCTTCCAGCATGGCCTCATAGGTCGTCATGTCCGGTCGGGCAACAAACACGCCGGAATTCAGCCGGTGAAAATCCGCAACGCTTTCATAGACATTGGGTGCTGCGGAAAATTCCGGGTAGAAGAACAGCTTGTCGATATTCTTCAGCACGATCGCATCGGCATCGATGAACACGGTGGCGTGGTATTCGGTCAGCTGCCAGAGCCTGATCTTGCAGAAATTGTCGAGCGGCGTGTGGAAGTCCGGCTTGCGGCCCTTGGTGAAGGGGGCATTGCCGTGAACTTCGCGGCGCGCATGGCGGGCATTGAAGGCTTCCGATAACGGCAGATGGTCGACGCCGATCAGCCGGCAGCCGATATCCTCGAGCTGTTTCAGGCTTTCTTCGGGCGTGCCGCCGGTATGCAGCACGACAACATCGGCCGGCGTGCCGGTCAGAAAGATTGACCGCGCCAGCGCCAGCGCGCCCATGGCGTAATCGGCGTTGGTCACCAGTGTGACGAAGGCAAAGGGGGCCTTGGCGTCCGCGCTGCGGCGGACGCCTTCGTGTGCAGGATCAGTCATCGGATCACGAAACCGATTTCAGCGACTTGCCTTCCGGATCGCGATTGATCGTTGTGGCAATATCCTTGGTCCATGCCGAAACGGCCGGAACGCGCTTGCGGTCGACGCGGTAGGCATATTTCTTGGCGATGTCGACGATCTCTTCCAGAAGACCTTCCTTCAGCGTCGTCGGGTTGAGGCCGAGCGAGAGGAACTTGTCGTTATTGACGATCAGTTCGTTTTCCGGCGCTTCCTTGCGCGGGTTGGGCAGCCAGGCGATTTCGGTGCCGCTCATTTCGGAGATCATCTTCGCCAGATCGCGCACCCGGTGGGTCTCGGTCATCTGGTTGAAGATTTCAACGCGGCTGTTGCGCTCCGGCGGATTGTTGAGCGCCAGCTCGATACAGCGCACCGAATCCTGAATATGGATGAAGGCGCGGGTCTGGCCGCCGACGCCGTGGACGGTCAGCGGATAGCCGATTGCCGCCTGAATCAGGAAGCGGTTCAGCACCGTGCCGTAATCGCCGTCATAGTCGAAGCGGTTGATCAGCTGTTCGTGGCGCTTGGTCTGTTCGGTATGGGTGCCCCAGACAATGCCCTGATGCAGGTCGGTGATCCGAAGCCCGTCATTCTTGGCGTAGAAGGCGAACAGCAGCTGATCCAGGCACTTGGTCATGTGGTAGATCGAGCCCGGATTGGCGGGGTAGAGGATTTCCTGGGAAACCTTTTCGCCCGTCGTGGCCTCGATATCGACCGGCAGATAACCTTCCGGGATGGCCGCGCCGACGGTCGAATAGCCGTAAACGCCCATGGTGCCGAGATGGATGACATGGGCATCGAGATCGATCTCGACGAGCGCATTCAACAGGTTGTGCGTCGCATTCACATTGTTGTCGACCGTGTAGTTCTTGTGGCGGTCGGACTTCATCGAGTAGGGGGCTGCGCGCTGCTCGGCGAAATGGATGATGGCGTCCGGCTTTTCATCCTCCAGCCATTTCTTCAGGATTTCATAATCCTTGGCGAGGTCGATGAGATGAAAATGAATCCGGCGGCCGGTTTCGGCATGCCAGATACGGGTGCGCTCCTGAATGGAGTCCATCGGCGTGAGCGACTGAACGCCGAGTTCGGTGTCGATCCAGCGCCGCGACAGATTGTCGATGATATGGATTTCGTGTCCGGCATCAGACAGATGCAGCGACGTAGGCCATCCGATAAACCCGTCTCCGCCCATAACCGCAATTTTCATGGAGCCACTCCGATCTGTTTTCTCATGCAGTGAATTTCGATGTTAACCGACTCCAGTATGACATAAATGCAATGTTTTTTTTACGCAATCGATACTGATGCCGCAGGCCGGACCCTTTCCGTTGCCGGTTTTACGGTTGCGAAGCCGCTCCGCTCTGGATTAGGAGAGAGCCGAAAACGCTTCAATGAGGTCCGGCATGACGGAAAAAAGCGGTGAAAATACATCGGATCTGAGCGGCTGGCTCGAACCCGGAAAACATCATCTGCGCCAGCGGGTCTATTATGAGGACACCGATTTTTCAGGTGTCGTCTATCACGCCCGCTATCTTCATTTTTTCGAACGCGGCCGCACCGATTACCTGCGCTGCCTCGGTGTCGAGCAGCGCACGCTTTATACGATCGATGAGGAAGGGCTGGCATTTGCGGTTCATCACATGGACCTCAAATTCATCCGTCCGGCCCGCATGGACGATATTCTTGAGATCACCACGACGACGGCGAGGGTGACCGGTGCGCGCATGGTGCTTGAGCAGTCGATCTCGGCCAATGGCGTGCTGTTGACGACGGCGACCGTCACGGTGGTGGTGATCAACAAGCACGGTCGCGCCCGACGGATGCCGGATGAACTTGCCCGTACATTGCTTGGCGGGCAGGGCGAATAAGCCAAAAGCTTGACAATCGCGGGCTTGCTAAAACATGAGTATTATGTGAAGGAATTTCGCCGCCGCTTTGCGGGGTCGTGATTTTGACTAGCTGCCATAGGTTTCAGGGTCTCCGGGACCGCCGGTAACCGGGTGTTAACCATGATCATGTTTCATGCGAGAAGCGGGATTTCGGGCCGGTTTGCCCAGCTTTCACCACGTTTTTGTACGAGATGGAGCTGATATGTGCACTTCTGCAAATCCCATCGTAAACCGAAACTGACTCGCAGGCGGCTCTAACTGTACCCGCCCGGTAAGCCGGGCCCCTATATTCAAGGACTTACGTCACATGGAACAGCTTGGGTTGGAAGCAGCACACGCCGATGTCGGCTTGCTGGCGCTCTTCATGCAGGCCGGATTGATCGTCAAACTGGTGATGATCGGCCTGATTGCCGCTTCAGTCTGGACGTGGGCGATCGTGATCGAGAAGATCATTGCCTACAACAAGGAACGCCGCGCCTATAACCAGTTCGAGGATGCCTTCTGGTCGGGCACGTCGCTGGAAAAACTCTATTCGAATCTTTCCGAGCGTAAGACCTCCGGCATGTCCGCGGTTTTCGTGGCCGCCATGCGCGAGTGGAAAAAATCCTTCGAACGCGGCGCCCGTGCGCCGGTCGGCCTGCAGATGCGCGTTGAAAAGGCGATGGATGTGGCCATCCAGCGCGAATCGGACAAGCTTGAGGCCCGTCTCGGCTTTCTGGCCAGTACCGGTTCTGCCGCCCCCTTCGTCGGTCTGTTCGGCACGGTGGTCGGTATCATGACCTCGTTCCAGGCAATTGCCGGTTCGAAATCGACCAATCTCGCCGTTGTCGCTCCCGGTATCGCCGAAGCGCTGCTGGCCACTGCCATCGGTCTGGTCGCGGCTATTCCCGCCGTTATCGCCTATAACAAGCTCTCTGCCGATTCCGGCAAGCTGATTGGCCGCATGGAAGGCTTTGCCGACGAATTTGCCGCGATCCTGTCGCGCCAGATCGATGAGAAACTCCAGTCGCGCCCGGCTGCGGAATAAAGCCTGGAAGGGGATAGCGATATGGGAATGACCGCAGGAACAAGTGCGACAGGCGGAAGCCGCCGCGGACGCAGGCGCGGCCGCCGCGGTCCTGTCAGCGAAATCAACGTGACGCCGCTCGTCGACGTCATGCTGGTGCTTTTGATCATCTTCATGGTTGCCGCACCGATGATGACCGTCGGCGTGCCGATCGATCTGCCGGAGACGCAGGCGCAGGCGCTTAACTCCGATACCCAGCCGATCACGATTTCAGTCAATCCGGAAGGCCAGATCTTCCTGCAGGAGACCGAGATCGGGATCGATGAAGTCGTGCCGAAGCTCGAGGCGATTGCCACCACCGGCTACAGCGAGCGTATCTATGTGCGCGGCGATGCCAGTGCCGGTTACGGCACGGTGATGCAGGTCATGGCGCGGATTTCCGCGGCCGGTTTCAAGAATATCGGACTGGTGACCCTGCAGGAACAGGATAGCTGATCTTTCGCCATGACGCGCAGCCTTGCCATCTCTTTTGTTCTCCACTGTCTGGTCATTGGCTGGGCAGTGTTTCTGCTCGGCACGCCGCCATCGATGGAAGTGGCGGATGTCGATGCATTGCCGGTGACGCTGATCCCGGTGGAGGATGTCACGCAGGTGCAGCAAGGCGATGAAAATGCCGATCTTGCCGACATCGCCGCGCCGATCCCGACGCGGCGGCAGGATCAGGTGGCCGATGCGCAGAATGTCGGTGAAAACGACATCGACCTGAATACCGCGCCGGAGGCGGCGCCTGCCGATGTCGAGCAGGACCAGGCCGCACTTCCAACGCCGTCGGCGGCTGAAACACCGGAGCCGGCGCCGCAGGAAGACGTGGCCGAAACGCCGCCGCCCACGCCGGCCGAGCGCCCGGAACCCGCGCCGGAGCCAGCACCGGCGCCGGAACCAACGCCTGCGCCCGAGCCGACGCCATCACCTGAACCCGCACCTGCGCCTCAGCCCGAGGCCGCAGTGGTCCCCGAACCGGCCCCGGCGCCGACACCGGAACCCGCTGAGACCGCTGCACCCGAGCCCGAGCCGGAACCTGAAGCGCCTGCCGAGCCCGAAGAGCCGGAACTGGCCTTCCCCGACCAGGCGCCGCTTCCGACGCGACGTCCGCCCGAACCGGCACAGCAAACCCGCACGGCGCAGGCACAGCGCACCGACAGCCAGACCACGGCCTCGACCACGACGGAAGAAGATGACTTCAATGTCGATGACATTGCCGCGCTCCTGAACCGGACCGAGGCAACCGGCGGCGGCGCACAGCGCAGCGAAACACCGGCGGCGCTGGGGACGGAACGCAACACCAGCAATGCACAGCTTTCCCAGAGCGAGCTGGATGCGCTGCGCGGTCAGATCCAGCGCAACTGGTCGATCCTGGCCGGTCTTGACGGCGCGGAAGGGGTGCGCATACGCATACACATGAAGCTCGATCCGTCCGGTGCGATTGTCGGAGCACCCGAGGTGACGGCAACGGGGGGAAGTGAAAGCGCACGGCGGATTCTCGCCGGCGGCGCCCGCCGTGCGGTGCTGAAATCCTCGCCCTTCGTCCAACTTCCGCCAGAAAAATATGACGCCTGGAGCGAAGTTATCGTGAACTTTGATCCAAGCCAGATGCTTTAACTTTTAACCGGAGGACTGCGGACCGGTATCGCCATCCGCATCAGACCGACGCAATCAACGCTGAAAGGCCTGTCCTGCCATGCTTAAACGCTGTCTCGTATTTCTTTCCGTCGCCTGGGCCGGTTTCGGCCTTCTGTTCGTCGCACCAGCCAATGCGCTGGTCGAAATCGACATTTCGCGCGGCAATGTCCAGCCGCTGCCGATAGCGATTACCGATTTCATATCGGATGACGGGCTGGGAACGGATATTTCCGGCGTGATCGCCGACGATCTCGAGCGCTCGGGTCTGTTCAAGGCGGTTGACCGCTCGGCCTTCATCCAGCAGATCAACGATCCGGATCAGACACCGCGTTTCGAGGACTGGCGGCTGATCAATGCCGAGGCTCTGGTCGTCGGCCGGGTTACCCGTGAGCCGGACGGCCGCCTGCGTTCGGAGTTCAGGCTTTGGGATACCTATGCCGGCCAGCAGATCATCGGTCAGCAGTTTTTCACCCAGCCCGACAACTGGCGTCGCGTTGCCCACATCATTGCCGATTCCATCTATCAGGCGCTGACGGGCGAGCAGGGCTATTTCGACAGCCGCATCGTCTATGTTTCCGAAAGCGGCCCGAAGACCGACCGCAAGCGCCAGCTCGCGATCATGGATCAGGACGGCCACAATGTCCGCATGCTGACGGATGGTCAGTATATGGTGCTCACGCCGCGGTTCTCGCCGAACCGGCAGGAAGTCACCTACATGTCCTATGAAAACGACCAGCCGCGCGTCTACCTGCTGCAGCTGGAGACGGGACAGCGCGAGGTCGTCGGCAATTTCCCGGGAATGACCTTTGCGCCACGGTTTTCGCCGAACGGCCAGCGCATCATCATGAGCCTGCAGCAGGACGGCAATGCCAATATCTACACCATGGATCTCAGGACCCGCGCCACGACGCGGCTGACCAGCACGTCCGCCATCGACACATCGCCGTCCTATGCGCCCGACGGCAACCAGATTGTGTTTGAAAGCGACCGCGGCGGCCGTCAGCAGCTCTACGTCATGAACGCCGATGGCTCGAACCAGCACCGTATCTCGTTTGGCGACGGCAGCTATTCGACGCCGGTATGGTCTCCGCGCGGCGACCTGATCGCGTTCACCAAACAGTCCGGGGGCAAGTTCTCCATTGGCGTGATGAAGCCGGACGGCAGCGGCGAGCGCATTCTGACCACCGGCTTCCACAATGAAGGTCCGACATGGGCGCCGAATGGCCGCGTCCTGATGTTCTTCCGTCAGAATGCCGGCGAGGGCGGTCCACACCTTTATTCCATCGACCTGACGGGCTACAATGAACAGCGGATTTCAACGCCCGACTATGCTTCGGACCCGGCCTGGTCGCCGCTTCTGGAGTAGTGGCGAAGGCGGTTTTCGGCTGCACATTTACTGTTTGTTAACGATCTTCGTTGAGGGGTGGTTAACGGCGATTTGCTAGGCATGTGTCGACATTGACCGGTCTGTCGCAGACGTTGCGCAACCGATCGGCAGACCATCGGTTATCATGGCGTACCTGAACCGATTTTCCGGTGTCGGACACGAAATTGGAACGCTTGAAGGAGAGCGGTAATGAGCCGAGCTATGCTTGGATTTGAAGGCCTTTCGAGGAAGAAAGCGATGAGACCTGCCGTTGTTGCGCTCTGTGCGGTGATGGCGCTCGGCCTTGCCGGCTGCGCTTCCAAACAGGAAAACCTGCCCGGTAGCGGCGGTCAGGGTGTGGCGGGCGCCAATGCCGGTGTTGCCTCTCCCGGCACCACGCAGGATTTTGACCTCAATGTCGGCGATACGGTCTATTTCGAGACCGATTCGGCCGCGATCACCCCGATTGCCGCCCAGACGCTCGACAAACAGGCCCAGTGGCTGCAGCGCTATACCAGCTATTCGATCCGCATTGCCGGTCATGCCGACGAGCGCGGCACACGCGAATATAACCTTGCGCTTGGCGCACGGCGCGCCACGGCCACCAAGAATTACCTGGTTTCGCGCGGTATTCCGGCCAACCGGATTTCGACGATCTCCTACGGCAAGGAACGGCCTGTCGCTGTCTGCGACAACATTTCCTGCTGGTCGCAGAACCGTCGTACGGTCACCGTGCTGGGTGGCGCCGGAAGCTGATCCGGCCAATGGATATGAAGAAAAACCGGCTTTTGGCCGGTTTTTTTGTGTCTGCAGTGCAAGAAAGTGCTTTTTGATCTAAATATGGCCGGAAATATCGTGTCCGACGACACGCAAGTCCATTTTACCGGCTTTAGGAAGGGATCATGAGAAAAGCATTTTTATGTCTGTTGGCGGGGAGCGCCTTTTTGGGGATGCAGGCAAGTGCTGGGGCTGCCGGCTTTTCGGTGTTTCCGGCAAGAGGCAACACGCAACCCCAGACCGTTCAGGTCCAGGCGACCGATCCTGCCATGCGGATCATGCAGCTTGAAGAGCAGGTCAGGAACCTCAACGGCCAGGTTGAGGATCTGAGCTTCCAGATGTTGCAGATGGAGGAACGGATCCGCAAATTGCAGGAGGATATGGAATTCCGGCTGCAGGATCTGGAAAGTGGCATGGCAACGCCGTCCGCACCTTCATCATCCGAACCATCGCCGGACAACGGGACTGACAATGAGGCGGCTTCGATCGACAATCCGCCGCCCATGCCCGACAGCGCGATGAATGACGCGAGCATTCCCGGCGATGTTTCGCCGGACCTGCCCGAGGGAGCGGAAGGGGGCGGTGACGATGCCGCCTTCTACAACACGGCCTATAATCTCGTCCTGTCCGGCGATTATCCGCAGGCCGAAAATGCCTTTGGCGAGTTTGTGCTGAGCTACCCCGACAGCCCGCTCATTCCCGATGCGAGCTTCTGGCTTGGCGAATCGATGCTGGCCCAGCAGAAATACAACGAGGCCGCCAAGACCTTCCTCAACGCCTACAAGGCCTATGGCAATTCCGACAAGGCCCCTGAAATGCTGCTGAAACTCGGCCAGTCGCTTGCCGGTATGGATAACAAGGACGCCGCCTGCGCGACCTTTGCCGAGGTGCCGGTGCGTTACCCCGATGCGGCACAGGCCGTTCTGGACAAGGCCCGCTCGGAGCAGTCGGCCAACGGATGCTGATGGCGGCGTCGATCCCGGCTGCCGATACGCTGGCCCGCAGCGCACCGCTGCGCGCTGCACAGGACTTTGTTTTACAGCTGAAACCGCACTGCCATGTTCTCGTTGCCGTTTCCGGCGGCGGCGATTCGATCGGGCTGCTCTCAGCACTTTTGGCGGCAAAAACGATATCCGGCAGGAACGATATCCAGCTGACGGCTGCAACGGTCGATCACGGTCTGCGCCCCGAAGCGGCTGACGAGGCGCTCTGGGTCGGCGCTTTTTGTGCCGAACGCGGCATTGCCCATCACACCCTTGTCTGGGCCGATGACAAGCCACAGTCCGGGCTGATGGTCGCCGCCCGCCATGCGCGCTATCGCCTGCTTTCCTCTCTGGCCGGCCGCTGCGGCGCCGATGTCATCGCCGTTGCCCATACGATGGACGACCAGGCCGAAACCTTCGCCATGCGCGCCAGTCGCGGCGCTTCGACAGTCTTGACCGGCATGGCCGACAAAACCCTGATCGAGGGAAGGCACTGGATCGCGCGACCGTTTTTGAAGATCGGACGCAGCGCCATCCGCGATTTTCTTACACTGAACGGTCTGTCCTGGATCGATGATCCGAGCAATGACGACGCGCATTATGAACGGGTGCGGACGCGCCAGAGCATTCAGGAAACCGTCGAAACATTGGCAGCCGATGCGGAAAAGGCAGCGCAAGCGCGGGACAGATTGTCGCGCAGTGCAGCACACCTTTTTGCCGGTATCGCCACGATCCACGGCGCCACCGTGGCGCAGCTCGATATTGACGGTCTTCTCGGCGCCGGGGACGCGGCCCGTTATCTGCTCAATATTCTTGTTCCCGCGCTTGGCGGCCTTTCCTATGGCCCCGGTGGCGATGTGCTGGATCGCGTGACCGCGCTCTGCACAGCGCCGCACGGCGCCCGCATGACGGCCGGACGCTGCCTTTTCGAGAGGCACCGTGGGCATCTGTTCATTCTGCGTGAACGGCGCGGCCTGCCGGAAACGGAAATCGCGCCGGGCGGGAGCGCCGTCTGGGATGGGCGCTTTTGCTTTGAAAACCGGTCGCAGGCGGCACTGCGCATCCGGCCGGCAGGCCCGGATGGCGCGGGCGATGCAGACGCTTTTTCAGGGCTGCCGCCGCGGCTTGCCCATCTTGCCGCCGCCGTGTGCCCCGTGGCCATGGATACTGCGGGGAAGCAGGTACTTCCGACGGGTGTCTATCTCGCGCCGTTCGACCGGTTTTTGCCGGGATTCGACCTGACACTGGCAAATATGATGGCTGCGGCTTTCACGCATGCGGCCTATCGTGAACCGGCCGCAACCTATTTACGTTGAGAAAATGAATCTTGGAACCGGCTTGTCTTGGCAAGACAGGGTGCGGACCCTATGTTAGGCGTAATTCAGCGGCATTCTGACGTGCCGGACATATGATTTCGGGGAGTTTAATGAACCCAAACCTACGCAATATTGCGCTGTGGGCGATAATCGCGTTGTTGCTGGTCGCGCTGTTCAGCATGTTCCAGTCAACGCCGTCGCACAATGCGGGCAACGCGGTGGCCTACTCGCAGTTCGTGAATAATGTCGATTCCGGAAGGGTCAAGGATGTGACCATCACCGGAAACAACATCACCGGCACCTATTCCGATGGCGCCGGCACGACTTTCCACACCTATGCGCCGGTGATCGACGACTCCTTGCTCAACAAGCTTGAGGCCAACAATGTCGACGTCACCGCCAAGCCCGTCAATGATGGTTCCGGCGGTATTCTGAGCTATGTCGGCACGCTTCTGCCCATGCTGCTGATCCTCGGTGTCTGGCTGTTCTTCATGCGTCAGATGCAGGGCGGTTCGCGCGGCGCCATGGGCTTCGGCAAGTCCAAGGCCAAGCTTCTGACGGAAGCGCATGGCCGGGTGACGTTTGACGATGTCGCCGGTGTCGACGAAGCCAAGCAGGATCTCGAGGAGATCGTCGAATTCCTGCGTGATCCGCAGAAGTTCCAGCGCCTTGGCGGCCGCATTCCGCGCGGCGTGCTGCTGGTCGGCCCGCCCGGTACCGGTAAGACGCTTCTGGCGCGTTCCGTTGCCGGTGAGGCCAATGTGCCGTTCTTCACGATTTCGGGTTCCGACTTCGTGGAAATGTTCGTCGGTGTCGGTGCATCCCGTGTGCGCGACATGTTCGAACAGGCCAAGAAGAATGCGCCCTGCATCATCTTCATCGATGAAATCGATGCGGTTGGCCGTCATCGCGGCGCCGGCCTCGGCGGCGGCAATGACGAGCGCGAGCAGACGCTGAACCAGCTTCTGGTCGAGATGGACGGTTTCGAGGCCAATGAGGGCGTGATCCTGATTGCCGCAACCAACCGTCCCGACGTTCTCGACCCGGCATTGCTGCGTCCCGGCCGTTTCGACCGTCAGGTCGTGGTGCCGAACCCGGATATTGTCGGCCGCGAGCGCATTTTGAAGGTTCACGCCCGCAACACGCCGCTGGCGCCGAATGTCGACCTCAAGGTGGTTGCCCGCGGCACTCCCGGCTTTTCCGGCGCGGATCTGATGAACCTCGTCAACGAGGCCGCCCTGATGGCAGCAAGACGCAACAAGCGCCTTGTCACCATGGCCGAATTCGAGGACGCCAAGGACAAGATCATGATGGGCGCCGAGCGGCGTTCCTCCGCGATGACCGAGGCGGAAAAGAAGCTGACGGCTTATCACGAGGCCGGTCATGCGATTGTGGCGCTGAAGGTGCCGGTAGCCGATCCCGTCCACAAGGCGACGATCATTCCGCGCGGCCGTGCGCTGGGCATGGTCATGCAGTTGCCCGAGGGTGACCGCTATTCGATGAGCTACAAGTGGATGATCTCGCGGCTGGCGATCATGATGGGCGGCCGTGTTGCCGAGGAACTGACCTTCGGCAAGGACAACATCACCTCCGGCGCTTCGTCCGATATCGAGCAGGCCACCAAGCTTGCCCGGGCGATGGTGACGCAATGGGGCTTTTCCGATGAACTCGGTCAGGTGTCCTATGGCGAAAACCAGCAGGAGGTCTTCCTTGGCCATTCGGTTTCGCAGAGCAAGAATGTCTCCGAATCCACGGCGCAGAAGATCGATTCGGAGGTTCGTCGCCTGATCGACGAGGCCTATGTCGAGGCCACCCGGATTATCAGGGACAACAATGACGGCTTCGTTGCGCTGGCCGAAGGGCTGCTCGAATACGAGACGCTGTCCGGTGACGAGATCAAGTCGATCCTTCAGGGCGAAAAGCCCTCGCGTGATCTGGGTGACGACACACCGCCTTCGCGCGGGTCTGCGGTGCCCTCCATGGGTCCGAAGAAGGATACGCCATCAGGCAAGCCTTCCGAC
The DNA here is from genome assembly GCF_040545495.1 of Martelella mangrovi. Lineage (NCBI taxonomy): Bacteria > Pseudomonadati > Pseudomonadota > Alphaproteobacteria > Hyphomicrobiales > Aurantimonadaceae > Martelella > Martelella mangrovi. Next base: position 57,267 of record NZ_JBEPLY010000014.1, read on the forward strand.
GGAACGGAAGGCGACGGTTTCGAGCCGCAGCCCAACTGAGACAAGGACCGCCGGTTTCCCCGGCGGTTTTTTCTTGTCCGCGTGTGGGTGGTCGGCAAGACAGGGCTCTTTCTTTCGGCCCTTTGCGGCACTGAGGCGCGCTTTCCGGTAACGTCGTGTTAGCGTTGTTGACGTTATTTTAGGTGCCCTGAAGCCGATTTTCTGCCATGAGAGCGCATTGATGGCCCGGCAGAGACACGACCGTCGCCCGCGGGCGGCTGAGATGAGGAACGACATGGCACGCAAGTATTTCGGAACCGACGGTATTCGCGGACAGTCCAACACTTTTCCGATGACGCCCGATCTGGCCATGCGCGTCGGCATCGCTGTGGGGACGATCTTCCGTCGCAATGACCACGCCCGCCGGGTGGTGATCGGCAAGGATACGAGGCTTTCCGGCTATATGCTCGAAAACGCGCTGGTTGCGGGTTTTACGGCGGCCGGCCTCAATGTTTATCTTCTCGGCCCGATCCCGACGCCGGCCGTTGCCATGCTGACGCGCTCGCTCAGAGCCGATGTCGGCGTGATGATTTCGGCGTCCCACAATCCCTATGCCGATAACGGTATCAAGCTTTTCGGCCCCGACGGCTACAAGATGTCGGACGAGATCGAGGCCCGGATCGAGGCGCTGGTAGACCGTCAGGATTTTTATCCCCAGCTTGCCCGTGCCAACGAGATCGGCCGTGCCAGCCGCGTCGAGGGCGACATTTATCGCTATATCGAGTTCGTCAAGCGCACACTTCCCCGGGATGTGACCCTGCACGGCCTGCGCGTCGTGGTCGACTGCGCCAATGGCGCGGCCTACAAGGCGGCTCCGACCGCGCTTTGGGAACTGGGTGCCGATGTGGTGACGATCGGCGCGGAGCCGAACGGCCTCAACATCAACAAGGAATGCGGCTCGACCTATCCGAAGACCTTGCAGGCCAAGGTGCATGAAGTGCGCGCCGATATCGGCATTGCGCTCGATGGCGACGCCGACCGGGTGATCATCGTCGACGAGAAGGGCAACATCATCGACGGCGACCAGCTGATGGCGGTGATTGTCGGCAATATGGCCGATGACGGAGCGTTGAAGGGTAATGGTCTTGTGGCCACCGTCATGTCCAATCTCGGGCTCGAGCGGCATCTCAACAGCAAGGGGCTGGAACTGGCCCGCACCAAGGTCGGCGACCGTTATGTCGTCGAGCACATGCGCCAGCACGGCCACAATGTCGGCGGCGAACAGTCGGGCCACATCGTGCTTTCCGACTTCGGCACGACCGGCGACGGACTGGTGGCGGCTCTGCAGATACTTGCTGCGGTCAAGCGCGCCGGCAAACCGGTGAGTGAAGTCTGCCGCAAGTTCGAACCGGTTCCCCAGCTGCTGCGCAATGTCCGCATTCAGGCGGGCGCCGCGCCGCTGGAGAATGGCAATGTCAAAAAGGCGATTGCCGACGCCGAAGCCGAGCTGAAGGGCAGGGGCCGCCTTGTCATCCGTCCGTCCGGCACGGAACCGCTGATTCGCGTGATGGCCGAAGGTGACGACCCGGCCCAGGTGGAACGTGTCGTCTCGGGTCTCATCGACGTGATATCCAGCGTGCGCGACGCGGCCTGAGGGGGACCGGGGCGACAAAACAGGCGTGCATAGCTGGCAGGGGGCCAATGAAAGTTATCTCTTATTATACCCTCGATACGCCTTATGCGGCCGAGGTTCGGGCGCTTGAGGCAAGTCTCAGGATGCACGGTCTTGACTATGCCATCGAAGGCCTGCCTGCGAGAGCCAGCTGGGTTGAAAACTGCGCGCAGAAATCAGCTTTTGTTCGCGACATGGCGCAGAAGTTTGACGAGGATTTGTGGTGGCTTGATGCCGACGCTGAATTGTGCGGATCACTGCCCGACCTCGGTCGCGAGGGCGTGGATATCGCCGCTTATGCCACGGATGGCTGGAGCCTGAACAGCGGCACGGTGTTTTTTGCCAACACGGATGGGGCGCGCCGGGTCATCGATCTCTGGTGCAGCTATTGTGAGACCTGCCCGTTTGTATGGGACCAGCTGCTTTTGATGATTGCAGTCCACAATGTCCGTTGTGATGGTGATCTTGTTTTCCGGGATCTGCCGGAAACCTACTACAAGCGCACCAAAAGCAGGCCAATGAAACGACTGAAGCACCAGCTTTTTATGGCATTGGGTTTTGAAAAGCGGCCGGTCGTGCGCCAGAATCAGGCATCAAGGCGTTTTAAATCCTCAGCGCAGACAAAGGGTAAGATGCGGGAGTTCTCCAGCGATGATGCCCCGGCTGACGTACGCGCGGCTCTCAGGAACCGTTCATCCGAGAAAATCAGCATGGAAGAACTTCTGCGTGGTTCCGTCTTCGACCTTTCGCGAGAGGAAACTTTGTGTGCGGAGTAAGTGTGCTTTTCCTGTAGGAAACGGCGAGCGTCCTGCCGGAAATCGCTCGGCAGACTTCGTCTGATCTTGCAGAGCAGATGACAGCGCGGCGAATGATATATTTTCTCAAGAGCCCCGGACGCTACCGGCAAAATATCAATCCGCTTTGAAAATGTCTTCAAAACGGATTCGCGCCAGAGCTTCCAGATTCCCACCGCTGCCAGCGTTGAAAATGCGCTGGCCACGCCGTTCTGATCCGGCCCTCAGCCGCGCAAAACCCAGGTTGGTGTTCTGGATCATCTTTTCCTCATCACGCCTGGCGGCGCGGAATTCGTCTTCGCTGACGGCGTAGGCATAGGGCGCCGGCGTGCTGTAATTCAGATCGCAGCCGAGAATGTATATCTCGCTATAGCCCATGAAGAGCGCGATCTGGGTTGCCGACAGCAGCACCGTCTGGCCGCCGGCGATGCTGATCCAGGGGCGTGGCGAGAACCCGCGTTTTTGTGTGCCGCCTCTGGCGCGGGTAAACCAGATGATTCTGGCCTTCTCAGTGAAGCCGACGGGAAGGAGCGGCTTGAATTCCTCTTCAAGGAAATAGACATCCGCTTCAACGGTTGGAGCACCTCCGGCATAGCCGTTGATGGCGCGCTTGTCCGCGGCGATATAAAACGGGTGCTGGCGTCCTTTTACCCAGTCTATTCTGTCGGCGTGATTACACAGAAAATAATCTTCGTCTTCAAGGCAGCTGAGGTCGATCTCGTTGAGCGAGGGGCCGTTGCCGACGATAAAAATCCGCTCTCTGCGTCGGCCTGCAGCAAGTCTCCGGAACTCTGCCTGCCGCTCCCGGTGACCGGTTATGTAGTGCGCATATTCGGAAAGAAAGTGGAGGCTCGCAAAGGCGCGCTTGATCGTGTTCATTTAGCCTCCTGATTGCTTTCCGCAGGTTCCTGGAACCTGCCACCTTATGCCCGGATGTCAAAGATTTGTCGAACCCCTGTCATGTGCCTGACCTGATTCAGGATTAACAACTGCCGGACAGCGCATTGGCATGATGACATGAAAGTGCAAAACCATCTGGCTGCTGAAGTCGGAGCTTTTTTCGCTTGCCAATGTCGGCAGGCTCCCGTATATCCGGCGGCGGGACACCTCTCCCCAACGAGAGGCTACTATCTGAAAGGGTAGAGATATGACAGATATGACCAAGCCGGACGTGCGTCCGGTCAATCCCCGCTTTTCTTCTGGCCCCTGTGCGAAGCGTCCCGGTTGGACGCCCGAAGCGTTGAATGACGCTCCGCTTGGCCGCTCCCACCGCGCAAAAATCGGCAAGGCGAAGCTGAAAGAAGCTATCGACCTGACCCGTGAAGTCCTCGATGTTCCGGGCGATTATCGCATCGGCATCGTGCCGGCTTCGGATACCGGCGCTGTCGAAATGGCGCTGTGGTCGCTGCTCGGCGAACGTGGTGTCGACATGCTGGCCTGGGAAAGCTTCGGCGCCGGCTGGGTCACCGATGTGATCAAGCAGCTGAAGCTGAAGGATGCGCGCAAGCTTGAAGCGCCCTATGGTCAGTTGCCCGACCTTTCCGCTGTCAATTTCGACAACGACGTGGTCTTCACCTGGAACGGAACCACCTCCGGCGTGCGTGTTCCCAATGCCGATTTCATTCCCGCCGACCGCAAGGGACTGACGATCTGCGATGCCACCTCTGCCGTGTTCGCGCAGAAGGTCGATTTCAACAAGCTCGACGTCGTCACCTTCTCCTGGCAGAAGGTTCTGGGCGGCGAGGGCGGTCACGGCATCCTCATCCTGTCGCCGCGTGCTGTGAAACGGCTTGAGACCTATACGCCGGAATGGCCGCTGCCGAAGATCTTCCGCATGACCAAGGGCGGCAAGCTGATCGAAGGCATCTTCGAAGGCGCCACCATCAACACGCCGTCCATGCTGTGCGTCGAAGACTATCTCGATGCGCTGAAATGGGCGAAGACCGTTGGCGGTCTCGACGGGCTGGTGGCCCGCGCCGATGCCAATGCCAAGGTGATCTTCGATTTCGTTGAAGCCAACGATTGGATCGAGAACCTGGCCGAAGTGGCCGACACCCGCTCCAATACGTCCGTCTGCCTGAAGATCGTCGATCCGGACGTCGTCAAGCTTGACGATGCAGCCCAGGCGGCCTTTGCCAAGGCGATCGTCTCCGCGCTCGACAAGGAAGGCGTGGCCTATGACATCGGCGCCTATCGCGATGCGCCGTCCGGCCTTCGCATCTGGGCCGGTTCCACGGTGGAAACCGCCGATATGGAAGCCCTGATGGGCTGGCTCGACTGGGCCTTCAAAACCGAAAAAGCCAAGCTCGCGGCTTAAGCGAGGCGAATTGACAAGGCTCGCGCCGCCTTGAACGGAAAGGCGCGGGCTCATCATTCCCGACAATTATTCTTTTTGATGGAGGCCTATCATGGCACCTCGCGTACTCGTATCCGACGCCCTGTCGGAAGCTGCCGTTCAGATTTTCAAGGATCGCGGCATCGATGTCGACTTTCAGCCGAAGCTCGGCAAGGACAAGGAAAAGCTCCTCGAGATCATCGGCCAGTATGATGGTCTGGCGATCCGTTCGGCCACCAAGGCCACCGAAAAGCTGATCGAAGCCGCCACCAACCTCAAGGTCATCGGCCGCGCCGGTATCGGTGTCGACAATGTCGATATTCCGGCCGCCTCGCGCCGCGGCATCATCGTCATGAACACCCCGTTCGGCAACTCGATCACGACGGCTGAACATGCGGTCTCGCTGATGCTGGCCGTTGCCCGTCAGATCCCCGCCGCCGATACCTCCACCCAGGCCGGCAAATGGGAAAAGTCGAAATTCATGGGTGTCGAAATCACCGGCAAGACGCTTGGCGTCATCGGCGCCGGCAATATCGGCTCCATCGTCTGCGACCGCGCCATCGGCCTGAAGATGAACGTGATCGCCTATGACCCCTTCCTGTCGCAGGAACGCGCTGAAAAGATCGGCGTGACCAAGGTCGAGCTGGATGAACTGCTGGCCAAGGCCGATTTCATCACCCTTCACGTGCCGATGACCGACAAGACCCGCGGCATTTTGAATGCCGCGGCGCTTGCCAAGACCAAGAAGGGCGTTCGCATCATCAACTGCGCCCGCGGCGGTCTTGTTGACGAAGCGGCTCTGGCGGAAGCCATCAAGTCCGGTCAGGTTGCCGGTGCAGGCTTTGACGTGTTCGAAACCGAACCGGCCACCGAAAGCCCGCTTTTCGGCCTGCCGAATGTCGTTTGCACGCCGCATCTCGGCGCGTCGACCACGGAAGCACAGGAGAACGTCGCACTTCAGGTTGCCGACCAGATGTCGGATTACCTGCTGAAGGGCGCTGTCACCAACGCGATCAACATGCCGTCGATTTCGGCCGATGAAGCGCCGCGCCTGAAACCGGTGATCAAGTTGGCGGAAGTGCTTGGCGAATTCGCCGGTCAGGTGACGGAAAACGCGATCAAGGAAGTCGAGGTTCTCTACGACGGCAACTTTGCCCAGATGAACACCACGGCGCTGACGAGCGCGCTTCTGGCCGGTCTGCTGCGCCCGCTGGTCGCCGACGTCAACATGGTGTCCGCACCGATCATGCTGAAGGACAAGGGCATTATCCTGCAGGAAACCAAGCGCGATAAATCGGGTGTCTATGACGGTTACATCAAGCTGACGATCACCACCGAAAAGCAGACCCGTTCGGTTGCCGGTACGGTGTTCTCGGATGGCAAGCCGCGCTTCATCCAGATCAAGGGCATCAACATGGATGCCGATGTCGGCCGCCACATGGTCTACATCTCCAACACCGACGTGCCCGGCATGATCGGCTTCATGGGAACGACGCTCGGTCAGGCCGGTGTCAACATCGCCAACTTCCAGCTTGGTCGCGACAATGAAGGCGGCGATGCGATCGCGCTTCTTTACGTCGATGAGCAGCCTTCTGACGAGGTTCTCGACAAGCTTCTGGCCAATGAGGCCATCAAGCAGGCCAAGCCGCTCGAATTCTCCGTCGAATAAAGACGGTTCCCTCTTGGGTGCACTGGCCCGGTTTCTGTTCGCAGAGCCGGGCCTTTTTTTATTTTGTCTGTCACGCCGAAGCGCGGTTCGTTGTCTCCGATGGGCTGTTTGCCGGGTTGAATAGCAAAGGATTTGCGTTGCGCGGCTTCGTTGGCGTAGCGTGTGTGGCCGGACGATGACAAGGGAGAAGACAAACATGAGCGAGACCCGATTGCAGGCGCTGGACGACGCGCTGTCGCGGCTTTCCGAAGCCGATTTTGTCATGGGGCCGGAATGGGAAGCGGTTCACGAAATCTGTCAGGCCCATGAGGGCGAGAAACCCTTCGATGCGGCTCATGCACTTTGTCATCGCATTGAGGGCGATACCTGGAATGCCGGTTATTGGTACCGGCGGGCCGGCGAGCCTGTCGCCACGGGTTCATTCGGTGAGGAATGTGCGGCGTTGAGGGCAAAGCTCAACGGCTCGTAAATCGCCGTTTCTGGCCGCAGCGGAAACGGGGGACTGAACAGAAAGAGCCCGTGCACTGCTTGTGTAGGCGCACGGGCGCTGTTTCAGTTTATGTCAGCCGTTGACGGGCTCTATGGCGGGCGGGCTCCAGGCTCCGTCAAGAACGGAAAGTTCCGGCCAGTAGATACGCATCGTGAGGCTGAAGGGGCCGCTTTCGGGTGTCGGCAGCCAGTTCGCCTCCTTGTCCTTGCCGGGGGAGTCTCGCTGGATGTAGATGTCGACGGAACCATCTGCATTTTTCTTCAGCGGGCTGTGGCTGCCGAGCGAATGGCGGTCTATCGCGTTTTTGGCGAAATACTGTTTCTGATTATAGAGCGTCACCGACCAGAAGGCCCGGGCGGGCGGAAGCTGGCCCTTGTCGAAATGCAGGACATAGTCCCTGGAACTGTCGAGCGGGTCTCCCTTGGCGTCGACGAACGCGCTCGGATAAACGGCATCGACCGGCTTATTGGCGCCCATTCCGCCAAAAGCGACGCCGGCGCGATGCATATAGTCCGAACCATAGGTGCCAATCCCGGTGAGATTGATCCTCCAGCCATTGACCAGTGTTCCTGAATTCTCCCAGGTCTTTTCGATAAACGGCAGGACCTTCGAGGGCGCGGCGGCGATTGCGTCCTGAACGGCCTTCGGCTGGGCGGAAGGATCATAGCTTTTTCCGGGCACAAGACCGATCCGGGCCATCAGGTCAACGGCCGAATCGTCCATGGCGTGGGGCGGGTTTTTCTTCATCAGTTCGGCGAAGCGCTTGAAGAATGCCGCACCGTCGAGCTTTTCGACCTGGCTGACCGGCGAACTCATGTCGCGCGTCTTGTCGACACTGCCCGCCGGTGCGACATAGTCCTTGCCCCAGGCGCTCAAAGGCACGGCCTTCAGCTTGGACTGAAAGGCGTGAACCGCGTCATAATCGACCGGACCATTGGTTTCGACACGGCCGATCATCCAGCCCTGATCGGTCGGGCTCCTGTAGGCCCGCACGCCGTCGGGCAGTTGGCCCTGCCAATCGGGCCCGACAATCGCGAAACTGTAGGCTTCATCGCCGATGGTGCGCGTTCCCGGCGAGGCATAGACCTCGGTCCACTCGTCCATCAGTTCAAAAAGATAGTAGCGCTCGCCGATATCCGGAACCGAGATGATCAACGGTTCCTTCGAGACATCATAGACAAGGGACGAGTACAGCGTGTCGGCATTGGGACGGACGACGGTATCGAAGGAGGCATCCGGAAAGGCCGCCAGATTGGCGAACTGGTTATAGGGTGCGCTGACGCCGCCGGGCTTCGCGACATTGGTCGAGATGCCGGCGCCGATGTCCATCAGCACCATCGGATATGCCATGACATAGACCGAATCGACGATGGCGCTGGCCTGTTCGTCGGTCAGCGCGTCGCTTGAAAGAATTTGGGTTTGGGCGAAGACCGGACTGCTGCCCACGACCGGTGAAAGTGCCGTTGCGAGGCTGAGTGCGGCAACGGCGAAGGGTTTCAGCTTCATGTGACGTCCTCGGAAGATTTATTCAACCGGGTGAAACTATAGATTGAAGGTGTTTTTGTGACATGTAAACCCATAGTGGCACGGCAAATTTCAGGTGAAATTGCCATGCCTGGTCGTTACCTGTTGTCAGCCTGGCTGCGGACCAGTTCCAGCCCGCGGCCGGTGATCTGGTACGGTTTACCGCCTTTCGAGCGGATGGCGCGTTTTGCCTTCAGCTTGCGAAACAGTGTCAGATCGAGTTCGGGAAACCGCCATCCCTCTCGGGTATAGCATTCGAGCCGTGCGATCTTGCGATTGTCGTCGCGGATGAGTTCTATCCTGCCGCCCTGTGCGAGCAGGTGCAGAATGCGCTGTTCACTGCGCGAAATGTCCATGGTCATGAATTCCGGATTTGCGCCTGTCTGAGGGCGCATGAAAACGGTTTCCGTCGGCAGGGATTGCCGCGGGGCTCATCGTTTTCGGCCGCTGCGCGCATCACATCGCTGCTGCGATATTGCGGGCAGGGCCCTTACCGGGATTCCAGTCGGTTAGACATCAAGTCTCCATTTGACGTGGACGTCATACGCCCGAAAGCGGTTCCGGTCAAGGAATTGCCTTGGTTTCAGGCTGCCATCGCGCTTGCGTCTTTGCCCCATTTGCTCTACCTCACAAACGATATTTCCGTGAATGAACGATGAGCTGATCATGACCATTGTCGATACCCGTACGCCTGACCCGAAACGCATGTTGCCCGGTGTCACCGGTGATTGGGAAATCATTGTCGGCCTGGAGGTGCATGCGCAGGTTACGAGCAATTCAAAGCTCTTCTCCGGCTCGTCGACAGCGTTCGGCAAGGCGCCGAATGCCAATGTCTCGCTGGTGGATGCAGCCATGCCCGGAATGCTGCCCGTCATCAACGAGGAATGCGTCAGGCAGGCGGTGCGCACCGGCCTCGGCCTGAAGGCGCAGATCAACAAGCGCTCGATCTTCGACCGCAAGAACTATTTCTATCCCGACCTGCCGCAGGGCTACCAGATCTCGCAGTACAAGGACCCGATCGTCGGCGAGGGCACAATCACGATTTCGCTGGGCCCTGACAAGAAAGGCAATTTCGAGGATATCGAAATCGGTATCGAGCGCCTGCATCTGGAACAGGATGCTGGCAAGTCGATGCATGACCAGCATCCCACCATGTCGTTTGTCGATCTGAACCGTTCCGGCGTGGCGCTGATGGAAATCGTTTCCAAGCCGGATCTGCGCTCTGCCGACGAAGCCAAGGCCTATCTGACCAAGCTCAGAACCATCGTGCGTTATCTCGGCACCTGCGACGGCAATATGGACGAAGGCTCGATGCGCGCCGACGTCAACGTTTCCGTGCGCAAGCCGGGCGGTGAATTCGGCACGCGCTGCGAGATCAAGAACGTCAACTCCATCCGCTTTGTCGGCATGGCGATTGAAAGCGAGGCCCGCCGCCAGATCGATATTCTGGAAGACGGCGGCGAAATCGATCAGGAAACCCGGCTGTTCGATCCGGTCAAGGGCGAAACGCGGTCGATGCGCTCCAAGGAAGATGCGCACGACTATCGCTATTTCCCCGACCCCGATCTGCTGCCGCTGGAATTCGATGATGCCTTCATCGAGGAGCTGGCCAAGGATTTGCCGGAACTGCCCGACGACAAGAAGGCCCGCTTCATCAGCGATCGCGGCCTTTCCGTTTATGACGCCTCGGTTCTGGTCTCCGACAAGGCGGTTTCCGACTATTATGAGAAACTGGTGGAACTGAGCGAAGCCAAGGCTGCTGCCAACTGGGTCATCAATGATCTGCTCGGCGCACTCAACAAGGCGGGCAAGGGCATTGACGAAACCCCGGTTTCGCCCGAGCAGCTCGGCGCGATCCTGTCGCTGATCAAGGACGGTGTGATTTCCGGCAAGATCGCCAAGGACCTGTTCGAAATCGTCTGGAACGAGGGCGGTGATCCGAAGCAGATTGTCGAAGATCGCGGCATGAAGCAGGTGACGGATACCGGCGCGATCGAGAAGATCGTCGACGAAATCATCGCTGCCAATCCCGAACAGGCCGAAAAGGTCAAGGACAAGCCCTCGCTTGCCGGCTGGTTCGTTGGTCAGGTGATGAAGGCATCCAAGGGCAAGGCCAATCCGCAGGCCGTGCAGGCGCTGGTGAAGGAAAAACTCGGGGTTTCGGAGTAAGCCCTTGTTTTTCGTCCGAACCGCGATGGAAACGGATATTCCGGCGGTCTGCAGCCTGCTGGATGTCACATGGCACGCCACCTATGATCCGATCCTGGGCGTGGAAAAGGTCAGCCAGCTTGTTGCGAGCTGGCATTCTGCGCAGGCGGTCAAGGCGCGTCTCGAGCGCAAGGGCGGTGAGTTCCTGGTGGCCGATGACGGCCGCCGGCTCGGTGGCATGGCCTATGCCGCGCCGTCGAAGACCAAGGCCGATGTGATCAATCTGCACCAGCTCTATATCCATCCGGATTTTTTGCGGCAGGGGATCGGCCGCGATCTGTTTGCCGAAATCGAGACCTGTTTTCCGCATGCGAAAAAGCTCGCGCTGGAAGTGGTGATCGGCAATGACGGGGCATTGGCGTTTTATCAGGCGCATGGCCTGAGCGAGGTCTCGCGGACCGAAAACTGCGGCACCTGCGGCTCCGGCATTCCGGCAATCGTCATGGAAAAGGACCTTCCCGGTGTCTGATCTCGAAGCGCTGCTCATTCGTGAGGCCCGGCCGGGCGACCTTGAGGCGTTGATTGCGATGTTCGCAGGCGATGCGCTCGGCGGTCACGGCGACACCACCGATCCTGAAGTACGTGACGACTATCGCGAGGCTTTTGAGGCGATAGCCGCATCGGCCAATGATACGCTTTATGTCGCGGAGCTCGATGGCGTCGTCGTCGGCACGTTTCAGACCACCTTTACCCGCACGCTGACCGGCCGGGGCAGCGCGGTGCTGACGATCGGTTCCGTGCAGACCCATGCCGATTGGCGCGGTCGTGGTATCGGCGGCAAAATGATCGAGGCGGCCGTTGCCGAAGCCCGGGTGGAGGACTGCCGGCTGGTTCAGCTGATGTCGAACAGCAACCGAGTCGATGCGCACCGGTTTTATGAGCGGCTCGGTTTCACGCCGTCGCATCTCGGCTTCAAAATGAAGCTGAAAGGTCGGTGAGGCCGTTTGCCGCTCTGGACAAGTGCGGCATGACGCGCCATACACAGTGTTGAGAAATCGGAGACAGGCCGCGCCTTGCGGTCCCTGACGAAGGAAAGAGAATGGCTGGCTTTCTGACAAAGATGTTTACCTGGTGGAATGGCTCGACCATTGGCACGGATGTGTTTACCCGCCGCTTCGGCAAGAAGGTTGGCGAGGACCAGTTCGGAAACATTTATTACGAAGGCGGTATGTCCACCTATGGCCTGAAGCGCCGCTGGGTGGTCTACAAGGGCTATGCGGATGCGTCTTCCATTCCGCCCGGCTGGCACGGCTGGATGCATCACCGCACCGATACGCCGCCGACCGAGGCTGCCTACAAGGCGCGTGAGTGGGAAAAGCCGCATAATCCGAACCAGACGGGCACCGTATTGGCCTACCGGCCGAAGGGCTCGCTTGTCGTTCAGGGCGAACGCAACGAGGTCACCGGCGATTACGATGCCTGGACGCCGGGTGCGTAAGGTTTTGCCGCAATCGGACGGTAGGCTGGCGTCAATGTCAGTCTGAAATGAAGCGCGGCATCGGTCGCGCTTTTTGTTATCAAGGGATGTTCCATGGATTTCCGTGCATTGAGCCGTCTTCTTACCGTTTCACTTGGCGTGGCGGTGGCGGGCATGTCCGCCAGCCCGGTCTTTGCCGCGCGGGTTGAAAACCCGGTTGCCGTTTTCGGCGGTATCGACAAGATCACCGGCCGCACCTACACCTTCGATGCCTATGTCGGCGAGACGGTCCAGTTCGGCCGCCTGCAGGTCACGCCGCGCGTGTGCTATTCGCGCGACGATACGGAGGAGCAGCAGGTCGATGCATTCGTGCAGGTGGACAAGGTCTCGCTGCAAAACGAGATGAACCGGATCTTTTCGGGATGGATGTTTGCCGATTCGCCGGCGCTCAATGCCGTGCAGGACCCGATCTACGATGTCTGGCTGACCGACTGCGTTGAAGAGGCCGACGTTCCCGCTCCCTGAGTTTCCGATTTTTTCGAAGGTCTGTCATGTCCGATGCGCGCCCTCAACTTTCGGCCGCCGAAGCCGCGAAGTTTCACTATGCCGAGGTGTTGAAATATACCGGCCGCGCCGGCGCCGAGACCATCGATCCGTGGGACCCGAAAGCCGATACCTTCATGTGCGGCAACGCAAAGGTGCGCGCCGACTATACGGTTGGCCGGACCGGCAGTGATTTCAATTCGATCCAGATGGCCGTCAGCCAGGCGGTGGCTGATGCCGCGACCGGCGGAACGGACGATCGCATCTATATCGCGATCCGGCCCGGCGTCTATGAAGAAACCGTCATCGTCCCGCGGCTGATTGTCGGCGGCCGGACGGTTTCGCTCACGCTTTTCGGCACGGGCAGTGCGCCGCAGGAAACCGTGATCCGCGCCAATATCGATCAGGGTATGAGCGGGGCCGATTTCCTGACTGCCTTTGGCGCCGCCGTTGACCGCTATGCGCCGGAGGTTGCCGAAATCTACCGTGCCAATGCCGCGCTGGACCGCCTGTCCACGGAAAATGCCTGTGTGTTGCGGGTCGAAAATGACGGCTTTCAGGCGAAGAACCTGACGGTTCACAACGCCTATAACTGCGACAGGGAAGACCGGAACTCGAAATGCGAGGACGGCAAGGGCGGGCCGAAGAATGCGGCCGGTCAGTTCGCCAGGGGCTGGCATCAGGCCGTGGCAACGCTGGTGCACAACGCCGACCGGGTTCACTTCGACCATGTGCGGTTTTCAAGCTTTCAGGACACGCTTTATTTCAAGGGCCGCGTGCCCGGTATGACCGTGCGCTCCTATTATTCGAACTGTTATGTCGAGGGGGATATCGACTTCATTTTCGGCCGTTCGACCGCCTTTTTCGAAAGCTGTGAAATCCGCTCGCTGGGGTCGCGGGTCGGCCACACCTATGTGGTGGCGCCTTCGACCAACATGCACACGCCCTATGGCATCGTCTTCAATGATTGCGACTTTACCCATGACGGCAGCGAAGCGGCGCTTGCCGGCACCTTCTCGCTCGGCCGGCAATGGTTCCAGACGGTGCGGGCATCGCCCTATGGCATTGCCAACATCGAAGGCTATCGCACGCAGCTTGCCGAAACCTCGGAATTCGACGATCCGCCCAAGGGGACGATCTCGCTCGACGTACTGGAGGCCGTCGGCAAATGCGTGATCCTCAATTCCCGCATCGGCGCGCATATCAATGCGAGCGCGCCATGGGACGACTGGAGCGGCGGCAGGCGCAATGCCGATGGTGAATTCGTGCCCGGCGAATGGAACACGCGTTATCGCCCCGTTCAGTACAGCTCCGACGACTTCTTCCGCTATCTGGAGGACTGGCTGAAAGGCGAGGGGCTTGCCCTTCAAAAGCCCGATCCGGCCGAACCCTGGCTTGCCGAGTTCAACAACCGCCAGGCATAGCCGCGATCACGGAAACGGCTGGTCGGGCCAGGTCAGCGCTGCATTCAGCAGCGTCATGTATTCTTCCTTGGGAATGTCGATCGCGCCCATGGTCTTCAGGTGTTCCGTGGTGAACTGGGTGTCGAGTAGCAGGAAGTTGTTGGCGCGCAGCCGTTCGACCAGATGCACAAGGCAGATCTTGGAGGCGCTCGGGCGGCGCGAGAACATGCTCTCGCCGAAGAATGCCGCTCTCAGCGATACGCCGTAAAGCCCGCCGACAAGCTCGCCGTCCTGCCAGGCTTCCACCGAATGGGCGTGCCCCATGGCGTGGAGGGATTTATAAAGGGTGCGGATCTCGTCGTTGATCCAGGTCTGCGGCCTGTCGGCAGCGGGTGCTGCGCACCCTGCTATCACGCCTTCGAAATCATGGTTGAAACGGATTTCATAGGGAGACCTGCGCATCAATTTGCGCAGGCTGTGAGAGACGTGGAGGCCGTCCAGCGGAATGATGCCGCGAATTTCCGGTTCAACCCAGAAAAGCTCCGTGTCCTCGGCTGATTCGGACATGGGAAAGAGGCCGATGCTGTAGGCATTCAAAAGCAGTTCCGGCGTTATTCCGCTGCTTTTTCCGGCGTTCTTTTCCATGGCCTTTCAGCTACTTTGCCTTGTCTTCCAGATAGTGTTCCAGCCAATGGATATCGTAGTCGCCATTGGCAATATCCTGATTGGTGACCAGATCCTGAAAAAGCGGCAGGGTCGTGTCAATACCGTCGACGACGAACTCGTCGAGCGCGCGTTTCAGCCGCATCATGCATTCCACGCGGGTGCGCCCGTGAACGATGAGCTTGCCGATCAGACTGTCATAATAGGGCGGAATTTTATAGCCCTGATAAACGCCTGAATCGATGCGCACGCCAAGGCCACCCGGTGCATGAAAATGGGTGATCGTGCCCGGCGACGGACGGAAGGTCTCGGCGTTTTCAGCGTTGATGCGGCACTCGATCGCATGGCCGGAGAAGAAGATATCCTTCTGGCTGACCGAAAG
Organism: Martelella mangrovi; assembly: GCF_040545495.1. Lineage (NCBI taxonomy): Bacteria > Pseudomonadati > Pseudomonadota > Alphaproteobacteria > Hyphomicrobiales > Aurantimonadaceae > Martelella > Martelella mangrovi. The sequence goes on from NZ_JBEPLY010000014.1 coordinate 72,346, forward strand.
GCCGGCGCCTGCGGCAACCCGGATCTGCTCATGGACCAGATCGATGCCGGTAATGGCCTCGGTGATCGGATGTTCCACCTGCAGACGGGTATTCATCTCGATAAAGTAGAATTCGCCGTTTTCGTACAGGAATTCGATGGTGCCGGCGCCGCGATATTTCATTTTGCGCATGGCGTCGGCGCAGATTTCGCCGATCTCCATCCGCTGCTCGACGTTAAGGGCAGGCGAATTGGCTTCTTCCCAGACCTTCTGGTGGCGGCGCTGCAGCGAGCAGTCGCGTTCCCCCAGATGAATGGCATCGCCTTCACCGTCGCCGAAGACCTGAACCTCGATATGACGCGGCTTGTCGAGATATTTCTCCATATAAACCGAATCATTGCCGAAGGCGGCGGCCGCTTCTCCGCGGGCCGTGCTCCAGGCTTCGAGCAGATCGTCCTTGGTCCGGGCAAGCTTCATCCCGCGCCCGCCGCCGCCGGCGGTTGCCTTGATCAGCACCGGAAAGCCGATTTCATCGGCCGTCCTGATGGCGTCTTCTTCGGTATCGACAGAGCCGCCGGACCCCGGAACGACCGGAATACCGAGGTTTTCGGCCGTGGTCTTGGCGGTGATCTTGTCGCCCATCATGCGGATATGTTCGCTGGTCGGGCCGATGAAGGTGATGCCGTGGGCTTCGAGGATTTCGGCAAACTTGGCGTTTTCCGACAGAAAGCCGTAGCCGGGATGCACCGCATCTGCGCCGGTAATCTCGCAGGCGGCAACGATCTGGTGAATGTTCAGGTAGCTCTCGCGTGAAGACGGCGGGCCGATGCACACGCTCTCGTCGGCAAGGCGCACATGCATGGCATCGGCATCAGCGGTCGAATGTACAGCGACCGTGGCGATGCCCAGTTCCTTGCAGGCGCGCTGCACGCGAAGCGCAATTTCGCCGCGATTGGCGATCAGGATTTTGGAAAACATCTGCTTTTGACCCGTTATTCGATCACGACAAGCGGCTCGTCGAATTCAACCGGCTGGGCGTCATCAACGAGGATTTGGGTGACCTTGCCGCTCTTCGGTGCCGGGATCTGGTTCATGGTCTTCATGGCTTCGATGATCAGCAGGGTCTGGCCTTCCTTGACATTGGCACCGACCTCGATGAACGGACGCGCGCCGGGGGCAGGGGCCAGATAGACCGTGCCGACCATGGGCGCCTTGACGGCCTGGTCGAGATTGTTTGCGGCAGGCGCTGCCGGTGCTTCGGCGGCAGGCGCTGCTGCGGCCGGGGCTGCTGCCGGGGCGGCGTAGGTCATGGCCTGCTGCGGCGCGGCGGTAACCGTTACTTCGCGCGCGACCCGGATATGGAGGCCGTCCTGCTCCACTTCGATTTCCGTCAGGTCGGTCTCGTTGAGGATAACGGCGAGATCGCGCACCAGCTTTGCGTCGACTGCCTTCTTTTGGTCTGCCATGGGTGGTGTTCCTTTGTTCTTTTTATTCCGTGAGTGTCTTGAGCGCACGAAGTGCCAGAAGATAGCTGTCTTGTCCGAAGCCACAGATGACACCCTTGACCGCCGCAGAGGTGAAGGTCTTGTGGCGGAAGGGCTCACGGGTATGAATGTTGGAAATGTGAAGCTCCACGACAGGCACGCTGATGGCGCGTATCGCATCGTGAAGCGCAACGGATGTGTGCCCGTAGGCACCTGGATTGATGGCGACACCGGCCGCCTTGTCATTGGCCTCGTGGAGCCAGTCGACAAGGACGCCTTCATGATTGCTCTGACGGCAGTCGGCACTGAAACCGAGCGTTTCCGCTTCCGTGCGACAGGCCGCCTCAATGGTTTCAAGGGTCAGTGCGCCGTAGATACCCGGCTCGCGCTTTCCCAGCAGATTGAGGTTCGGTCCGTTGAGAACAAAGATTGTGCGTGTCATCCGTCAATTCCAGTTTCGCCCTCACCTATAGACGTTCAGGTCTTTGAGGAAAAGCCCAAAGACCTGTGCATGAAACAGCTTGGTTAAGCTTCGTCGAGGCGGAGGTTTCAAGTGCAGGTGCCCGATCCGCAATCACGGACGTTGTCGATAACCTGCTGTATGCGGTCGACGCCGACTGCGCCGTGAAGCATGGTGTCGCCAACGATATAGGCCGGCGTCCCGGTCACACCGACCGCCTGCGCCAGAGCGAAGTGCTCGGCAAGGGCTTCTTCGGCCGGATACTCTTCCATGGCCTGGTCGATTGCGGCATTGTCGACGCCGAATGCGGCGGCTACGGCGCGCGCGGTCTGGTCCGTGGCGCGGTTGCCCGAGCCCATCAGCGCGCGGTGGAAATCTGCGTATTTTTCCGGTGCGACTTTGAAGAAGGCATAGGAAACGCGCTGTGCGGCTTCCGATTCCGGTCCCAGAACGGGAATTTCCTTGAGAATGAAGCGGACATCGTTGTTGTCGGCAATGATCTCGTCCATGTCGGACAATGCGCGACGGCAATAGCCGCAATTGTAGTCGAAGAACTCGACCACGGTGATCGCGCCATCGGGATTGCCGAGCTCGGCGTCATAGGCCGGCTGGTAGATCTTGTCCTGGTTTTCGGCAAGGGCCGCGGATGCGGCCTTTTGCTGTTCTTCAGCCTGTTTTCTCTGAAGCGCCACCTGCACATCCAGCAGCACTTCCGGATTTTCCACCAGATAGTCATGGACCTTCGTGCCGAAATCGTCACCGGCCGGGGCGGCAGCTTGTTCCTGGCTCTCAGGCTGGGCGAACCCGTAAATGGCGGCTGTGGTTGCGGCAGCGGACGCAATCGCCGTCGCGAAGACTGCGGCAACCGCAAGCGTCATTCCCTTTGAAGACATGTTTTCCCCTTCCGGCACGACAAGATCAATGTAGCTAGGAACCAATTGTGCGTAAAAGGCGGCATTGTCCATAGCCCGGGCCGCAATTGTCACCGGTTGTGATCAAAATTCCGTTTTTTGGGCCTCAAGCATTGCAGCCGGAAGGCGAATGGTCCAAGCCCGAAGAAACGCCCGTATATTCCGGGTCTTGTGACAAGGAAGAAAAACAATGCCGTCAAAGCGCAGCGAAATTGACTCGTTTCTGGCCATGGATGTTCTGGCGGAGGCCAATCGCCGGAAGACGGCCGGCCATCCCGTGCTGTCGCTGGCCGTCGGCCAGCCATCCCATCCAGCACCCGACAAGGCGCTTGCGGCGGCCCGCGCCGCGCTCGAGCATGGCCATCTCGGCTATACCGATGCTTTCGGCCTTTCCAGTCTGCGCGAGGCCATTTCGAATGACTATCGCGCCCGCATGGGCGTCGAGATCGATCCGGCGCGCATTGCGGTGACGACCGGCTCATCGGCCGGTTTCAACCTGGCCTTTCTGGCGCTGTTCGATGCCGGCGACAGCGTGGCGATCGCGCGGCCGGGCTATCCGGCCTACCGCAATATCCTGCGCGCGCTCGACCTCAATGTGGTCGAGGTCGAGGCCAGTGCTGCTCACGACTTCACGCTGACGCCGGAGGCGCTGGAAGAGGCGGAGCGGGAGCAGGGCGTTACGATCAGGGGCGTGCTGCTGGCAAGCCCCGCAAACCCGACGGGGACGGTGACGGGACGTGCCGCGCTCAAGCGTCTGGCCGACTGGTGCGCGGCGCGTAAAACCGCATTTATCTCGGACGAGATCTATCACGGTCTGGTTTTTTCGGGCGAGGAGACGACGGCGCTCGCTTTTACCGACGAAGCAGTGGTCATCAATTCATTCTCGAAATATTACTGCATGACCGGCTGGCGCGTCGGCTGGATGGTGCTGCCGGAAAAGCTGGTGCGCGTGTTCGAGCAGCTGGCGCAGAACATCTATATCAGCGCGCCCGAACTGTCGCAGATCGCCGCCGAAGCCGCACTCGATGCGCGCCCGCAGCTCGATGGCTACCGTGAAATCTATCGCGCCAACCGCGCGTTTCTGATCAACGCACTGCCGGATATCGGCCTGCCGGTTGTCTCGCCGATGGACGGCGCCTTCTATGCCTATGTGGATGTCAGCGGCCATTCCAATGACAGCGTTGAGTTTTCGCGCCGGATGCTGGCCGAGATCGATGTTGCGGCCACACCCGGCGCCGATTTCGACCCGCTGACCGGCGGGCGCTATCTGAGACTTTCCTATGCGGGCACCGAGGCCGAAATCCGCCAGGCGGTGGAGCGCATCGGCAACTGGCTGCCGAAAAAAGGGTGAGGCAGCGGCGGTCTCGTTTTTCGAAACCGTTTTTGCCGACAGAGAAAAAACGCCGCCGTTATCGAAACGGCGTCGTCGGTTCGTTGACAAAGCCGCCCCTCACTCAGAGGCATCCTCGGGCTTGACCCGAGGATCCAGGGCCACACGATATGCGTTTAATTGAAACCCTTTCTTATCAAAGGGTTGAGTGGAATGGATGCTCGGATCGAGTCCGAGCATGACACCTGTGGGAACGGCTGGTAGAGGCAACAACCCGCACGTCTTCGGGATTGCCAACAAACAAAAACGCCGCCGTTATCGAAGCGGCGGCGTTTTTATTTCAGATATTTCCCTCGGCTCAGAAGAAGCCGCGGCGCTGCCACCAGCCGCGTTTCGGCTTGGACGGCTCGTCGTCGTTTTCGCTGCCGTTGGATGTTACCACCGGTTCCGACGAGGCGACGTCCGCGCCTCGGTTGGCGCGTTTTGTACCATCGTCTTCCGTTTCAGCCTCGACCGACGCTTCCGCAGGCTCCGGTTCGGCTTCCGCGCTGACCACGGCCGTCTCCTCGACGGCAGGAGCCTCGGTCTTCGGCGCGGTCTCTTCCGCGGCCTCCGGCTTGGCGTCTGCCGTTGCTTCGGACTTCTCGGCCTCCTGCGTCACGGCCTCTGCCTTCTCGGCCTTCGGCTTGCGGCGACGGCGCGGCTTGCGGCCTTCGATTTCGGCCATGGCCTCGTCTTCCGCCGCGACAACCGGCTGGCTGGCACTGGCTTCGGCCGTTTCCTCGTCCGGCTGCAGGTTCACTTCAGCTGCTTCTTCGGAAAAGCCCGATGTCTTGCCGGCTTCCGTCTCGTTTGCGTCGGACGGCGCCTCAGCTTCGGCCACCTGTTTTTCAGGTGTCTGAGAAACCGCAGTATCGTTTTCAGTGCCCTCGACGGCAGCCGCAGCAGGCGCTTCTTCTTTTCGGGATTCGGTTTCGTTGTCCGATTCGGTCTGCTGTGCGTTGTCATCGCTGCGGTTGCGGCGTCCGCCACGCTTGCCACGGCGACGCTTGCGACGCGGCTTGTCGCTGTCGTCATCATCGTCATTCGATGCAACGTCCTGAGTGTTGTCCTCCGAACCGCTGTCGTCATCCTGCGCGTTATTGCCATTGTTCTGCTGGCCGTTGCGGCCGCGCCGGCGACGCCTCTTGCGGCGCGAACGGCCGCCGTCTTCGTCGGCGTTGTTGTCACCGTTATTGCTGTCGCTGTCGTCGGTCGAAGGCGCATTGTCGGAAACGTCAGCTGCGTCGACATCCGCTGCCGTTGCGGTATCTTCTTCCTGCTCTTCGATCAGATTGAACAGGGCTTCAATCTTCACCGGGTTTTCAACCGGATCGCGGCGGTCAATCTCGAAATGGGTGTTTTCGAGGTCGGCGTCGGCCTCGACGATGATCTCGACGCCAAACCGATTCTCGTAATCGACAATCGTGTTGCGCTTCTGGTTCAGCAGATAGGGCGCGATCTCCGGCGTCGTGCGCACGGTAATGTTATGCGTGGTGTTCTTCAGCAGGTATTCCTCGACGCCGCGCAACACATGCAGTGCGACGGAGGACTGAGACAGAACATGGCCGGTGCCGCCGCAATGGCTGCAGACCTGGGTGGTCGATTCCAGAACGGATGCACGAATGCGCTGACGCGACATTTCCAGAAGACCGAAATGCGAAATCCGGCCGACCTGAATGCGGGCGCGGTCGTTTTTCAGACACTCCTTGAGCTTCTTTTCAACGGCGCGGTTGTTGCGCTTTTCCTCCATGTCGATGAAGTCGACGACCACAAGGCCGGCAAGGTCGCGCAGCCGCAGCTGGCGCGCCACTTCTTCCGCCGCTTCCAGATTGGTCTGAAGCGCCGTGTCTTCGATCGAATGCTCGCGGGTTGAGCGCCCGGAGTTGACGTCGATGGCGACCAGCGCCTCGGTCTGGTTGATGATCAGATAGCCGCCCGATTTCAGCGTGACCTGCGGCTGCAGCATGCGGTCGAGCTGTGCTTCGATGCCGGAGCGCGAATAGATCGGGTGAATGTCACGATAACGCTGAACCACCTTGGCGTGGCTCGGCATCAGCATCTTCATGAAGTCCTTGGCTTCGCGGTAACCCTCGTCGCCGGAAACGATGACCTCGTTGATGTCCTTGTTGTAAAGGTCGCGGATGGAGCGCTTGATCAGGCTGCCTTCCTCGTAAACGAGGCAGGGCGCCGTCGATGTCAGCGTCTTGGAGCGGACATTTTCCCAAAGCCGCATCAGGTATTCGAAGTCGCGCTTGACCTCGGCCTTGGTGCGGTTGGCACCGGCGGTGCGCAGGATCACGCCCATGCCCTGCGGCACTTCGAGACCCTTGGCCACTTCCTTCAGCCGCTTGCGGTCTGCCGGGTTGGTGATTTTGCGGGAAATGCCGCCGCCGCGGGCCGTGTTCGGCATCAGCACCGAATAACGGCCGGCAAGCGAGAGATAGGTGGTCAGTGCTGCGCCCTTGTTGCCGCGCTCTTCCTTGGCAACCTGCACCAGCAGGATCTGACGGCGCTTGATGACTTCCTGAATGCGGTACTGTTTGCGCATCCGGCGGTGGCCGTTGTCGGGCACCTCTTCCATGGCGTCTTCGGCGCCGACGGATTCGACATCATCGTCGCTGTCGTCGTCGACATCTTCGGAAACCGTGTCGGCATCGACTTCGGCCGCCATATGCGTCGGGCCGCCGTTATCCTTGTTGTCGGAACCTTCGCCGTCGCCGCTGTTGTCGCTCTGTGCGTCGTCGGAAGCCGCGTCCGCGGTGTTCTCGTCTTCGGCCTTCGCCTCTTTCTTGGCAGCCGGCTTGCGGCGCCTGCGAGGCTTGGCCTTCTTGGTTTCCTCGGGCGCGTCTTCAGCGGCTGCCGCTTCGGCAGGGGCTTCCGTCACGGCGTTCCCGTCGGTCTCGGCCGCCGCGCTGTCGTCACCTGTCTTGGCTTCGGCGTCTGCCTTGGCTTCGGCGGATTGCTCGTTGTCGGTCGTTTCTTTTGTGTCGTCGGTCTTCTTCGAGCGCGACTTGGCGCGGCCGCGGCGGGTCCGGGGCTTCGGCTTGCCCTCGGCCTCTGCAGCCTTTTCCGAGGCTTCCGCAGGTTCGCTGACGGCGGCTTCGTTGTCGTCGCCGTCCTCGTCCTCGCTGGTTTCCTTCAGAAGCGCTTCGCGGTCGGCAAGCGGGATCTGGTAATAGTCGGGATGGATTTCCGAAAAGGCGAGAAAACCGTGACGGTTGCCGCCATAATCCACAAACGCGGCCTGAAGAGAAGGCTCGACCCGCGTGACCTTTGCAAGATAGATGTTGCCGCGCAGCTGTTTCTTGTGCTGCGATTCGAAATCGAACTCCTCTATACGATTTCCACGAACAACGACGACGCGCGTCTCTTCTTCATGAGAGGCGTCGATGAGCATTTTGTCTGCCATTTATGATGAGCTCCTCGGCCCAGCCGCTCGCCGGTTCCCGCACGGGCATGTGCCCTGCTGCGGAAACGGTTATCTGCGGGTGCGCCGGATGAATTTGCGTTCGACCGTTGCAACGAAACGCGGGCGGCTGCTTCTCGAATCAGTCTGTCGCCGTCTTGGGGCGTACAGGCCGAGGGAAGAAATGGACGCTTCGTTCTCATATTAAACCAGTCGAAACCAACATTAACGAGCCTCTCTTGAGAGGCGATGAATATGCTCAGCGGGGATTGCCCGAAAAGCATTGACCCTTACGCCGCAACGATTTTTGTGAAACACGTATACCGGCGAAGATATTCTGTTCAGTGGTGGAAAGGGCGGCGGACGATCCATCGCTCTTTTTTGGCGCCAATCAATTGAGACCGGCTGCCCTTGCGCGCATTCGCCCCGTCATAAATCTCCACCTAAATCACATTAGTATGTATTCCATGCTGCAATAGCAAGAAAAAACCAATCACCTGTTATATTTGAGCCGGTTCCAAAATAAGGCCGAATTAAGCTTCAATGAAGACAACGGCTGAAGGGATGGGCTGTGGCGCCACGCAGAAGCCGCCATGTGGGCCGCCCGGGCCACGTTTTCGCCATGCCTATGGCGTTATACCAAGGATCGGGCCTGGCCGGATGGCTTGCACTTGCATCCGTACACGAATTAATTGTAATTCGCGCGGGTTTTCTGCATTCAATTGAGAGGTGGCATGACGGAAAGGGATGGAACCGGCATCGTAAATCTGCGCGATCACGCATTTGCCGTTCTTGTTGCAGCGATCGGTTCGTTCCTGTTTTTCGCGGCGCTGATTGCGGCTTCGCCTGCGTTTGCCAGTGCCGAAGACGAAGACAGCGCTGCGCCGCTGATCGCCTATAATGCGCTGCTGGTGGGCGATGATGCGCGTGCGCGTCTTATCGTTGATTTCGACCGCGAACCCGAATTCAGCTATCACTATCTCAAGGACCCGGCCCGTCTGGTGATCACGCTGCCCAGCACGGCCTTCGGTTTTTCCGCCGATGCGCTCGAGCCGCGCGGCATCGTCAGCAATGTGCGTTATGGCGCCACAGGTCCCGGCCAGTCGCGCATCGTGCTGTCGGCGCGTGAGCCGATCCAGATGACGCTCGGGGAAGTCCGCCAGGAGGAAAGTTCCGGCGCGCGGCTGGTGATCGATCTGGCGATTGCCGACGATGACCGCTTCGAAGCGCTGCTGGCAAGCCAGGCCCCGGAACCGGACAACAGTTTCACCGACAGGCTTTCAATGCCCGATAGCGACGGCACCTATGTTGTGGCCGTCGATGCCGGCCATGGCGGTATCGATACCGGAGCGATCGGTGAGGATACCAAGACGCTCGAAAAGACGATTACGCTTGATTTTGCCCGCGCCTTTGCAAAACGGCTGGCAGAAGAACCGGGCTTCGAACCGTTCCTGACGCGGGATTCCGATGTCTATCTTTCGCTTTCGAAGCGGGTGGAGCTTGCCCGCCAGCATGGCGCGGACCTGTTTATCTCGTTTCACGCGGATTCGCTCAACCAGTCCAACATTTCCGGCGCCACCGTCTATACGCTTTCCGACCGGGCTTCCGACCGGCTGGCCGCAGCCCTTGCCCGGCGCGAAAACCTGTCGAACGAGATCATGGGAATCAAGGCCGATGACGAGCCGGAGGAGGTGACCGACATTCTCCTCGATCTGACGCGCCGCGAAACCCAGAGTTTTTCGATTTCTCTTGCCGATACGGTGGTGTCCTCCTTCGAAGGACAGATCGGGCTGATCAACAATCCCCACCGGTTTGCAGGCTTCATGGTGCTGCGGGCGCCCGACATTCCGTCGATCCTGCTGGAGATCGGTTTTCTCTCCAATCCCGAGGACGAGAAACGCATGCTCGATCCTGAATGGCGTGACCGGCTGGTCGACAGGCTGGTGGAGGCGGTGCGCCGTTATCGCAGTCCGCTCGTCTCGGGTGGCAAATGAGCAACGTTGCTGCCGGAATAGGCCGAAGGGCAGAAGGATATTCAAGGGGCGTCGCAAAAAGCGCACATTCATTGTAAAAAGGTGACCTGGGTGTTTCCATTCCGGCCTTTGAGCGGTATCTGCGGTCAACTGAAGATTTGGCCGCAGGCGCCACGAAGGCCGAAGCAGAACCGTGCGCATAACGTGCAGACTGCCAGCCTCGCCAGAGACAGGGTTCAATAAACGTGAATTTGATCAAGCTCATCGGATATCTTTTCGGTCTCGCCTGCGCTCTTTTCGTCGTGGTGGCGATCGGTGTCGGAATTTATCTGAACAATGTCGCCAAGGACCTGCCGGATTACGAGGTGCTTGCCCAGTACACCCCGCCCGTCACCACACGCATCTATGCCGGCAATGGCGAGCTGATGGCCGAATACGCCCATGAACGCCGCCTGTTCCTGCCCATCGATGCGGTGCCGATGCGGGTGCGCGGCGCGTTCTTGTCGGCGGAAGACAAGAATTTCTATTCCCATCCCGGCGTCGATGTTGTCGGTCTTGGCCGCGCGATCATCACCAATGTCCGCAACATGGGCACCGGCCGCCGTCCCGTCGGCGCCTCGACGATCACACAGCAGGTTGCCAAGAACTTCCTCCTGAGTTCCGATCAGACCATCGAGCGCAAGGTCAAGGAAGCCATCCTGTCTTTCCGCATTGAGCGGGCTTATTCGAAGGACACCATCCTCGAACTCTACCTCAACGAGGTCTATTTCGGCCTGAATGCCTATGGCATCGCCGATGCGGCGCTCACCTATTTCGACAAGCCGGTTTCCGATCTGACGATTTCCGAAAGCGCCTATCTGGCGGCCGTGCTCAAGGGACCGGCCAATTACGACCCGTATCGTCACCCCGAAGCGGCCACCGAACGCCGCAACTGGGTTATCAGCCGGATGGCCGAAAACGGCTATATCACCGCCGAAGAGGCCGAGGTGGCGCGCGCCGAACCGCTCGGCGTCGTTTCCACCCATCGCAGCCGGCCGATTGCCGGTGACGAATATTTTGCCGAAGCGGTTCGTCGTGAGCTGAAGGACGATTACGGCGAGGAAATGCTGTATGAGGGCGGGCTTTCGGTGCGCACTTCGCTGGATCCGAAGATGCAGCTCTACGCACAAAAGGCGCTGCGCGACGGCCTGATCAAGTATGACGAGGCTGCCGGCTTCCGTGGACCCATCGACGAGATTTCGATGTCCGGCGACTGGGGCCCGGCGCTCTCCAAGATTCAACCGCTCTGGGATGTGCAGAACTGGAAGGTCGCGGTTGTGCTGGGCGTCAGCGCCGATGGCGCCGAGATCGGTATCCGTCCGCAGATCGATGCCGGTGGCAATGTCGACAGTGCGCGCAATACCGGCTTCATCCCGGCCGACAACATGAAATGGGCTTATCGCTTTCTTGAGAAGGGCAAGCCCAACGCGAAAAGCCCGGAAGGCGTTCTGAAGCCCGGCGACGTCGTCTATGTGGAAGAAACGGATGAGGGCGATACCTACCGCTTGCGCCAGGTGCCGAAAGTGCAGGGCGGCCTCGTTGCCATGGACCCGCAGACCGGCCGTGTGCTGGCGATGGTCGGCGGCTTTGCCTTCTCCCAGAGCCAGTTCAACCGGGCGACACAGGCCTATCGCCAGCCCGGCTCCTCGTTCAAGCCGTTCGTCTATGCCGCGGCGCTGGACAATGGCTACACCCCGGCCTCGGTGGTGATGGATGCCCCGATCGAGATCCAGTCCGGCGGTGAGCTTTGGAAGCCACAGAACTACGCCGGCGGATTTTCCGGTCCGCAGACGCTCAGAACCGGTATCGAAAAATCCAAGAACCTGATGACCGTGCGTCTGGCCAATGACCTCGGCATGGATGTCGTCGCCGACTATGCCGACCGTTTCGGCATCTACGATCATATGGACCCGGTGCTGGCCATGGCCCTTGGCTCCGGCGAGACCTCGGTGATGCGTATGGTGTCTGCCTATGCGGTGATCGCCAATGGCGGCAAGCAGGTCAATCCGACGCTGATCGACCGTATTCAGGATCGCTACGGCGAAACGATCTTCAAGCATGAGGAACGCATCTGCGAGAATTGCAACGCGCCGGAATGGACCGGTCAGGCCGAACCGATCCTGATCGATGATCGTCAGCAGGTGCTCGATCCGATGACGGCCTACCAGATCACCTCGATGATGGAAGGTGTCGTCCAGCGCGGTACGGCGGCAAGCGCCGTGAACCTGGATCGTCCCGTTGCCGGCAAGACCGGCACCACCAATGACGAGAAGGATGCCTGGTTCGTCGGCTTTACCCCGAACCTCGTTGCCGGGCTTTATGTCGGCTTCGACCAGCCGGCGACCCTTGGCCATCACGGGACCGGCGGCGGCCTTGCCGCACCGATCTTCAACGAATTCATGACCGATGCGCTGAAGCAGTTGCCGAAGGAAAACTTCATCGAGCCGGAAGGCATGACCAATGTTCTGGTCAATCGCTCGACCGGCATGCGGGCCAGCGGTTCCGGCGCCGGCGTGATCGTCGAGGCCTTCAAGCCCGGTACCGGTCCGGCCGAGGCGCTCGATATCATCGATATGGACGGCTATGTGCCGCCAGCGCAGATCCTCAGGGATTCCTCTCAGGCCAACAAGGCGATCTCGACCGGTTCGAGCGGCCTCTACTAAGCATAGGCTTGAAAGGCAGGGCGGGGTTTACATCCGCGCCTTGCCCGCTTATTCACCGGCTTCATCACAGAACCGATTTTTCAAGAAGCAGAAAGAACCATGCGCGCGGAAATCGAATCCATCGTCGACGAAACCAAGCAGGCCGTAACCCTGCTGAGGAGGCATCTTTGACTGGGATCAGGCAATCAAACGGCTGGACTGGCTGAACAACAGGGCTGAAGACCCCAATATCTGGAACGATGCCAGCGAGGCGCAGAAGCTGATGCGCGAACGCCAGCTTCTGGATGACGGTATCTCATCGGTGCGCCGCATCGAAACCGAGCTTTCCGACAATATCGAGCTGATCGAGCTTGGCGAGGAGGAAGGCGACGACGAGGTGGTGAAGGATGCCGAGGAAAGCCTGAAGAAGCTTCTTGCCGAGGCCGAGCGCCAGCAGGTCGAGGCCATGCTCTCGGGCGAAGCGGATTCCAACGACACCTATCTCGAAGTCCATTCCGGCGCCGGCGGTACGGAAAGCCAGGACTGGGCCAACATGCTGTTGCGCATGTATATCCGCTGGGCCGAGCGCCAGGGGTTCAAGGTCGAGGTGATGGAAGTTCATGACGGGGAAGAGGCCGGCATCAAGTCGGCGACCATCCACGTCAAGGGGCACAATGCCTATGGCTGGCTGAAGACCGAATCGGGCGTTCATCGTCTGGTCCGCATCTCGCCCTATGACAGCAATGCGCGTCGCCACACATCGTTCTCCTCGGTCTGGGTTTATCCGGTGATCGATGATTCCATCGATATCGAAGTGAATGAAAGCGACTGCCGGATCGATACCTATCGCGCCTCCGGTGCCGGCGGACAGCACGTCAACACCACGGACTCTGCCGTGCGCATCACCCACATTCCGACCGGGATTGTGGTGCAGTGCCAGCAGGAACGCTCCCAGCACAAGAACCGGGCCAAGGCCTGGGACATGCTGCGTGCCCGTCTTTACGAGGCGGAGCTGCAAAAGCGCGAGGAAGCGGCAAGCCAGGAAGCGGCCTCCAAGACCGATATCGGCTGGGGCCACCAGATCCGCTCCTATGTTCTCCAGCCCTATCAGCTGGTGAAGGACCTCAGAACCGGCGTTGAAAGCACATCGCCGTCGGATGTTCTCGATGGCGCGCTGAGCCCGTTCATGGAAGCAGCCCTTGCACATCGCATCGAGGGCGGCGCAGGAGCGGCGGTCGAGGATATCGACTGAGTGCCGGCTGGTGTTTGGCGAAGAGCTGACCGTGGCTAACGCGTTGGTCTTTCGAACCGGCTCTAAACGCTGACGGAAGATTCATATCGGCGTCGTCAAAGCCCGATTGTCCCGAATAAAAAACAGGCCGCCCCGGACCCGGGAGCGGTCTTTCTGTTTGTTGACAGACCCGCCCACACACACCGCGTCATCCTCCGGCTTGACCGGAGGATCCAGGGCCATACGACGAGCGTCTGCGAAAAATATTCACGATCAATGGTTTGGGTGAATTGGATGCTCGGGTCGAGCCCGAGCATGACACCCCGTGGGAGGGCAGGTTCACGTATAAACCTCTTCGTCCGGCGCATTGCCGGCAAATAAAAAAGACCGCCCCGGAACCCCGGAGCGGTCTTTTGTTGTTATTGCTCTGCGGCTTTATCGCAAAGCCTGCAGCAATTGCGGCGTGGGCCAGCCATCGGCCGGAATGCCGAGCTGCATCTGGACCGAACGGACTGCATCGCGGGTGCCGGCGCCGAGAATGCCGTCGACCTTGCCAACATCGAAGCCCTTGCGCGACAGGATCGTCTGAAGCTGCTTCATCTGGCTGTCGGAAAGGCCCGGCTCGGGCTTGCCCTTGTCATAGGCCGGCGCGCCTTCAAACCGTGTTGCGAAATAGGCGACCGATGTCGTGTAGATGAAGGACTGGTTCCACTCCAGATAAACGTTGAAATTCGGATAGGCGAGGAAAGCCGGTCCGAAACGGCCCTGCGGCAGCAGAAGCGATGCCGGCAGTCTGGAGAAGCGGGTATTGCCGTCGCGCGGCTGAACGCCGAGATTGAACCACTGGCCGGCTGTCATGCCGCCGCCGAAACCGGTTTTGTCCCAGGGCAGGTCCTGCGGCAGGCGGACTTCCTGAATCCAGGGTTCGCCGGCGCGCCAGCCAAGGCTGCGGATGAAGTTTGCCGCCGTCAGAAGGGCGTCGGGCGAGCTCTTCTTGACGCGCACATGGCCGTCGCCATCGCCGTCGACGCCGTAGCGGATGATATCTTCGGGCAGCATCTGTACCTGGCCGAGTTCACCGGCCCAGGCGCCGGTTTCCGTTGCCGGGTCGAAGTCGCCGTGCTGGGTCATTTCGATCAGCGCCAGCAGCTGCGGACGGAAGATGTGCGGGCGGCGGCAGTCATAGGAAAGCGTCACCAGCGCATTGCGGGTGTTGAAATTGCCCTGAACGGCGCCGAAATCGGTTTCCATCGCCCAGAACGCGGTCAGCACACCGGCCGGCACGCCGAATTCGCGGCGCGCGCGGTCGAACGTGCTGGAATATTGCTGAATTTTCCGCTTGCCGGTGTTGAGGCGGGAGCTGCTGCCGGTGCGCTGCGAGAATTCCAGGAATGTCTGTTTGAAAACGCCCTGCGCGCGGTCCATCTGCAACACCTTGTTGCTGACGGAGGCGCCGGAGAGAACGGCGTCTGCGGCGCTTGCCGAAAGGCCGCGCTGTACGGCCTCGGATTTCACGCCCGACAGGAAGCGCGAAAAATCGCCGCCACATTGCTGTGCCGCAACGGCGGAGCCGGCGAAGAGTGATGTGAGACCGGCGGCCACCACAACCGCGCGGATGGTCCTTGAAATCATGGGCGTCTCCTTAAAAACTGTCAGCCAGCCACAAGCAGCGGGCTGCAAAATTGCCCCGCAACCTATACCGAACCGCCTAAACTTTCATTAAGACGGCACTGAAGCAAGCCTTGCTGACGGTTGAAGACGCCTGATCTGGCCATGCCAGGCATAGCCGCGGCCAATGGTTTCAAAGTGAAAGCTACAGCCGGTGCGGGTTGCAGCTTCCGCCTGAAGCACGGCGTGAAGTCTGGCGCGCGGGGTGACGTGAAAGCGCCCGAGCCACCGGTGCAGGCCGGACTTCAGCCAGTGCGGCAAGCCCTCCTGCTGGCCGAAATCGACAACATGAAGCGATCCCCCGTCATTCAGCGCATCAAGGGCTGCGGCAACAGCCAGACGCCATTGCGGGATCATCGAAAGCGCATAGGAGATCACGATCCGGTCAAATCCCTCGACACCGAAACAGCCGGCGCGGAAGTGACAGGCATCAGCGGCGAGAAACACCGGCGGGTCGGGCCGGTGCGCGAACCCGGCGCGCGCCGAGATCAGCATCTCCTCGGAAATGTCGAGGCCGTAGAGCCGCGCATCGGGATAGCGGGCGGCAATCTTTTTCAGGTTGCGCCCGGTGCCGCAGGCAATTTCGAGCACCGAACCGCCGGGCGGCACGGCAAGGCCGTTGATCATCCGGTCGCGGCCGAAAAGATAGTATTTCCGGGTGAGGTCGTAGATGTGCCGCTGATGGCGATACATTGCATCCATGGCCGCAGCCTGATTGCCGGCCGTTTGCTGCTGATCGGCCATCTCAGACTTTCTCATAGATGTGGAAGCCGCCGTAAATCGCCGAGCGGTCCATGATCGCAAGTTCGCGCGATGTCGCCTCCAGATAGCGCCATGCGGCTCCGGTTTCGGGCGTCAGGCGGCCTTCAATGACGGAGGGCTCGGCGGCCGTGCGGAAAATCACGCGTGCCTGCGGGCGGGCCGTGCGGGTGATCTGGCGCCAGAGATCGTTCAACTGGCCGTCATTCATCCAGTCCTGGGCATCAAGCAGCACATAACGGTCGACGCTTGCCGCAGGCTTTTCACAAAGCAGTTCGGTGACGCTTGTGTGATGGACCGTGGCACGGCCTGCATTGTCGCGGATCATCGGGAAGGCCTGCGCCTGCAGATAGGTCGGCAAAGGTCCCGCGCCATCGCTCGGATAGCTGCGGGCAAAGGCCTGCCACGCGAAATAATTGTCCTTCAGGGAAAAATGGCAGGCGAGCTTTTCCAACCGGTGGCACAGAACGGAGGCGAGCGTCCCGTCGGTGCTGGCACTGGCCAGCTCCTCATACTGGCGGGGCGGGATGCCGAGCCCAAACAGCGAAGATTTGCGCGACGTGGTCCAGCGGATCAGCGGCTTGTCGAACAGCGGCGCGATCTTTTCCTGAAAGAACCGTCTCTGCTCGCGCAGCGACTGCGCCTCGGTCAGTTCGGAAATCTTCACGCCGTGCAGACGGGCAACCATATGGCCTGCGCCGATGAAATGACCGAGCAGGCCGGTGCGGTAGATATTGCGCTCGAACACCGTGATGCGTCTGCGGCCGAGACTGTCGCGACTTTCCCAGTATCGGCGCGTTGCCGGATCGAGATGCGGAGCGATATGGGTGTCATAGTCGCGTATGCTGCCTTTGACCCCATTGCCGAAGAGGCGCAGCACGGCGGCATGATCGGGCAGGTGGGCAAAGGCGTTGAGTTTCAGCCGGTTAAGCGCAATGTGATGGGTGTTGAGGTCAACGACATCGATATGTTCGGGCGCACGGGTGAGGTAGGCGAGCACGTTGCAGCCGCCGGAACCGATTGTCACGACCCGGTGTTGCGGGCCGAGCGCCATTGCCGCGATGTCGATATCCGGGTCCTCCCAGATCTGAGGATAGACCAGACCGGAAAACAGCAGGCCGAACAACCGTTCGGAAAGCCCTTCCTTGGAAAACGCCTTGTGCTGCAGCAGGGCTGCATTGAGACGGCCCGTAGCTGTGGTGGTGTTGGGAAGATTTTCCTCGGCTGCGCTCATCTGCGGCTCCGTCATTGCCGGTGTTTCCGGCAAAGGCGCCGGTCCCCTTCAGTCTGACGGGTAGAGATGTTCTGCTAAGTTTTGATGACGGCGGGCCGCAATCCACAGGCCGGCGGTGGTGTTTACGCGGCGTCCTGGCGAAAACGGGCGGAAACACGCGGCAGGCCGGAGCGCAGCAGTTTGGCGATCCGTGCCTGCCGCGAACGATCAAGCCGCCGGTTGACGCGGGCAAGCAGAGCGCGGGCAAACACGGCGTAGACCACCAGCGCCAGCAGGCTTGCGCCAATATGGGCAAATGCAAACATCCCGAGTGTTTCTTGGCCGGGCAATTGCGCCGGCACAAAGAAGATCGCCGTTGCTGCCGCCAGCAGGATATCGGTCACGGGACGGGTATCGAAACGGATACCGAACCAGAGGCGGGAAAAAACGGTCTTTGCGGGGAGGTTGTCGTTGCCGGCAAGCGGCGAGGGCTGTCTCAGCGCCAAGACCCGCCGTGCCGCAAAGAGCGCCAGAAAGATGCAGGCCGCGACCGCGGCAAGCGCGCGACCGTCCGGCATCGTGTAGACAAGAGCAATCGCCGCGCCAAGTCCGGCCGCAAAGAATACGGCCCTGACGGCGATGATGCCCATTCCCATCGACAGGCTTGCTTTCAGACCGCGCTGACACTGCCACTTCGCAAATTCAAGCATCCGGCTTGAAGGAACGAGAAAGGTCGCGAAAGCCAGCACGGCATAGAGAGCCGCGTTTTCTACAGTCACTCGGGATCCTCCATCCGCAGCACCCATAAAAGCCCTGCGGTATGAAAAGGTCAATCGGCAGGCGCGAAATCCTGGCCGATTTCTTCCATGACGCCCGCAAACCAGGGGGTCGAGAGGTCGAAATGACCGCCGCCCTCGATCCGGTCGAACTCGATCGTGCGCAGCTGACCGTTGCGCTCGACATCATGGCCCGTGACGCCGGAAACGCCGTCAAGCGCGCTTTCAACGGCAAGGTCCACCATCGAATGGATGAGCCTGAGATCGTCGCCATTGGCCGGCGCCGAGCGCGCGTAATAGCCGGATTTCTGCACCAGTGCGCGCTCTGCACCCAGCAGGTCGGCGAACTGCTTGGCAAACCAGTTGCCGACATTGATGGTATCGAGTTTCACATGGCCGAAGGCATCGCGGGCAACATCGGCGCCTGCCGCTTCACGTTCGGCGATGATGGCATCGAGGCATGCGCCTTCGGAGACGAAAAGCGAGACGGTGCCGTTGCGGCTCATGACCGCTTTCAGCCGCTCGGTTTCCGCCTCGAGGTCGAAAGCGGCCTCGGGCAGGTAAACGCCGTCTATCATCTCCATGGCCGGGTTCATCAGCATGCCGTCGACATATTCGACGGTTTTCAACCGCTCCAGATAGGCACGCGCGGTTGCAGCCGTCAGCCATCCGCAATTGCGGCCCATCACCTCGTGGACGATCAGCGTGCGCGGGGAAGCGCTCTGCTCGTTCGAGATATTGTCGAAAAAGGCGGCGCCGTATTCGGCTGCCGTCAGCGCGCCAAGGGTCTGGCGGATCGGCTTGACGTCGTTATCGACGGTCTTGGGCAGCCCGACCACGGTGAGATCGTAGCCATTGCTCTTGAGATAGGCCGCCAGATCGGCTGCGGTGGTGTTGGTGTCGTCGCCGCCAATGGTGTGGAGAATGGTGACGCCGTCTTCGGTCAACCGTTCGGCCGCGACCTTGAGCGGATCCTCGCCTGCGCCCACCAGACCGCGCTTTTCGCAATCCTTCTGGTTTGTCAGCTTCACCCGGCTGTTGCCGATGGGCGAGCCGCCAAAGCGGTGCAGCAGATGGGCCTTCTCGCGGATCGCCGGCGTGATCGGCATGCTGTCGCCGGTCAGAAGCCCGGTATAGCCCGAACGATAGGCGATGATTTCGGCTTCGGGCGCGATATCGGAGTAACGCTCTATCAGTCCGCCCACGGCGGAGGAAAGACAGGGAGCAAGCCCCCCGGCGGTGAGCATTGCAACCTTCTGGCTCGACATATCAATCCTTCCATCAAATCGGGTGGGAGTATCAACTGAATATGCGACATGGATGCGACAGGAGAGGGCGGCCTGTAAAGCCTGAAAACGAATAAAATCGGGGATTTGCGGCCACTGGTGAACAAGATCGGGACTAAACCGATTGAACCGGCAATGGCGCGGCAACCCGGAACAGGGGGCGTTTTTTCCCGCTGTAGCTCGCTAGAATCTGAGCCTCAGACCGACATTGCCGCCATAGCCGTGAGAACCGGTATTGAAACCGGAGAAGGTGGTGACTTCACCGAAGGCCGAGACCTGACGTTTGCCGACCTGCAATTTGATTGAGCCGCCAATGCCGAGCTCGCCGGTGATGTCGCTCGGCTCGGAGGAGAAATCATGCAGGTTGCCGGAGCTTTCGAGAAACTCGTTCCGCAGGTTGATCAGCCCGTAGACGCTGGCGGAGCGGGCCTCGCCGTTTGTGTTTTTCCAGCTGCTTTGCTTCTCAATCGTCAGTCCGGCCCGTCCGGAAAGGCTTTTGCCGCCCGACAGCCCGTCGGCTTCACCAAGCGGGCCGGAGAAACGTTCGATATCAAGGGCGGAAAACAGCAATTGCGCCTGGGGAACCAGCGACCATTCATCGGTAATGCCGATGGCCTGCCCGACCTCCAGCGAAAGCGCATAGCCCAGGGCGTGATTTTGATGATGCGCCTTGAACGGGCCAGATGACTGCAGCGTAGTGGAATAGCGGGTGTGGGAGAGATGCGTATCTGCATAAAACCCGTTCGATCCCAGCCAGAGAACGGTGGCGCCGATCCCGTAGGCGTCGGACTGCATCGTCGTCAGGCCGAGGCGCGAGCTGATTTTGCTCTCTCCGGACTGATAATGCGCACTGAGGCCGGCAATCAGCACACCCGATTCATGATCGAGAAACAGGCCATCGATCCCGCCCTGCATGATGAAGCTGGACATCTTGTAGCTGACATCCGGATTGCCGGGGCGTGGTTCGAATATGTAGCGTTCGCCGGCGAACCGGCCCCAGACGGCATCAAGCGCCGGGCTTGAGGCAAGCGCGCCGGTGTCGTCATAACGTCCGCCGGTGCGCACCTTGAACGAGGGTAAGCGGGTCATGGCCATCAGCATGGAGGGGTAGGCCTGGAAATGCGGCAAGACCGGTGATCGTTCGGCCACCGGGTTGAGCCGCGCCACATCCAGTGTCGTCGATCTTCTGGACAAGGGGCCAAGCTGCGAGCCCGGGGGCATGACATCCGGATTGTTGATATCGCTGAACGGACCCGTGCCGGGCGGACGTCTCTTGAAAACCCGATTGATCTGGTAGGCGCCCATCAAGAATCCGCCGGATGTGATCTGTGGCGCGCGGGCGCCCTTGATGGCGGTGGCGGCGGCCGGTGCCGGATCGTCAGCGACTGCGCAGACATTGCTGCCGGAACCGGCATTCGGACAGTCGTCATTTGCCTGTGCTAAGCCGGGGAAAACGGCGCCGGCCATGGCGAGAGCGCCGGTCAGTGCGATTGGCCGCAGGCGGCCGAACCGGCGCAACGGCCACATATCTTCATCAGTTTTTCCGTGCCCCGATACCTTTCGCATTGTTTGCCCTTTATCCGTAACTAGGAATAGAGAGGCATATAAGTTTAAATTGCAATATAACTTGTATAATTTGATTTATGTTTATGTAAAAATTGTAATTCTGGAATTTAAGTTACATATAAATAGAAATATATAAAAGTATACTACGTATTTTACATCTGTTTTTACACGAAAATGCCAACGGGCGGCATGAGGGTTGCCGCCCGTCATACTGCCTACAAAGCTCGCCCCGCTCTCCTTCGTCACCCTCGGGCTTGACCCGAGGGTCTAAGCACGCATGAACGCGACAAGCGTATCGGAAAAAATAAATTTAAAACAATCTATTATGGACCACCAACGCCGCTCGTGCTGAGCGGTGATTAGATCCTCGGGTCAAGCCCGAGGATGACGTCCGTAAAAAGGATAGCTTTGTCAGCAGTCTGAACGGGCGGCATGAAAGGTGCCGCCCGTTTCAGATCTATCGGTTTGAAATCAGACGCTCAGGAGAAGAAACGCGCCTGCGCCAGCGGCTGCTGGACCAATGGCGGGAAATCATCAGGGGTGATGGTTTCCTTGTCGAGCAGCATGCGGGCGCCGTCGTCGAGGTCCTTGCGGCGTTGGCTGAGAACCGCCTTGGCGCGTTCATAGGCCTCGTCGATCAGTTTGCGGATGGCAAGGTCGACCTCGCGGGCCGTGACGTCGGAATAGTCCTTCGGCTTGCCCATGGCGGGGCCGCTTTCCAGATATTGCGCGCGCTGCTGTTCCAGCGCCGTCTGGCCGATATCGGGGTCCATGCCGAAGCTCATCACGTATTGCTTGGCGATGTCGGTGACGCGGGCGAGGTCATCGGAAGCGCCGGTGGAGATTTCGCCATAGACGAGGTCTTCGGCCGCGCGGCCGGCCAGCAGCACCACCATGCGGTCGCGCAATTCGCCCGCGGTGATCAGGAACCGGTCCTCGGTCGGCCGCTGCATGGTGTAGCCGAGCGCGCCGATCGAGCGGGGAATGATCGAGATCTTGTGCACCGGATCGGTCTTGGGCAGGGCGGCGGCGGCCAGCGCATGGCCCATTTCGTGGAAAGCGACGCGCTCGCGCTCATCGGGGTTCAGCAGCCGGCCCCGGCGTTCGGAGCCGGCGACAATGCGCTCGACGGCCAGGGTGAAGTCGTCCATGGTCACATATTCGCCGTCGCGCCGGGTGGCGAAGATCGCGGCCTCGTTGACCAGATTGGCCAGATCGGCGCCGGAAAAGCCGGGTGTCAGAGCCGCGACTTCATCGGCGCTGACTTCTTCGGTCAGCTTCACCTTCTTCATGTGAACGGCGAGAATGGCCGCGCGGCCTTCCCGGTCCGGTCGGTCCATCACCACCTGACGGTCGAAACGGCCTGCGCGGGTGAGCGCCGGGTCGAGTACTTCCGGGCGGTTGGTGGCGGCCAGAATGACGATGCCGGCGGAGGGATCGAAACCATCCAGCTCCACCAGAAGCTGGTTCAGCGTCTGTTCCTTCTCGTCATTTCCACCGCCGCCGAAGGAATTGCGTGCGCGGCCAAGCGCATCGAGTTCGTCGATGAAGATGATGCAGGGGGCCATTTCGCGGGCCTGCTTGAACAGGTCGCGCACGCGCGCCGCGCCGACGCCGACGAACATTTCGACGAATTCCGAGCCGGAAATCGAGAAGAATGTCACGTCCGCCTCACCGGCCACCGCCTTGGCAATCAGCGTCTTGCCGGTGCCGGGCGGGCCGACAAGCAGCAGACCCTTGGGGATGCGCGCGCCGAGCCGGCCGAACTTGTCGCGCTCGGTCAGAAACGAGACGACCTCTTTCAACTCTGTCTTGGCCTCGTCGGCGCCGGCGACATCGTCGAAGGTGACGCCGGTTCTGCGCTCGACATAGATTTTCGCCTTGGACTTGCCGACATTCATCATGCCGCCAAGGCCCATGCCCTGCTTTTCCGCGAATTTGCGGAAGAACCATGCCCAGATCGCGAAGAAGATGACGATCGGCAGCACCCAGGACAGGATCTTCGTCAGCATGCTGTGATCGGGAACGCCGGTCACGTCTACCTTGTACTTGTCGAAATCGACCGCGAGTTCCTGGGGAACGCGGTAGGTGACGAAGTATTCCTTGCCGTCGATGGCGCTCTTGAACTGGCCCTGGATGGTGTTGTCGGCGATCGCGACGGACTGAACCTGGCCCTTCTCGATATAATTGATCATTTCGGAATAACTGATCTGGGCGACGTCGCGCGACGTAAACCACATCTGGAAGCCGATGATGACCAGAAAGGCCAACAGAAAATAGCCAATATTGAATGTATTCTTGCGTTCCATCGGTCAAACTCCCCTGCGGCACGTCCTTGCGGCCTAGTCTATAGCCGCGGCTTTGCGTTGCAGGCAATTGCAAAACGCACGCGCTATGCGGTCACCGCAGGTCCGCGGGGCGTTGGATGGTATCGAAGCCGTCGCGAAAAAGTGAGATTGAACCGATCGGTTCGACTTGCGCCGGCGATGTTTTTTGTTCAATCTGTCAGGACGTGAAAAGGCGGTGATTCAACGCCGGGAGACTGTCGAATGTCATTTTGGGAAAAGCTGGTCAATTTCGTCAGTCAATCCGCCGGCAATGTGCTGACGAGCGTTGTCGAAGCCGTGCGGACTCTGTTCGAAGGCGACCCCGAAACACGCCGGCAGGTTGCCTTCTCGGTCTCGCTCATTGCGCTTTCGGCCAAGATGGCCAAGGCCGACGGTTTCGTGACCATCGAGGAAGTTGACGCTTTTCACGAGATTTTCGAAATCCCGGAAGGCGAGCGGGACAATGTTGCCCGTCTCTACAATCTGGCGCGTCAGGATATTGCCGGTTACGAGGCTTATGCCCAAAAGCTGAAGCACCTTTGTGCCGAAGGCGATGAAGGTTGCCCGCTTCTGGAGGAAATCGTCGACGGGCTGTTCCACATCGCCAAGGCGGATGGCGCCGTACATGAAAAGGAACTCGCCTTTCTGGCGCGTGTTGCCGAGATTTTCGGCATCAGCGAAGCGCGGTTCACCGCGATCTGCGCCCGTCATATGGAGATGGGCGACCGTGACCCCTATGGTGTTCTCGGGGTTTCGCGCAGTGATGATTTCAAGACCATCCGCTCGCGTTACCGGGCGCTGGTGGCTGAAAATCATCCCGACCGGCTGATCGCGCGCGGTGTTCCGAAGGAGTTCCATGCCGCCGCCAATGACCGGATGGCGCGCATCAACGCGGCCTATGAGGAAATCGAGCGTGAACGCAAGGCGGCCTGAGGTGGCTCTGCGCACCTTCTGTGCCTTGCCTCTGGCGTTTGCCGTTTTCGCAAGTGCTGCTGCGGGGAATGCTGCCGAAAAGAATGCGGACGAAAAGGGAGCGGACGACGCGCGGGCGTTGGTCATGGCCCTGCATCCTGAATATTGCGATGCCGATCTGAGCACCCGTTTTGATGGGCTCGACGTTATCGCCTATCCGGTTGCCTGGAGCGAGGCTGACTATCAGGGCACGCCGGTGGCGCATTCCGGCACGCTTTATCAGGTCAATTGTTATGTCGGCGCCTATAATCTGGTCGTCGCCTTCGTCATGAACCTTGACGACAGTGATGGCGACGGGTTGCAGCCGGTGTCCTTTGCTGTTCCGGATTTCACGCTGGACTATGCCGAAGATGACGAAACCCGCACGCAGCTTGCGCAGGCGCCTGTCGTGAATGGTTTCGCCACCGAGGCTCTGCTCATCAATCCCGACTTCGACCCCGACACCAACACCATTTCGATATTCGAGAAATGGCGCGGGCTGGGGGATGCCTATTCAGCGGGTAAGTGGACCCTGGAAAACGGCCGCTTCGTGCTGAAGCATTATGTGATCGATCCGATCTACGAGGCCAATCTCGATAATCCGCCCGAGGAACTGTCTGAGCAGAACTTCGTTCTCTATGATGCAGGGCAGGGCACGGCGCACCGTCCTTGAGCGAGCGCAAACGGCTAGCATCGGCGCTGTGCTACTGACACCGCAGCCACGGAGCGGGACAAGGTTTTTCTTGCAAATGTCCCGGTCCTTGCTCAAGCTTCCGCAACCTTGCTCAAAAGCGACCTGGCGCGCGGCGAAACGGACCTGTTCGCCGGGCAGCGGGATACAGAGGGGTCTATGACTGCACATTTCAGGACGATGATCGTCGGGCGTGGCCTGATGGGTTCGGCTGCCGCGCGCCATCTGGCGGGCCTGCAGGACGGCGTTGCCGTGATCGGGCCGGACGAGCCCGCCGACAAGGCAAACCACACCGGCGTTTTCGCCAGCCATTACGACGAGGGGCGGATTACCCGGACCATTGACCGCGATCCCGTCTGGGCGCGTCTGGCCAATCGCTCGATTGCGCGTTACCGCGATATCGAACGCGAAAGCGGCATTGAGGTGTTCAACGAGGTCGGGGCGCTGATTGTCGGACCGGGGCGCTCGCGCGGGAAATACGTGGAAACGATCATGGCGGCGGCTGACAGCTGCGGCGCCGCCGCGGAGATCGTCGATGCCGGGGGACTGGTCGAGAAATTCCCTTACTTCGAATTTGCAAAGAAGACGGAAGGTGTCCTTGAGGCCTCCGGGGCCGGCTTCATTTCGCCGCGCCGCATGGTGGCCGCGCAGACCATCCTGGCCAAAAAGGCCGGTGCGACGGTGATCAAGGCGACCGTGACGAAGGTGCGCGAAAACGGCAATGGCGTCCGCGTCGAAACCGCTGACGGCGCGGTCTATACCGCAGATCAGGTGCTGGTTGCAGCCGGCGGTTTTTCCATCAACCCGGACCTGCTGCCGGGCCATCTCGACCTGACCGTTTTTGCCCGCACGGTCGCCTATTTCGAGGTCGGCGAGGAAGAAGCTGAAACGCTTTCGGCCATGCCCAGCCTGATCTACAAGCCGGAATTCGATGTCGATGGTGTCTATCTTCTGCCGCCGATCCGCTATCCCGATGGCCGTTTCTACATCAAGATCGGCGGCGATCCGGACGACGTGCCGCTTGAAACCGAGGCGGATGTGCGCGCCTGGTTCAAGTCGCGCGGCACCAATGCCACCCGCGAGCATCTGACCCGCATTCTGTGTGACCTGATGCCGGGCATTCGCGTGCTGGAATCAACGACGGGCACCTGCGTCACGTCCTATTCGCCGTCGGGCTATCCGATGATCGGCTTTTCGCCGTCGGACAGGATTGCGGTGCTGACGGCCGGTTGCGGGGCAGGCGCCAAGAGTTCGGATGAAATCGGCCGGCTCGGTGCCGTTTTGATGGCAGGCGGGCAGCTTGCCGACGAGGGCTACGGCGTCGATTTCGCGCCCTCCTTTTCCTGATTGATCGTCACGGCAGCGAAACGGCTTCCCTTCTGCGGCAAAACCCATTAGGACGTCCGCACCAGTTGGCCGGGCGGCCGCGCTGTGCCAATGCCGAAAGGCGGCACGGTGAGGAAAGTCCGGGCTCCACGGAAACACGGTGCCGGAGAAAGTCCGGCGGGGGCGACCCCAGGGACAGTGCCACAGAAAGCAAACCGCCCCGCTTTCAGACCGCTTGTGAAAGATACGCAAGCGGTCTGATGGCGGGGTAAGGGTGAAAGGGTGGGGTAAGAGCCCACCGCGCCGGCGGCAACGTCAGGCGGCACGGTAAACCCCACCGGGAGCAAAACCGAATAGGGATGACGCGGCGCTTGTCGCCAGCCTGTTTCCAGGCCGGTCATCCGGGTGGGTTGCGAGAGGCAGTGCGCAAGTGCTGTCCCAGATGAATGGCCGCCACGTTCTGCGGGAAACTGCAGAGCCTTACAGAACCCGGCTTACAGGCCAACTGGTCCATTTTTCTTTGTTCTGGCCCGTTTTGGGACCAGCCGCCACGTCTCGTTTCCGAGGCGTGGCGTTTTTTATTTCCATAATATTTTCAGTCTTTTGCAGGCGAAAGCTTTCGTTAATAGCCGGTTGGTAGAATCGACGTTTGAAAAGCGTTTCCGACGTGGTTAATAGCAGGTTGTCCCATTGACGCCCAATTCTGCCCATGTTATCCCATTTACCAAGAGTTCGCCGCCTGCGGCATATGGGTGGCAAATCAGTTCTAAGTCTTTGCATTTCGTGCTGAATTCGCCCTTTGGGCGAAGCGGGTTTCTTGTGTCTTTTTGGGGAAGGGCTGTCGGACGAAGGCTGCCAAAGTCTTCGGTGGTTTTGCGTCATGAACCGGTTTCTTTCCAATGCGACCAAGAAGATCGATGCGAAGGGGAGGGTCTCTGTGCCTGCGGTTTTCCGCACGGTTCTGGCCGAAAGAAAGATTGCGGAGCTCTACTGCTTCCAGGATTTCATCTTCCCCGCCATTTCCATCGGTGGTCCCGATCTTCTCGACCGCTTCGAGCGGCAGATCGATCAGGAGGACCCGTTTTCGGCAGACGCGAACAGCATGTCGCTGCTGATCCATGGTGGCGGTGTGTTTGCGAAACTCGATGCCGAGGGACGGTTGATGATCACGGATTTCATCCGCGACTTCACCGGCATCGACAAGGAGGTCACTTTCGTGGGTCGGGCGGACCACTTCCAGCTTTGGGAGCCGCAGGCCTTTCAGGAGGCGCAGGCCGAGGCGCGCAGGGCGCGTTTTCAGCAACGCGCAGGCGGTTGAATAAACGAGGGAACGGAATGTCGGGGACATTTGGCATGGCGGATGCCAATGGCGGACCGGTTCGCCACATTCCGGTGATGCTTGCCGAGGTGCGGGGCGCACTTGCCCCGGCACCCGGCAAGATTATTCTGGACGGAACCTTCGGCGCCGGCGGTTATTCGAAAGCGCTGCTTGATGCCGGGGCAACCGTCATCGGTCTCGACCGGGACCCAAACGCCATCGCGGCGGCAGCCGAAATGCGGGCTGCCTATGGCGATCGCCTGCAGCTTCACCACACCCAATTTTCTGTGCTCGATCAGTTTGCGCCGGCAGAAGGCCTCGACGGTGTCGTGCTCGATATTGGCGTCTCCTCGATGCAGATCGATGAGGCCGAACGCGGGTTTTCGTTCCAGAAGAACGGGCCGCTCGACATGCGCATGTCGGGTGAGGGCGTTTCGGCGGCCGACGTCGTCAACCGCGCCAAGGTGAATGACCTGACCCGGATCTTCGGCATTCTCGGCGAGGAAAAGAACGCCGGCCGCATCGCCCGCGCCATCGAAAAACGCCGTCAGGAAGAGCCGTTTGCCACCACCCGCGATCTGGCCGGTCTGATCGAAATCGTCACGCCACGCCGCGCCAAGGACAAGATCCATCCGGCAACCCGCGTGTTCCAGGCCCTTCGTGTTTATGTGAATGACGAGCTTGGCGAACTGGCCGGCGCACTGCTTGCCGCAGAGCGCAGCCTGAAGCCCGGCGGCGTGCTGGCCGTCGTCACCTTTCATTCGCTGGAAGACCGGATCGTCAAGCAGTTCATCGCGGCGCGCCTCGGCAAGGCCGGCGGTTCGCGTCACCTGCCGGCAGTCGAACCGGCGCCGGCTCTTTTCAGTCAGCCGGGCAAGGCGATGATCTCTGCCAGCGAGGCCGAGGCCGCCGAAAACCCGCGTGCGCGCTCCGCCAAGCTCAGGGCCGCGATCCGCACGGATGTTCCCGCACCGGCAACCGGGCTTGATGCTTTCGGTCTGCCGGCTCTTGCCGATCTTTCCTGCCTTGGAGGTTACGAGAACTGATGCTGCGTCCGCTCGATCTCATTCTCATTCTGGCCATGGTGGTGACGGCGACCGTCACCTACACGATCAAATACAGCGCCGAGGCGACGCTCGACGAGGTGCGCAGTCTCGATGACCAGATCGCGCTTGAGGAAAACACGATCGACCTTCTGAAGGCCGATGAGGCCCTGTTGACGCAGCCCGCGCGCATGGCGCGGCTGTCGGAATATTTTTCCGCCGAGCTTGGCCTTGAACCCGCCGAGCCCGAGCAGATCGCAACCCTCGATCAGCTTCCGCCGATTGCGCCCGAACCTCAGCCGGAAGACCTTCCGCCGCTGATGGCCGGGGATGCGCCCGACGGCACGGATCTCGTCATAACCGGATCGGTGAACCCATGATGAAACTTGCCAGCATCTTCAAGAAAAAGACCGAAGCGAAGCGCGCCGATGCCAGCGAGGCAGCCACCCCGCAGACCGATGTGTTCCAGGGAACGGCCAAGAAGCGCGTCAGTCTTGCGCGCAGCCGCGTCGCTTTCGTCACGGTCGCCTTTGTTGCCGTCTATGCCGTGATCGGCGGCAGGCTGGTGCATTATTCGCTGGCCAAGGAAGACGGAACCGTGGCGCGCGCGGCCGCACCGCTGACGCTTGCCCGCCGTCCCGATATCGTCGACCGCAACGGCGCCATCATGGCAACCGACGTGCGGATGATGTCGCTTTATGCTGACCCCTCGATGATCACCAGTGCGGACGATGTCCTGGAAGCGCTGAAGCCGATCTTTCCCGATCTCGATGTCAAGCGCGCCTACCGTCTGCTGCGGTCCAGAGGCGAATTCGTCTGGCTGAAGCGTCAGATCACGCCCAGACAGCAGAGCCAGGTGCTGGCAGCCGGCGTGCCGGGTGTCGGTTTCCGTCCCGAAGTGCGCCGCTTTTATCCGGGTGGCCCCGAGGCGGCTCATATTCTGGGGCTTGTCGATATCGACAACAGGGGGCTGTCCGGCATCGAACGCTACATGGACAAGACCGACGGCATTTCCGGCCTGATGGGCCTTGGCCTGACCGGGTCGATGGGGCTGAAGCCCTTCGAGGTCTCGCTTGATCTGAGGGCGGAAAGCATTGTCCGCGATACGCTGGTTCGCGGCGTTGAAAAATTCGAGGCGCTGGGCGCGACCGGGATCATCCTGAGGGCCGATACCGGCGAAGTCGTGGCGCTGGCGTCATACCCGGATTTCGACCCCAATAACCCGCCGCCGGCCAGCGACAAGCGGATGCTCAACCACGCGATTACCGGCGTTTACGAGATGGGCTCGACCTTCAAGCTGTTCACGCTTGCGATGGGGCTGGAATCCGGAAAGTTTAACCTGCAGAGCATGGTTGACGCCAAGACCCCGCTTTATTTCGGTTCGTCGCGTATCGGTGACGACCACGCCCAGAACCGGATCCTGACCTATCCGGAGGTCTTCACCTATTCCTCCAATATCGGCGCTTCGCGCATTGCCGGCGCCGTCGGGCCCGACTACCAGAAGAATTTCCTCGAAAAGCTTGGCCTGCTGGACCGCATCGAAACCGAGATAGGCGGTTCGGGCACGCCGCAGAAGCCGCAGAAATGGGGCGGCGTTTTCTCCGCGACCGTTTCCTTTGGTCAGGGCATCACCACCACGCCGTTGCAGACGGCAGCTGCTGCGGCCGCCATCATCAACGGTGGCAAGCTGATGCCGCCGACCTTCCTGCCGCGCACGCCGGAAGAGGCCGACCGCGCCGCCACGCGGGTGATTTCCGAGGACACCAGCGACAAGATGCGCTACCTGCTGCGCCTGAACGGAACCGAGGGTTCCGGCCGCAACGGACAGGTGCCCGGCTATCGCGTCGGCGCCAAGACCGGAACGGCGGAAAAGATTATCGACGGCAAATATGCCCACGACCATAATTTCAACGCCTTTCTTGCCGCATTTCCGATGGACGATCCCGAATATGTCGTTCTCGTCACCATCGATGATCCGAAGAAGGTCGAAGGTGTTCCCGGCCGGACGGCCGCCTGGAATGCCGGTCCGATGACGGGCGAGATCATCCGCCGCACGGCCCCGATTCTCGGCGTCGACCCCGATTTCGGGGAAGACGGCAATGCCCGGCTTGCGGCATACTGAGGTATGATTCCGGTCGGTGCGGTTTTCGAATCGGCCGGACAGAACGGAAGAGATTGAAAATGCTGATGCGCGCGCTGGCCGGAACGGCCTTTCCCGAACTGAATGCGGCTCTGGCCGGGCGCGCCGGTGCAATCGAGATCACCGGGATTGCTGCCGACAGCCGCAAGGTTGAACCCGGCATGCTGTTCGTTGCCGTTGCCGGCACCAGGGCCGATGGCGCTGCCTTCATAAACGATGCGGCTGAAAAGGGCGCTGTAGTCGCCGTCAGCGCCTCAAATGTCGACAATGCGAGCATTCCCGTTCTGCAGGTCGAAAACCCGCGCCTGTTTCTGGCGCTTGCCGCCGCGCGGTTTTACGGGGCGCAGCCGAAGACCATGGTGGCTGTCACGGGCACGGCCGGCAAGACCTCCGTTGCGTCGTTCACCCGTCAGATCTGGGCCTTTGCCGGACATCCCGCTGCGATGATCGGAACCACCGGCGTGATCGCGCCCGGCCGCAAGGATTACGGCGCGCTGACCACGCCCGATCCGGTCGTGCTGCACGCGCTTCTGGCCGAGCTTGCCGAAAACGGTGTGACCCATGCGGCAATGGAGGCCTCCAGTCACGGCCTCGACCAGTACCGCCTTGACGGTGTGACGCTTGCCGCCGCCGGTTTCACCAATCTCGGCCGCGATCACATGGATTACCACCCGACGGTGGAGAGCTATTTCGGTGCCAAGATGCACCTCTTCGACCGGGTCCTGCCGCGCGGCGCGCCGGCGGTCATCAATGCCGATGACGAATGGTCGATGCGCGCTGCCGAAGCCGCGAAGGCGGCCGGTCACAAGGTGCTGACGGTTGGGCGCAACGGCGATTTTCTGACGCTCAAACGCGTCGAGCAGAAGCGCGATAGCCAGTTTGCCGAAGTTCTGCACGAGGGCACGATCCACGAGGTGCGGTTGCCGCTTGCCGGTGAATTTCAGATTTCCAACGCGCTTGTCGCTGCCGGCCTTGCGATCGCCACCGGTGTTTCGGCGAAGGACGCGCTTGCCGCCCTTGAAAAGCTTGAGGGCGCCGATGGCCGTCTGCAGCTTGCCGGCAAGGCGAAAAACGGCGCGCTGGCCTATGTCGATTATGCCCACAAGCCGGATGCGCTGGAAAAGGTTCTGGCCGCAGTCCGCCCGTTTACCACCGGGCGTGTCGTGGTGGTGTTCGGTTGCGGCGGTGACCGGGACAAGGGCAAGCGACCGATCATGGGCGAGATCGCCACGCGGCTGGCCGATATCGTGATTGTCACCGATGACAATCCGCGTTCGGAGGAACCGGCGGTGATCCGTTCGGAAATCATGGCTGCCGCGCCCGTCGCCGTCGAGATCG
This sequence comes from Martelella mangrovi, assembly GCF_040545495.1. NCBI lineage: Bacteria > Pseudomonadati > Pseudomonadota > Alphaproteobacteria > Hyphomicrobiales > Aurantimonadaceae > Martelella > Martelella mangrovi. The sequence continues at coordinate 104,245 of NZ_JBEPLY010000014.1, forward strand.
GCGATCGCCGTGAAGCCATCATCCATGCAGCCGGTCTGTTGAAACAGGGCGACACGCTGATTGTCGCCGGCAAGGGCCATGAGGAAGGGCAGACGGCCGGTGGCATCACCCGCCCGTTCTCCGATCTGGCTGAAGTGAAAAAGGCACTGGAGGGTACGCAATCGTGAGTTTGCTATGGACATCAGCCGAAATGGTCACGGCCATGGACGGCCGTCCCGTCGGTGAACTGCCGGAAGGCGTGAACGGAATTTCAATCGACAGCCGCACGATCGCGCCCGGTGAAGCGTTCTTCGCCATTACCGGCGACAGGGTGGACGGTCATTCCTTTGCAGGCCACGCTGCGGCCAATGGCGCGGGCATGCTGGTGATCTCGGAAGCGAAACTGCCCGCTCTGGGACGTCTGACCTGCCCGATGATCGTGGTTGACGACGTGCTGGAGGCGATGGTGCGCCTTGCCGCGGCCTCAAGGGCACGCGTTGCCGGCCGGATCATTGCCGTCACCGGCTCGGTCGGCAAGACCAGCACCAAGGAAATGATTGCGCGCGGGCTGAAGGCCTCGGGCAAGGTTCATGCGGCGGTGGCCTCGTTCAACAATCACTGGGGCGTGCCGCTGACACTGGCGCGCATGCCGGCCGATACCGAATTCGGCGTGTTCGAAATCGGCATGAACCATTCCGGCGAAATCCGTCCGCTGACCAAGCTGGTTCGCCCGCATGTGGCGGTGGTGACCACGGTTGCGCCGGTCCATATCGGCAATTTTTCCGGCATCCGCGAAATAGCAGCCGCCAAGGCGGAGATTTTCGAGGGACTGGAGCCCGATGGCGCTGCCATTATCAACCGCGATATCGATGAATTCGAACATCTGGCGCGGGCGGCGAAAAACTGCGGCGCGCAGATCGTTTCCTTCGGCGAGCACGCCAAGGCGCTGTTCCGTCTTCTCGACTACCGCACCATTGGCGACAAGGGGCATGTGCAGGCGCTGCTGGGAACCGAGGAACCGGTTGCCTTCAATCTGGGCCTTGCCGGCCAGCATATGGCGGAAAACGCGCTGGCGGCACTTGCTGCGATCTCGATGGCGGGCGGCGATGCCCATGCCGCGCTCGAAGCGCTTGAAACCGCAGAACAGTTGAAGGGGCGGGGGCTGCGCCAGCAGCTGGCCATCGGCGATGGTACCGTCACCCTGATCGATGAAAGCTATAACGCCAATCCGGCGTCGATGCGGGCCGCACTTGAACTGCTGGGGGCGGGAAACCAGGGCGGCCGCAGGATCGCCATACTCGGCGATATGCTCGAACTCGGCGATTATGCCGAAGACGCGCATGAGGCGCTTGCCGGGCCGGTGGTATCCTCCGGTGTCACGGATGTCTGGCTTGCCGGAGAGCATGTGAAGGCGCTGCGCGATGCCCTGCCGGAAAGCATTGTTGTGGAATATCGGGAGAATGCCGAAGAACTGGCCGAATTCGCCGCCGGTGCGCTCGCGGCCGGTGATACGGTGATGGTAAAGTCGTCCAATGGTTCGGGATTCGGCAAGATTGTCGCGAAACTGGTCGATACCTATCCCGCACGGTGATAAACCGCGCATAAACATTTTCGTGGTAAACAGACGTTTGAGATACCGCGCAAAACGCAATTCTGAGACGCCGGTTGCGGCCCGTTCAGGGCCTGACCCGGCGTATTTCGCCGTCGCTGGAAAGGGGCGTTCATGCTGATTTGGCTTGTGGAGTTGTCCGACAGGTTCCAGTTTTTCAATCTGTTCCGCTATATCACGTTTCGCTCCGGCGCGGCCGTCTTTACCTCGGCGCTGATCGTCTTTCTGTTCGGACCCCGGATTATCGCCGCGCTGCGCATCCGCCAGGGCAAGGGGCAGCCGATTCGCGCCGACGGGCCGCAGACCCATTTCAAGAAGGCAGGCACGCCGACCATGGGCGGGCTGATGATTCTTGCCGGCATTGTCGGCTCCGCACTTTTGTGGGCCGATCTGTCCAATGCCTATGTGGTCGCGACCCTGCTGGTAACGCTGGGTTTCGGCGCGATCGGCTTTTATGACGACTACCTCAAGGTCACCAAGCAGTCGGACAAGGGATTTTCCGGCCGGCGCCGGCTGTTTTTCGAATTCGTCATTGCCGGTGTTGCGGTCGCCTTCATGATGTATGCCGCCAATCTGGCTTCGATTGACGGGGCGACGCTGGGCTCCGCGCTGACCTTCCCCTTCTTCAAGGATGTGATCATCGATCTTGGCTGGTTCTTCATTCCCTTCGGCGCTTTCGTGATCGTCGCCGCCGGCAATTCGGTGAACCTGACCGACGGTCTCGACGGATTGGCGACCGTGCCGGTGATCATTGCCTCCGGTTCGTTTGCGCTGATCGCCTATGTCGTCGGCAACTCCGTGTTCGCAAGCTACCTGCAGATCAATTACGTGCCGGGCACCGGCGAACTCGTGGTGCTGCTGTCGGCTGTGATCGGCGCCTGCATGGGCTTTTTGTGGTTCAACGCCCCGCCGGCCGCCATCTTCATGGGCGATACCGGCTCGCTGGCGCTTGGCGGGCTGATCGGCTCGGTCGCTGTTGCCACCAAGCATGAAATCGTGATGGCGATCATCTGCGGTCTGTTCGTGCTCGAGGCGCTGTCCGTCATCATTCAGGTGGCGGTGTACAAGAAGACCGCCAAACGGGTGTTCCTGATGGCGCCGATCCACCACCATTTCGAAAAGCTCGGCTGGACCGAAAGCCAGGTGGTGATCCGGTTCTGGATCATTTCCTTCGGTCTGGCCATGATCGGCCTTTCGACCCTGAAACTGCGATAGGAAAATAATCCGTGATTCCGGTCTCCGTCTTTTCCGGCAAAAAAATCGCTCTTTTCGGGCTTGGCGGTTCGGGGCTTGCGAGCGCACGCGCACTCGTTGCCGGTGGCGCGGAGGTCTCCGCCTTCGACGATCGCGCGGAAAGCCGTGCGGCAGCCGCTGCCGCCGGGATCCCGGTGGTCGATCTCAAAGAAGCGGACTGGAGCGCCTTCGAGGCGCTGGTTCTGGCGCCGGGCGTGCCGCTGACCCATCCCAAACCGCACTGGAGCGTGGAACTGGCGAGCGCGGCGGGCGTCGAGATCATCGGCGATGTCGAGCTGTTTGCGCGTGAGTGTCGCGCCACATGCCCGGATGCAAAGCTGATCGCGATTACCGGCACCAACGGCAAATCGACGACCACGGCGCTGATCGGCCATATTCTGGCAGAGGCCGGACGCGATGCGCAGATCGGCGGCAATATCGGCCGGGCGGTGCTCGATCTCGACCCGCTTGTGCCCGAACGCTTTTACGTGGTGGAGTGCTCCTCCTACCAGATCGATCTGGCCCCGACGCTGGATGCCGATGTCGGCCTGCTCCTGAACCTCACACCGGACCATCTCGACCGTCATGGCGACATGGACCGCTATGCGGCGATCAAGGAACGGCTGGTGGCGGGGGCGAAAAACGCCGTTATCGGCGCCGATGACCAATATTGCTGCGATATCGCCGCGCGCCTGCGCCGCGCCGGTCACAGCGTGACGGATATTTCCGCCGACCGTGGTCATATCGAGGCCGGTCTGGCGTTTGACGGGAAGGCGATCGTCTCCGTGGGCAAGGGGGGCGATCATATGGTGGCCGACCTGTCCGCCCACACCGTGCTGCGCGGGGCGCATAATGGCCAGAACGTCGCCGCCGCCATCGCGGCCTGCCGCGTGGTCGGCCTTTCGGACACCGAAATCCTGTCCGGTATCGCCACGTTCAAAGGTCTGTCGCATCGCATGCAGCCGATCGCGCGGCGCGGCAAGGTGTTGTTCGTCAATGATTCCAAGGCGACCAATGCCGAAGCGGCAGCGCCTGCGCTGAAAACCTTCGACACTATCTACTGGATTGCGGGTGGGCGGCCAAAACAGGGCGGCATTGCTGCTTTGGAGACGTTCTTTCCCAAAATCAGCAAGGCCTATCTGATTGGCGAAGCGGCGGACGCCTTTGCCGGGACGCTGCAGGGCAAGACCGAAATCGTCATGTCCGGCACGCTGGAAAAGGCCGTCGGCGATGCCGCGCGAGACGCAGAGGCCGGGGGCGGGGAGACGCCTGTGGTGCTGCTGTCACCCGCCTGCGCCAGCTTCGATCAGTTCACAAGTTTTGAAAAGCGGGGCGATGCCTTCGTCAGCGCCGTCATGGCGCTTGATGGCATCATGCCGCCCGATGAAACCGGCAGGGAGAAATAAGCCATGGTCTCTCGTGTCCAACGCGGACCGATCGCGGACTGGTTCTGGACCATCGACAGATGGCTGCTTGCAGCCTTTATCGCGTTGATGGGCATCGGCTTCATGCTGTCATTTGCCGCATCGCCCGCCGTTGCCGACCGTCTTGGCTATGACAGTTTTCACTTTGTCCGCCGCCATGCGATCTTCATCTTTCCCTCGCTTGCGGTGATGATCGGCCTGTCCTTCTGTTCGCCGCGGATGATCCGGCGGCTGGCGGTGATCATTCTGGTCGGTTCACTGCTGATGATGGTCGCCGCGCTTTTCATCGGTACGGCCAATAACGGTTCCAGGCGCTGGATCGTGCTGGCCGGGTTTTCCGTGCAGCCGTCGGAGTTTCTGAAGCCCGCCTTTGCGGTGGTCTGTGCCTGGCTTTTTGCCGAACATCAGCGCTATCCCGAAATTCCGGGCAATCTCTTTGCCGGCATTCTGTTCATCATTTCCGCCGTGCTTCTGATTGCCCAGCCCGACTTCGGCCAGACCGTGCTTTTGGGCATCGTCTGGGGCGGTATCTTCTTCATGGCGGGCATGTCGTGGGTGTGGATTGCCGGTCTTGGCGGCATCGGCATGGCCGGCATTCTGGCGGCCTATACCTGGCTGCCGCATGTGACCTCGCGTATCGACCGGTTCTTGACCGGCGAGGGCGATAACCTGCAGGTGGAGCTGGCCGCAAAGGCGATCCAGCATGGCGGTCTGTTCGGCCTCGGGCCGGGCGAGGGGATCGTCAAACGCCGGCTTCCCGACAGCCATACGGACTTCGTGTTTTCGGTGGCGGCGGAGGAATTCGGCATTCTGTTCTGCATGTTCATCGTCTCGATCTTCGCCTTTATCGTGTTGCGAGGGCTGACCCATGCCTATCGCGAGCGCGATGATTTCGCCCGTTTTGCCGTAGCCGGCCTCGTGCTCCAGATCGGCATGCAGTCGGTCATCAATATCGGCGTTGCACTGCAGCTGATGCCGGCAAAGGGCATGACCCTGCCGCTGATTTCTGCCGGCGGATCGTCGATGATCGCGACCTGCATCGGTGCGGGCTTCATTCTGGCACTGACACGCCACCGGCCCGAAAAGCGTGCCCGTCAAGACCATTTCTTTGAACCGGGCAGGCCGCGCGGCGTGGCGGCGGAGTAGACTATGGACAGTTTTTGTTTCTTTCTGTCTGCGGGCGGAACCGGCGGCCATCTGTTCCCGGCCGAATCGCTGGCGCATGAATTGATCGCGCGCGGCCACACCGTGCATCTCATTACCGATCACCGTGCAGAGCGTTTCGCCGGCACTTTTCCCGCTGAAATCCACATCGTGCCGTCGGCGACGTTCGGATCGAAAAATCCGGTCGCGGTGATCAAGGCGGCATGGAAACTGTTTTCCGGCACCCGCAAGGCGCGGGCCCTGTTTCAAAAATACCGGCCTGCCGCGGTTGTCGGCTTTGGTGGTTATCCGACCGTTCCGCCGCTGATGGCGTCCACCAGTATCGGCATACCGTCGATGGTGCACGAGGCCAATGCCGTTATGGGCCGCGCAAACCGCATGCTGGCCCCGCGGGTGAAGGTCATCGCCGGTGGTTTCCTGCCCAAGGACGATGCGAAGTTCGGTGGAAAGATCGTCGAAACCGGCAATCCGGTGCGTCAGGCGGTGATGGCAGCTGCGAACACGCCTTATCGCAAACGGTCTGCATCCGATCCCTTTCACCTTCTCGTTTTCGGCGGCTCGCAGGGCGCTCATTTCTTTGCCGGTGCCATTCCTTCCGCGCTGGCTGCGCTTGAGGATGATGTGCGGGCGCGCCTTGTCGTTACCCAGCAGGCGCGGCCGGAAGATCTCGATGATGTGCGCGAACGTTTTGCAGCCCTTGGCGTGACGGCAAATGTCGCTTCCTTTTTCGACAACATGCCGGAACTGATCGCAGATGCCGATCTGGTTGTCGCGCGCTCGGGCGCCTCGACCGTGACCGAGCTTTCCGTGATCGGCCGGCCGGGGGTATTCGTGCCGCTGCCGCATGCGCTCGATCAGGATCAGGCGGCAAATGCGGCGCTGCTGGCGAAGAATGGCGGGGCCGAGGTCGTGCGCCAGTCGGAGCTGACGACCGAGCGGTTCGTCAAAATCCTGACGGACGCGGTCGAGCAACCCGAAAGACTTGAAACGGCCGCAGCCGCCGCGCGCGCTGCCGGCAAACCGGATGCAACGGCAAGACTGGCCGATCTGGCCGAGGCGCTGGCATCCGGAAAGACGATCGAAGGAACAAGCGAATGAAAATGCCTGAGGCGATCGGTGTCGTTCATTTCGTCGGCATCGGCGGTATCGGCATGAGCGGCATTGCCGAAGTGCTGATGAATCTCGGTTACAAGGTGCAGGGCTCCGACCAGGCAGAAAGTGCCAATGTCGCAAGGCTGCGCGAAAAGGGGATTGTCGTTTCCATCGGCCACCGGCCCGAAAATCTGGGCGAGGCGGAAGTGGTCGTGGTGTCGTCGGCAATCAAGCGCACCAATCCCGAACTCGTTGCCGCGCGTGAAAAACATCTGCCGGTGGTGCGCCGTGCGGAAATGCTGGCCGAGCTGATGCGCTTCCGCGATGCAATCGCCATCGGTGGCACTCATGGCAAGACCACCACCACATCGATGGTCGCCACCCTGCTGGAGGCAGGCGGGCTCGACCCGACGGTCATCAACGGCGGCATCATCAATGCCTATGGCACCAATGCGCGCATGGGCGAGGGCGAGTGGATGGTGGTCGAGGCGGACGAATCCGACGGTACCTTCCTGAAGCTGCCCGCCGAAATCGCCGTGGTCACCAATATCGATCCCGAACATCTCGATCATTACGGCACGTTTGACGGCGTGCGCGCGGCCTTCCGCCAGTTTGTCGAGAACGTGCCGTTTTACGGCTGCGGCGTGCTGTGTCTCGATCACCCGGAAGTGCAGTCGCTTGTCGGCCAGATCGAGGACCGGCGGATCGTCACCTATGGCGAAAACCGTCAGGCCGATGTGCGCTTTTCCAATATTCGCAATGACGGCATCCGTACGATTTTCGACGTCGATATCCGTCGCCGCCGGCGGCCGTCGGTCAAACTGGAAAATCTGACCCTGCCGATGCCGGGGCGGCATAATGTTTCCAATGCGACGGCCGCGATTGCCGTTGCCGACCGGCTGCATATTTCCGAGGACGATATCCGCAAGGGGCTTGCAGCCTTCGGCGGCGTCAAGCGGCGGTTCACGCTGGTGGGCGAGTGGAACGGCGTGCAGATTTTCGACGATTACGGTCATCACCCCGTCGAAATCCGCTCGGTGCTGGGCGCGGCGCGAGCGGCATGCAACGGGCGCATCATCGCCGTCCATCAGCCGCATCGTTATTCGCGGCTTGAAAGCCTGTTCGACGATTTCACCAATTGCTTCAACGATGCCGATACGGTGTTCATCGCGCCGGTCTATGCGGCCGGCGAAGACCCGCGCGAAGGCTATGACGCCGAGACGCTTGTGTCCGGCATCAATGCCGCCGGTCACCGTGATGCGCAATATCTGGCCGGCGAGGACGAACTGGCGACGAGGATTGCACAGATTGCCGAGCCGGGGGATTTTGTTGTCATGCTCGGAGCGGGTAGTATTACCGCCTGGGCTGCTCGGCTTCCGGTTGAGCTGAACGGAATGTCCTGAAGGGACCACGTCAATGCTCGACGGCAAGAAACTGATGAAAAGACTGGGCGCGGCTGCGTCGCAACTGAGGGGGCGGCTTGCGCCCGACAGCGGCATGGACCGGGTCACCTGGCTGCGCGCCGGCGGTCCGGCCGAACTGCTGTTTCACCCACTCGACGAGGACGATCTTCAGCTTTTCCTGCATGCGCTGCCAGAGGATGTGCCGCTGACCGTTATCGGCTTCGGCTCCAATCTTCTGGTGCGCGATGGCGGGCTTGAAGGCGCTGTCGTGCGCCTGTCGGCCAAGGGTTTCGGCCAGCAGGAAGCGGTGGGCGATAACCGGATTGTCGCCGGTGCGATTTCGCCGGACAAGCATATCGCCGGCTTCGCCATGGATCAGGGCATTGGCGGATTTTCCTTTCTTTACGGCATTCCGGGTTCGCTTGGCGGCGCCCTGGCGATGAATGCCGGCGCGCATGGCTGCGAGATTGGCGACCGCGTCGTCGAAATTTATGGCCTGAACCGCAAGGGCGAGAAGGTGACCATTCCGCGCGAAGCCATGCGCTATGGCGATCGGTCGGCGCGCATGCCGGACGATGTGATTATCACCGGGGCATTGCTGGAAGGGTTTGCAAAAGACCGCGCGGCAATCCGCGAGGAGATGGAGGTGGTGCGCAACCACCGCGAAACTGTTCAGCCGGTTCAGAAAAAGACCGGCGGATCGACCTTCAGAAACCCGGACGGCCACGCCGCCTGGCGGCTGATCGATGAGGCGGGCTGCCGTGGTCTGATGATCGGCGGGGCGCAGATGTCGCCGGTGAATTGCAATTCGATGATCAATCTCGGCCACGCTTCGGCCTATGATCTGGAATATCTCGGCGAAACCGTTCGCGAGCGCGTTTATAACCACACCGGAATTTTGCTGGAATGGGAAATCCGGCGCCTTGGAAAATACCCCGAGGGCCGCGAACTTTACGCCTTCGTTCCGCAGGAACTCGACTGAGGGCAAAAGCCTTTCTTTCCGGGGCATCAGGCGTAGTCGCTACCTGTTAAGCCCTTATCGGGAACAGGTTTTTCTCAATCGGTTAACCAAAGTAAACACTTCATTAACCATCCTCCGTCACAAATGGGGATACGAAACGCTTTCCACAAAAAAGCGGTATTCCGAATGTTTGTTCCGGCTTTTGCCGGCAAGATGGGGACGGGCATGAGTTCCGGACATGTGGCTGTGTTAATGGGCGGTTTTTCCTCCGAGCGTCAGGTCAGCCTGGCGACGGGAAAATCCTGTGCCGATGCGCTGGAGGCGGAAGGCTTCCGCGTCAGCCGTATCGACGTGACCCGTGATGTCGCCACAGTTTTGTCCGATCTGAAGCCCGATGTCGCCTTCAATGCGCTCCACGGCCCCTTCGGCGAAGACGGCAAGGTGCAGGGTATTCTCGAATATCTGCAAATCCCCTATACCCATTCCGGCGTGCTTGCCTCGGCGCTTGCCATGGACAAGGCGCAGGCCAAGCGCGTGGCTGCGGCCTGTGGTGTTCAGGTCGCCGACAGCATTCTTCTCAAGCGTGGCGAAATCGGCAATGACCATCCCATGGCGCCGCCCTATGTGATGAAGCCCGCCAGCGAGGGGTCGTCCTTCGGCGTGCTGATCGTTGATGAAGGGCAGGCCGCGCCGCCGCAGTCGATTGCCTCGACTGAATGGAGCTTCGGCGAACAGGTAATGGTCGAGCGCTTCGTCAAGGGCCGCGAATTTACCTGCGGTGTGATGGACGGCACGGCACTGTGCGTGACCGAAATCGTGACGGTCGGTCAGAAATTCTACGATTATGACGCCAAATATCGTCCGGGCGGATCGAAACACATTCTTCCGGCCGAAATTAAACCGAATATTTACCAAAAGATTCAATCATTGGCCGTTCAGGCGCATCAGGCAATCGGGTGCCGCGGTGTCTCGCGTTCGGATTTCCGTTTCGATGAGACGCTCGGAGAGGACGGGATTATCTGGCTGGAAGTCAATACCCAGCCCGGCATGACCGAAACCTCTCTGGTTCCCGAGATGGCCGCCGATGCAGGTTATGATTTTGGTGCATTTCTTCGGTGGATTGTGGAGGACGCTTCGTGTTTGCGATGAAACTCAGAAAGGGCGATACGGTCGACAGCGGCCGCAGCGATCCCGTCGGACGGAGCGGTGTCCTGCCGCGTCCCGTCAGGCGCGCGGTACGCGTTTCGACCGGCTTTCTGAGCGGCCGCACGCCGTTGCCGCGCCATGCCGGAAGCATCGCGGCGCTGGTTTTCTTCGCCGCCGTCGGTGCCAATGCGATTTCCGTTGCCGGCAAGAGTGACCTCGTGCGGCAGGCCGCATTCCAGCTTGCCGGTTTTTCCGTCGAGGATATCGAAATATCCGGCAATCAGGAGACTTCGGAAATTGCCGTTCTGCAGAGCCTCGACCTTGAAAGCGCCTATGCGCTGCAGGCGCTCGATGTGCAGCGCGCCCGCGGGCGGTTGCTCAATCTGCCCTGGGTTGCCGAGGCCGATGTCCGCAAGGTTTATCCCTCGACGCTGAAGATCACGCTGACCGAACGCGTTCCCTATGCCCTGTGGCAGCAGGAAGACGGCCGTACGCTGATGATCGAGCGCGACGGCAATGTCATCGGGTCGCTCAGCGCGCCGAAATTCCGCAGGCTTCCGCTGGTGCTCGGCCAGGGCGGCAATTTTGCCGCCGCCGATATCGACGGCCTGCTTGAGGGCTGGCCGGCGCTGTCGGAACGCGTACGTGCCTTCAAGCGCGTCGATGGCCGCCGCTGGGACCTCTACCTCGACAATGGCATGATCGTGAAACTGCCCCAGACCGGGACCGAGGCCGCGCTGGCTCGCCTGAAGATGCTGGAGGAAGACCGTTCGATCCTGGAGCGCGAAATCGCGGCCGTGGATCTCAGGCTTGATGACCGGATCGCAATCCAGTTGACGCCGGCTGCCATGGAGCGGCGTCAGGCGGCAACGGAAGCGCTCGAAAAGACATTCAAGAACAAGGGGAGGCGTCTGTGAGTCTGTTCGGCAGTGCCGGCTTTGGCCGGGCAAAACCCCTTTCCGCTAAGAAGACGCATATCGTCAGCGTGCTTGACATCGGCTCCTCCAAGATCGTGTGCATGATCGCCCGGCTGACGCCGCGGGGCGAAAGCCAGATCCTGCCGGGTCGCACCCACAATATCGAGATCATCGGTATCGGGCATCAGCGTTCGCAGGGCATCAAGAGCGGCGTCATCGTCAATCTCGATGCGGCAGAACACGTTATCCGTCAGGCCGTCGATGCGGCTGAAAGCATGGCGGGCATTACGATCGACAGCCTGATCGTCAATGTCTCGGCCGGCCGCATCAAGAGCGATACCTATACGGCGGCCATCGATCTCGGCGGCCAGGATGTCGATGCCTCCGACCTGCGTCGCGTGCTGTCGGCGGTCTCGCGCCGCTCGATCAATGATGAACGGCAGGTGCTGCATTCGCTGCCCGCCGGTTTCACGCTCGACGGCGAGCGCGGCATTCGCGATCCGCTCGGCATGTATGGCGAAACACTCGGCGTGGACCTTCATGTGGTCTCGGCAGAGCGTCTGGCGCTGCGCAATCTCGAGCTTTGCATCAACCGCGCGCATCTCTCCGTCGAGCGCATGGTGGCAACGCCCTATGCCAGCGGCCTTGCCGCACTGGTCGATGACGAGGTGGAGCTTGGCTGCGCGGCCATCGATATGGGCGCGGGAACCACGACGATTTCGGTCTTCTCCGAGGGCCGACTGGTCCACACCGATGCCATCAGTCTCGGCGGCATGCATGTCACCACCGATCTGGCGCGCGGGCTTTCGACCGGCATGGAAGACGCCGAGCGGCTGAAATGCGTGCACGGATCGACGCTGACATCCAGCGCCGACGAGCGCGAGATGATCGCGGTGCCCTCGATCGGTCACGATGACCTTGACCAGCCGCGACAGGTCTCCAAGGCACTGCTTTCAAAGATTGTCCGGGCGCGGGTGGAAGAAACACTCGAACTGATCCGCGATCGTATCCAGCTCTCGGGCTTTTCGGCAGTTGTCGGCAAGCGCGTGGTGTTGACCGGCGGCGCAAGCCAGCTGATCGGTCTTTGTGAACTGGCGCGGCGCATCTTGAGCCGCAATGTCAGGATCGGGCGCCCGATGGGTGTTTCCGGTTTGCCGCTTCCGGCCAAGGGGCCATCCTTTGTCACGGCGGCGGGCCTGTTGATTTATCCGCAGCTTGCGGAAAGCGAAACCTATGGCAGCGAACAGCGGGGTTTTCTGCCATCGGACGGTGGACGCCTGTCGCGCGTCGGCCAGTGGTTCAGGGAAAGTTTTTAACGAACACAAGAGATTGGCCGGCTTGGCGGTGCGGCCATAGCGAGAAGGAACGAAACGAATGACTATTACGCTTCAGAAGCCAGATATTACAGAATTGAAGCCGCGCATCACCGTATTCGGTGTCGGCGGTGGCGGCGGCAATGCCGTCAACAACATGATCACGGCAGGCCTGCAGGGCGTCGACTTCGTCGTTGCCAATACCGACGCCCAGGCGCTGACCATGACCAAGGCCGAACGCGTCATCCAGCTCGGCGTTGGCGTGACCGAAGGTCTCGGCGCAGGCTCCCAGCCGGAAGTCGGCCGGGCTGCTGCCGAAGAGTGCATCGATGAAATCATCGATCACCTCAACAACACCCATATGTGCTTCGTCACCGCCGGCATGGGCGGCGGAACCGGCACGGGTGCAGCGCCGATCGTGGCACAGGCTGCCCGCAACAAGGGTATCCTGACCGTCGGCGTCGTCACCAAGCCGTTCCAGTTCGAAGGCCAGCGCCGTATGCGCCTTGCCGATTCGGGCATCGAGGAACTGCAGAAGTCGGTCGACACGCTGATCGTCATTCCGAACCAGAACCTGTTCCGCATTGCCAATGACAAGACGACCTTCGCGGACGCCTTCGCCATGGCCGACCAGGTGCTCTATTCGGGTGTTGCCTGCATCACCGACCTGATGGTCAAGGAAGGCCTCATCAACCTCGACTTCGCCGACGTCCGTTCGGTGATGCGCGAGATGGGCCGTGCGATGATGGGCACCGGCGAGGCATCCGGCGAAGGCCGTGCAATGCAGGCCGCCGAAGCCGCAATCGCCAATCCGCTGCTCGACGAAACCTCGATGCGCGGTGCTCAGGGCCTGCTGATCTCGATCACCGGTGGCCGTGACCTGACGCTGTTCGAAGTCGACGAAGCTGCAACCCGTATCCGTGAAGAAGTCGATCCGGACGCCAACATCATCCTCGGCGCAACCTTCGACGAAGATCTGGAAGGCATCATCCGCGTTTCCGTCGTTGCCACCGGCATCGACCGTTCGATGGCCGAGGGCTATGAGGATGCGCCCGAGCCGCGCCGCGAGGCACGCCCGGAAGTGCGCAGCATCAACGGCGGCCAGAACGGCGGTCAGACGGTCAGCCAGGCGCCGCAGCCGGCTGCTCCTCAGCCCCAGCCGCAGCCGCAGCAGGCCCGTCCGGATCCGATTGCCGAGACCATCCGTTCGGCTGAAGCCGAAATGGAACGTGAACTGCAGATGGCCGTAAACCGTGCGCCGCAGCCGAAGCAGCCGCAGCCGAGCGTCAACATGCAGCCGAAGAGCAGCATCTTCGCTGCCGAGCCGCAGCAGCAGGCACCGCGCCAGCAGGCTCCGGCCCAGGCCGCACCTGCACCGCAGCCCCAGCCGCGTCCGCAGGCCGCCGAACCGCGCCGGATGCCGGAAGTCTCCGACTTTCCGCCGGTGGTTCAGCCGGAAATGAGCGCAAGCCGCCGCCAGGAGCAGGAAGAGCGTGGCCCCAAGGGCCTGTTCAAGCGCCTGTCGAACACGCTTGGCCGCGGCGATGAAAGCTTCGAAGGCCATCACGAGCAGCCCGCACCCCGTCAGCAGGCTCCGCGCCAGCAGGCGCCGCAGGCGGCTCCGCAAAACAATCCTTATGCGCCGCGTCGTGCTGCCGAGCAGCCCGCCGCCCGCCAGGATGACGATCAGTTCGATATTCCCGCCTTCCTGCGTCGTCAGGCGAACTGAACGTTACGGTCTCACCGCTTCCCGCGTTAGGGAAGCGGTAACCGTCTTTTCCGAAACCTTCTCGCGAAGTGAACCCGGTCGCCTTTGGCGGCCGGGTTTTTTAGCTTTCGTAACATAAAGAAAGAAACAGTGATTTGGATTCGGAAGGGGCAATGCGTAATTACAAGGCACGCAACTGACTCGGCGCGCATCACACGTGCGCGGCTACGGTCGGGCCTGCTGCCGGATGCAGAAGGTTTATGGCGCACGGCGTCATTGCGACAGGTTTGAAATTTGTTTTGATAAGGGCGTGAATATGTCGGCTGGTTTTTTTGGTTTGCAGACAACGGTGGCGAAACCCGTGACGGTTTCGGGAATCGGTGTGCATTCAGGCAAGCCGGCAACCATGACGTTGCGGCCGGCTGATGCCGACCATGGCATCGTTTTCGAACGCTACGCCGATGGCCGCCGTATCAGTGCGTTCAAGGCGGTTTCCGACAATGTCGGCCCGACCGCCCTTTGCACCGTGCTTGGCGAGCATCCCGGCGAGTGGATCGCGACGATCGAGCATGTCATGGCCGCTCTTTATGCGTTTGGCGTCGATAATCTGCTCATCACCGTCGATAATGCGGAAGTGCCGATCATGGACGGCAGTTCGCGCATGTTTGTCGATGCTCTCGATCAGACCGGCATTGTGACGCTGCCCGAAAAGCGCAGCTACCTGAAGGTGATGAAACCTGTTCGGGTTGAAAACGGCGCCGGCTGGGCCGAGTTTCTGCCCTATGAAGGCACCCGTTTCGAAGTTGAAATCGACTTTGATACCGCGGTGATCGGTCGCCAGAAATGGTCGGGCGACATGACCGCGGCGACCTTCCGCAAGGAGCTGTCGGGTGCTCGTACATTCGGTTTCATGCGTGATGTCGAGCCGATGTGGGCCCGGGGCTTTGCGCTTGGTTCCTCGCTTGAGAACTCGGTTGTGATTTCCGATGATGACCGCGTTATCAACGCCGGTGGCCTGCGTTACGAGCAGGAATTCGTGCGCCACAAGACGCTTGATGCGGTGGGCGATCTGGCGATGATGGGCATGCCGTTTGCCGGCTGTTTCCGCTCCTATCGCGGCGGTCATGCGCTGAATGCGCAGGCTGTGCGTGCGCTGTTCGACACCGCCGGTGCCTGTGTCATCGTGTCCCCGCGCGGCGCTCTGCCGTTCCGCCTGCGTCAGGATGACGTTGTGGCCGCCGGTCCGGTTTCCTGATCCGGCTGTAGGCTAAGAGAGATTTTTTGAATGCCGGTGCTCCTGCGGGGAACCGGCATTTTTCATGTTTGATGTTTATTTGGGCAGCTCTGGCATGTTCCTGCCTTTAAATGTATGTAGGCAGGTTGTCGGGGTCGGATGAAATTTATCGGTTTTTCGGTGGCTTGAGATTGCTCTTGCCTGCGGGATATGCGTAAAACGACGTTCGACTTTGAAATGCGATCCAAAGACGCTGCAAATGAGGCTCGAAGAATGGCTGGTACCAAAAAGACAACCGATAACGGGGCGTTTCGCGCAGCTGCGCTTCCGGTTGCCATAGTTCTCGGAGCAGGCGTTCTGCTGGCCGGATGCTCCAGAGACAAGGACGTGGATATCACCACGCTGCAGTATGAGGCCGATCCGCCGCAGCAGCTTTATGACGAAGCGCTTGCCAACATCAATGCCGGCAAGGTCAGTGAAGCACTGAGAAAGCTGAAATCGATTCAGGACCAGAATCCGCTTTCCGATTATGCCCGTCAGGCTCTGATCATGCAGACCTATCTGCAGTATCGCTCGCGCAAATACGAGGCCTCCGTGACCTCCGGCAGGCGCTATATCCGGCTTTACCCGAATTCGCCCGATGCGGCCTATGCCCAGTATCTGGTCGGCCTTTCCTATTCCAAGGAGATTGTCGACGTGACCCAGGATCAGGCAGCTGCGGAGCGCACGATCGATGCGATGCAGGCGGTGATCGATAATTATCCGGACTCCGAATATGTGACGGATGCCCGCGCCAAGATCCGCTATGCCCGTGACCAGATTGCCGGCAAGGACATGCAGGTCGGGCGTTACTATCTGGAGCGCAAGGACTATGTCGCGGCGATTTCCCGTTTCAACAGCGTGGTGAACAACTACTCCGACACCAACCAGATCGAGGAGGCGCTGGAGCGGCTGGTCGAGGCCTATTATGCCATGGGCGTGATCCCGGAAGCGCAGAATGCGGCCTGGATCCTCGGACATAACTATCCCGACAGCGTCTGGTATCAGCGTGCCTATAACCTGCTCAACAAGCAGGGGCTTGAGCCCAAATCAGTCGGTCGGGGCTCCGCTGTTTCCGACGCGACGCCCAGCTAAACAACCTAATTTCGCCAAGGCGCGAACGAAAAATGCTTGTCCAGCTTTCCATTCGAGACATCGTTTTGATCGAGCGGCTGGAACTTGATCTCGGAGACGGTCTCTCTGTTCTGACCGGGGAGACCGGCGCGGGCAAATCCATCCTGCTCGACAGCCTCTCGCTTGCGCTCGGCGCACGCGGAGATGGCTCTCTGGTGCGTCATGGCCAGGATTCCGGGCAGGTGATCGCGGTGTTCGATGTCGGCATGGATCACCCCGCGCGCCTGCTGTTGCGCGAAAATGATCTCGATGACGAAGGCGACTTGATTTTTCGGCGCATGCAGTCGGCCGACGGGCGCACCCGGGCTTTCATCAACGATCAGTCCGTCAGCGTTCAACTGATGCGCCAGGCCGGACGGCTGATGGTGGAAATTCACGGCCAGCATGATGAGCGGGCGCTGATCGACACCGACGGCCATCGCCGGCTGCTTGATGCTTTCGGCGGGCTTTCCGGCGATGTCGAGGCGGTCGGCGCACTGTACCACGCATGGCGCGATGCCGGACGGCGGCTGAAGAAGCACCGGGCCCAGATCGAGGAAGCGGAGCGCGAGGCCGATTATCTGCGGGCATCGGTGGAGGAATTGCAGGCGCTTTCCCCGGTTGACGGCGAGGAAGATGAACTGGCCGAACGGCGCGCGACGATGATGAAATCCGAGCGGATCGCCGGCGATATTGCCGAAGCGCTCGAATTTCTGAACGGCAACGCTTCGCCTGTTCCGATGATCGCCTCTCTGGTCCGACGGCTGGAGCGCAAGTCGCATGAAGCGCCGGGGCTTCTGGAAGACACGGTCAATCTGCTCGATTCGGCGCTCGATCAGCTTTCCAATGCGCAGATGGAGGTGGAGGCCGCACTGGAGCGCACCGCCTTCGATCCGCAGGAACTGGAGCGTGTCGAGGAACGGCTTTTTGCGCTCAGAGGTGCGGCGCGCAAATACAATGTGCCGGTGACAGAGCTTCCCGCCCTGGCCGAGCGCATGGTTGGCGATCTGGAAGAGCTGGATGCAGGCGAGGCGAAGCTGGAGGCGCTTATCGCCGAGGCCGAGGCCGCGGAAAAGGCTTTTTATGAAAAGGCGCGGGTGTTGTCGGAAGACCGCAGCAGGGTGGCCGAGCAGCTTTCCGCCGCCGTCATGGCCGAACTGCCGGCGCTGAAGCTGGAGCGGGCGCGCTTTACCGCCGTGGTCGCAAGCGATGATGCGGGCGCCGGGCCGGAGGGGATCGACACGGTGTCCTTCGAGGTGCAGACCAACCCCGGAACGCGGCCAGGCCCGATCATGAAGGTGGCTTCCGGCGGCGAACTTTCTCGTTTTCTGTTGGCGCTGAAGGTGGCGCTTGCCGACAAGGGCTCTGCGCCGACGCTTGTTTTCGACGAGATCGACACCGGTGTCGGCGGCGCGGTTGCCGATGCAATTGGCCAGCGCTTGCGCCGGTTGGCCGAAAATGTTCAGGTTCTTTCGGTTACGCACGCGCCGCAGGTGGCCGCACGCGCCAAAGGGCACTATCTGATTTCCAAGGCCGGTAACGGCAAGGGCAAGGACGATACGGTGGCAACCCGCGTTGCGGTGATCGGGCCGGAGGAACGGCAGGAGGAAATCGCCCGCATGCTGGCCGGCGCCAAGGTGACGGCAGAGGCGCGCGCAGCGGCGGCAAAGCTGCTCTCCGGCGATAGCTGAGAATTTTTTAGAGGTAGCTGATATAAGGTCAGCCCCGGGCCGCGCTGCAGGGTGCGGGTAAGAAAGCGCCAAACCAACGGGATTGTCCTTGATGAACGTTTTTCTGGAACACTACTGGCCGCATATTCTGGCGGTCATTTCCTTTGCGCTCGGCGCGACGGCGGCGATCCACGCCACGATGACCAAGGACGAGGTGCGCGCTGCGATTGGTTGGGTCGGCGTGATCATGCTGTCGCCGATCCTGGGGGCGGCGATCTATGCGGTCGCCGGCATCAACCGCATGCGCCGGCAGTCGGTGCGCGACAAGCGTGAGAGCGTTCCCGATGCGGTGGCGCACGAAGAGCAGAAGCACAAGATCAATCGCGACCGCGTGGTGACCGATCTCGGGCCGCGCATGGGCGGGCAGTGGATGCTGGGCAACACCGTGACCGGCATGCCTGCGACTGCCGGCAACAAGGTTCGCCTGCTGGAAACCGGCGACGAGGCCTATGCGGCGATGCTGGAGGCGATCGACAAGGCCGAGCGCTCGATCCTGCTGGAAACCTATATTTTCGACAGTGACGCGATCGGACAGCGGTTTGTCGAAAGCCTGTCGAATGCGGTGAAGCGCGGCGTCGAGGTCCGTATTCTCGTCGATTCCATCGGCGCACGTTATTCGCGCCCGCGCATCACCGGGCTTTTGCGCGAGCATGGCATCCGTGTTGCGACCTTCAACGGCGCGGTGCTGCTGAGGCTTCGGCTGCCCTATGCCAATCTGAGAACCCACCGGAAAATTCTCATCATTGACGGCGAGACGGTGTTTGCCGGCGGCATGAATATCCGCGCCGCCTTTACCGGCCCGAACGCCGCCCAGGACACGCATTTCATGCTGACGGGGGCTGCCGTTGCCGATTATTTCGCGGTCGCCGCCGCCGACTGGTATTTCGAAACGCACGAGACGCTGGATGGCGCGGCCTGGAGCATTGCCGAGACCTCGTCTGATGAAGGCCCGCTGATTGCCCGCGTGGTGCCGTCCGGCCCGGACCGCAACCTTTCCAACAACAACAACATGATCATGGGCGCGCTTTCGGTCGCCGAGGACCGGGTGCTGATCATGTCGCCCTATTTCCTGCCGGATCGTGATCTTGTCTCCGCCCTTGCCACGGCGGCGCGGCGCGGCGTGACGGTGGACATCATCGTGCCGGGCAAGAACAATCTCGGCCTCGTTGATCGGGCGATGACGGCGCAGTTCGACGAGATCATCGAAAACGGTTGCCGGATCTGGCGTGACAACGGGCCGTTCAACCACTCCAAGCTGATGACTGTTGACGGAAAATGGTCCTATCTCGGGTCTTCCAATCTGGATTCGCGGTCTCTCCGGCTGAACTTCGAGACCGATCTTGAGGTCTTCGATATCGGCTTTGCCGGTGAGATCGAGGCGCGGATCGCTGCAGCGCGCGAGCGTTCGACCCAGGTGTTGCGCAAGGCGCTTCGCGAGCGCCCCTTTGTCTATCGCCTGCGCGACCGGATTTTGTGGCTGGGCTTGCCGTATCTTTGAAAGATACCCACTATAAGCTTGCTATTGCCGATCATTCTTCCAAAGTGAAAAAATGAGCCCGATCAAATCCCCTCTTGCCAATGCCGTGATGCGGTCCTTCCGCGAAAATGGAAAACGCCCGGACAAGGCCGTCCCCATGGCCGGAGACGGGCTGAAGGTCGCGACCTACAATGTGCATAAATGCGTCGGGGTCGACGGACGGTGCGATCCGGAGCGCATCTTCGAGGTGATTCGCGAAATCAGTCCCGACCTGATCGCCCTGCAGGAGGCCGATACCCGCTTTGGCGAGCGCACCGGGCTCCTGGACCTGAAGCGGGTCGAGGCCGAGACCGGCCTGGTGGCCGTGCCTGTGCAGGCAAGCGCCCGCGCTCATGGCTGGCACGGCAATGTGCTGCTCTTTCGTGACGGCGCGGTGCGCGATATCCACCGCGAGAAATTGCCGGGGCTGGAGCCGCGCGGCGCGCTGGTCACCGATATCGCGCTCAACAACGGCCTTTCTCTCCGGGTTGCCGCCGTTCATCTGGGGCTTTTGCGCTGGGCGCGGCGCCAGCAGGCGGACCATATCATCGGCATGCTCGGCCGCCGCGTCGAAGCGCCGTCGGTGATCATGGGCGACATGAATGAATGGCGGCTTGGCGACGGTTCGGCGCTGAAGAAGTTTGAACAGGCATTCGGGTCTCTGCCGCCGGCGCGCGCGAGCTTTCCCGCCCGCTGGCCGGTGCTGGCGCTCGACCGGATCATTGCCAATCGCGATGGATTGGTGGCCGATCTCGCCGTTCATGATTCGCTTCTGGCGCGGGCGGCATCCGACCACCTGCCGCTGACGGCGCTGCTTAACACGGCGGTCCTGAAGGGCGAGAGCGCGACCGGCGAGGGTGTTTCGGCGTCTGCCGGTCTTTGAGCTTGCCGAGCGCGCGCCAGATGCTCTAATCCATCTCGAATGGCATGAAGGAGCGCACGGCAATGGCGAACGATACGGTCGCGGTCGATCAGTTGACCCGAGAACAGGCTGAGGCCGAACTGGCCTTTCTGGCCAGCGAGATCGCCCGTCATGATGCCGCCTATCACGGCAAGGACGCGCCGGAGATTACCGACGCCGAATATGATGCGCTGAAGCACCGCAATGATGCGATCGAGGCGCGGTTTCCCGATCTTGTCCGTGATGACAGCCCGTCGGCGCGCGTCGGTTCAGCCCCTTCGGAGGTTTTTGCGCCGGTCACCCATTCCGTGCCGATGCTTTCGCTCGGCAATGTGTTTTCCGACGAAGACGTTCAGGATTTCATCGCTTCGGTCTATCGCTTTCTCGGCCAGATGCCGGATGGCTCCATTGCCTTTACCGCCGAACCCAAGATCGACGGTCTGTCGATGTCGCTGCGCTACGAAAACGGCCGTCTGGTCTCCGGTGCCACGCGCGGCGACGGCACCACGGGCGAGAATGTGACGGCCAATGTCCGCACTATCGGTGAAATTCCGAACCGGCTGCCGGAAGGCGCGCCGGAAATCGTCGAGGTGCGTGGCGAAATCTACATGGCCAAGAGCGATTTTGCCGCGCTCAACGCCGCACTCTCCGAGGCGGGCGAAAAGACCTATGTGAACCCGCGCAATACCGCGTCCGGCTCCTTGCGCCAGCTTGACCCGAAGGTGACCGAAAAGCGCAAGCTGAAATTCTTCGCCTATGCCTGGGGCGAAATGTCGGAGATGCCGGCCGATACCCAGATGGGCATGGTCGAGACCTTCGAGGCCTGGGGTTTTCCGGTCAACCCGCTGATGAAGCGGCTTTCCTCTGTCGATGACCTGCTGGCGCATTATCACGAGATCGGCGTCAAACGCGGGGACCTCGATTACGATATCGACGGCGTGGTCTACAAGGTCGACCGGCTGGACCTGCAGGCGCGGCTCGGCTTCCGCTCGCGCTCGCCTCGCTGGGCAACGGCGCATAAATTTCCCGCCGAACAGGCAATCACGCGGCTGACCGCGATCGACATCCAGGTGGGCCGCACCGGGGCGCTGACGCCGGTGGCGCGGCTTGAGCCGATCACCGTCGGCGGCGTGGTTGTCACCAATGCAACGCTGCACAATGAGGATTATATCGTCGGCAAGGGCTCGAATGGCGAGCCGATCCGCGAGGGCCGCGATATCCGGGTCGGCGATTACGTGATCGTCCAGCGCGCCGGTGATGTCATCCCGCAGATCGTCGATATTCTGCCGGAGAAACGGCCGGAGGATGTGACACCTTACGAATTTCCCGACCACTGCCCGGTCTGCGGCGCCCATGCGGTGCGCGATATCAACGAGAACAGCGGCAAGCTTGATGCCGTGCGGCGCTGCACGGCCGGCTTTTCCTGCCGGGCGCAGGCCGTCGAACATCTGAAGCATTTCGTCTCGCGCAATGCCTTCGATATCGAGGGGCTGGGCAGCAAACAGGTCGATTTCTTTTTCGAGCATGAGGATGCGGGGCTTGCCATCCGCACTGCGCCGGACATCTTCACGCTGGAACGCCGGCAGGCCGAGGCGCTGACAAAGCTTGAGAATTTCAACGGCTGGGGCAAGACCTCTGTCGCCAACCTGTTCCAGTCGATCAACGAGCGCCGGGAAATCGCGCTGCCGCGCTTCATCTTCGCGCTCGGCATCCGCCATGTCGGCGAGACCACAGCGAAACTGCTGGCGCGTTCCTACGGCTCCTATGCCGCCTTCGAGCAGGCGATGCGGGATGCCGCGGCGGGCGAGGGCGATGCCTGGGACGATCTCAACAATATCGACGGTATCGGAGCGGTGGTGGCCCGCGCGCTCGTCGATTTCTTTGCCGAGGAGCAGAATGTTGCGGTGATCGCCCGGCTGCTGGAGGAGGTGACGCCGCTTGACGATGCACAGCGCATCGATACCTCCAGCCCGGTCGCCGGCAAGACGGTGGTGTTTACCGGCAGCCTTGAGAAAATGACCCGCGACGAGGCCAAGGCCAAGGCGGAAAGCCTCGGCGCCAAGGTTTCGGGATCGGTTTCCAAGAAGACCGATATCGTTGTTGCCGGGCCGGGCGCCGGATCGAAGCTGAAAAAGGCGGAAGAGCTTGGCGTTCAGACCATGGACGAGGATGAATGGCTGACGCTGATCGGCGGGTGAGACCTCCGGTCTGCTTGCAAAACCGGCGCGTGCTCTTATCTGCTGAGGTATCTAAGAAACAAACGGAGGGTGCGGGCATGCGTGGATATCTGGTTTCCCTTATTGCGGGGCTGGCGTTGATGGCGACCGCCGCAAGGGCCGAACAGGTCGGTGAGGTCGGGGTCGACTGGGTCGGCAATGATATCGAGATCGAGGCGCTGCACGACCCGGAAATCGAGGGCGTGACCTGTCACATCGCCTATTTCGACCGTTCGGTGATCGACCGGCTGTCGAAGGGCAACTGGTTCGAGGACCCGTCCAACTCCTCCATCGCCTGCCGCCAGACCGGGCCGATTCGGATCGGCGATATCGATCTCGGCATGGATGGCGAGGAAGTGTTCAAGCAGGGCCGCTCGCTGATCTTCAAGAACCTCGTGATCAACCGGATTTTTGACCGCGCCAACAACACGCTGATCTATCTGGCCCATACCCGCGAAATCACCGAGGGCTCGGCGAAGATGTCGATGTCGACCGTGCCGCTTTACGGCCAGGACGTCGTCTGGGAGAATGGCGCGCCGGAATAGGCAAGGCGAACAGACGGAAACAGGGAGAGAGACCATCAGACTTGATTGCAGTTGCCAGTGCGGCAAAATTCACTTTTCCGTCGAGAGCAGGACGCCTTATCCCTATATGCGCTGCTATTGCAGCATCTGCCGCAAAACCGGCGGGGGCGGGGGCTTTGCCATCAATCTCGCAGGCGATGCCGCCACGCTGTCGGTTTCGGGAGCGGAGCACAAACGTTTCTATCACGCCCGCATGCATGATGGCGAAAGCGAGGCCGAGCGGCATTTCTGCGGAAATTGCGGCACGGCGCTTTACCTTTATGACGCGCGCTGGCCGGAACTGGTTCATCCCGTCGCCTCCGTTGTCGATACGCCCTTGCCGCGGCCGCCGGAAATCGTGCATATCATGCTCGAATCGAAGGCCGCCTGGGTCGATGTGCCGGAAGGCGAGGGCCATGTTCATTTCGAAGGTTATCCGGAACTTTCGATCGAGGAATGGCATCGCCGGCATGGTCTGCTGGAGACGTGAGGCCGGTTCTGGCGAAGGGAATTAGGATATGAAGACGTTCCGGCGTGTGCTCTGGGCTTCCGTTCTTGTCATTTGCGGGCTGATCGTCTGGCTGGTCTATGAAATCGGCCAGACCAATGAGGAGATGATGAATGTCCCCTTCGGCCCGGAGTTTCAGCTGACGGCAGGTGACGGTTCCACGATCACCGAGCAGGCGCTCAGGGAAAAGCCGACGGCGATCTTCTTCGGCTTCACCCATTGCCCGGAGGTCTGCCCGACGACGCTTTTCGAGATGAATGGCTGGCTCCATGAGGTCGATCCCGACGGCGACAGGATCAATGCCTACTGGATCACCGTCGATCCCGCGCGCGATACGCCGGAAATCATGCAGCGCTATATTTCCAATGTCTCCGACAGGATCGGTTCGATTTCGGGCGATCCGGAAAAGGTGCTGGCAATGGTCGATGACTTCGGCATTTACTACGAGAAAGTGCCGCTCGACCCCAATCAGCCCGACGGCGACTATACCATGAACCACAATGCCGCAGTCTTCCTGCTCAACGATGGCGGCGTGCTCCAAGGCACGATTGCCTACGGCGAAGACCCGGATGTCGCGGTTCAGAAGCTTGAAAACCTGCTCGACTGAGGGCTTGCCTTGACGGGCCAGCGGCAGTATCGCCAGTCAGCAAACCGTTCCGTCAGCAACAGAGGCAGACCCCAGTGAGCCAGATCCGTCTTTATGTCACCACCGATGAGGCCGGCGCGGGCCGTGTTCTCGATGCGCTTTCGGAGCTTCTGGGCGAGGAGCCCTATGCGCTGGCAACGATGGAAATTGACGAAAAGGCCTGTATCTGGGAAGCCTCGGTTTATCTGGAAGCCGAAGAGGAAGACGCGCTGCGGCAGGTGTTTGACAGCGCACTTGAGATTTTCGACGCTGGGGAAAGACCGGATGTCGAAAAGGAGATCATTCCCGATGTCGACTGGATCGCCAAGTCGCTGGAAGGGCTGAAGCCCGTGCGCGCCGGCCGCTTTCTGGTGCATGGCGCCCATGACCGCGAAGACCGTCGCGCAGGCGATATCGCGCTGCAGATCGAGGCCGGGCAGGCCTTCGGCACCGGCCATCACGGCACCACGGCCGGCTGCCTGGAGATGATCGATACGGTGCTGAAGGCCGAGACCCCGCGCAATGCGCTCGATCTCGGCACCGGCACCGGGGTTCTTGCCATGGCCGTGCGCAAGCTCAGGCCGATTCCCGTTCTTGCAACCGATAT